>JAKBCR010000416.1 GCA_021807675.1 Pseudomonadota bacterium
ACGCTCTCGAGCGGCTTGCCCGCATCCGGCGGGGCACCGCGTTCGACCGGGGCCGCCTCTCGTGTCTCCTGTGTGCCCTCCATGGAATCAGTACCTTCTCACGCCAGACGGTAACCGAGACGGGGATGGTGAGATCGGAATGGGGGGCGTGGCGATGGACTCGCCGCCTCCGTACGGTCCCATCGTTCTCGCGCCATCCGAGCCGCCCGCGCTCGCCAACTCGCTCGGCGTCAGGTCCTCGAGCAGGATCGGATGAGCGAGTCCCGTGGGTCGTAGCCAGACCCCAGTAGAGTCGATTCTCGTCACCGTGCCATAGCGCGTGACATCGTGCACCCCGACGATGAGCAGGCCGCCGCTCGCAGTCATCAAACGCGCCATCGCGCGACGGCCAATCATGATCGCCTCGACTTGCGGCAGATCGGCGACATCGACCGCCGCCTGCGGAGGTGCGACGTTCGACGGGGGTCCTGCGGCACTCACTTCGGCATTGCGCGCGGACGATCCAGAGCTCGCCTGCGCTTGATGCTTTCGGACCTCGACGAGCACGTTGTTCAGGTACGCCGTGACCGCCTGCTCATAGGCGGTATTCGGCGCCGGGCCGAAGGACGGGGGCGTTGCGTGCGCCCCACCAGCGCGGGGTGCAGGAGCACCCGGCTGCGGCGCATGTGGGGCGCTCGGGTTTGGGGTGTTCGCCCCCGCCGAGAGCGAAGTCAGGAGCATCAACCCCGAGAGGACGATTGCGGATGTCTTCATGATTCGTGTTTCTCCGATCAACTTGCCGTAGCGGTCACGGTAACCACCGTGATACTGCGCTCCCGCTCATGCATTCGGCCGCCGCCGAAGAGCCAGAACTTGGGACTCCCGGTGCCCTCGAGCGTCTTCGAGTCCTGCTGGTTCTTGAACCCGAGCAGCATCACCGTCGCGCCACTTCGCATGTCGAGCGTCTGGTTGAAGGCCGTCTCCGGGTCCTGCGGGATCTGAATGCTCTCGGTACCCGAGGTGATCGTCTTGAAGGTCGGGGTGCCGATAAAGCGAAAGACGATCGACAACACGATCCGGTTATCATCCGCGACCCGCGGCAGCACCCGGATCGCAGCCCCGGCGCTGATGTTGCCCGGCATGAGCGTCTGGCTGCCGTAGGTATTCGCGCCCGCGATCGCCGAATCGCCGCTGCTCTCGGCGAGATAGCCATAGTTGGTCGCATCATTGACCGTCACCACGTGGCCGTTCAATGCCAGCAGCGAGTTCGAGTACACCTGGCGAACGCTCCCCACTTGCGAGAGCGCATTCACCGCGGCTTGCGTGCCGCTGAAGGGTCCGTGACCGGCAGAGAACTGGATGGTGGACGGTGTCGCACCGGAGGCGAGCTCGAGCGCCGAGGGCGCGGTGATGCTCACCGAATTCAAGCCCTTCAGATACTTCCAGATCACCGATGGCGCGAGACCATAGTTTGAGTCATTGTTCAGCGTGACCGTGTAGACGTGGATGTTGACCTGGACCTGGCGCTGAAGCCGCCGGGAGATATTGCGTACCCATCGCGCGAAGCGCTCGACATCCGTGCGGGAACCTGTGATCGTCACCGTCGCGGTGGATGGATCAGCGGTCAGCATCGCGGGCATCGCCACCGCGCGCGCCTCAGACAAGATTCCTTTCCACACGTCCGCGTTGTACGACTCCGAGGTCGCCACGGAGGACTTCGATGAGGCGCTGCCCATGCTCTGTGTTCCGCCCGCCGCGCCGCCGGAGGAAGACCCATTGCCGCCGGTCGAGTTCTTCGCGCTCACCGTGGCGGAGGACTTCGTCGCCTCCCCGAGGATCGGCAACTGGAACGTCCGGGTGATCTCACGCACGATGCGTGCGTGCTCGAGCCCGTCGCCCCCCATCCTGTACGTCACCGCGTACCCCATCGACTGACTCGCCGCGGCGAGGAGGCCGGCGCACGTCCCGCCGTAGGCGAGCGGCGGCATCTTCGCCCCCGCGCTCAATTCCTGCGTGTCGATTGACACCCCGCAGTTGTCCTCGACAAACTGCACGGCATTCATGAACCGGCTCTCCACCATGGTCTGGTACACCACATGCTGTGTCATCGAGCGCGGTGGGGGGAGCGGCCGGCGGCCGAGCGGCCCGGCGTAGAGAAAGTACCCCGGCGTGACCGAAAAGGCCGCCTGCGGGCGAGGCAGCGGTTTATCCACGGCCGAGAGCGGCGGGAGCGCCGAGCCACCCGGCTCCCTGGTGGGACCCGATGCACAGGCGGTGAGCGAGAGAACCGCGCCCACCCCGATGAGAATGCGAGAGATTTTCATGATTAGAACCCGTTCTGATTGCGGACCGTGGACTCGACGACGAGCACGCGATTGCCGGTCCTCGCCTCGACGCGGATCGGTGCGCCGTTGCTCACCGCGGATTGTGTCCACTCATGTGCCGCGGCGAGAAAGCTCTTGGCGGTGATCTCGACCGCGACGGGGGCACGCCAGTCGGAGGCGTACCACTCGACTGTCCAATTCGCGCGCTTCGCCCACGCAACAAGCGCCGCTCGCATCCGCTCACCGGCGGCGATTGACCACACCTGCCACGGATCGCGCGGACCGAGAGAGGCCGTGCCGTGCGTGGCCGGAGTGGATCGCAACGGAACAGAGTGTGCGATAGGCATCATGGGAGGCTGCGGACCGATTGGAACTCGTTTCCCCTTCTCCGCTGCCCGGGCCCTGCTGGCGCCGCGTTCCCCGTGAGCGT
>JAKBCR010000417.1 GCA_021807675.1 Pseudomonadota bacterium
CGGCTCCAGGGCGCCTGGCTCAAACGCGCCGGGTTCGCCATCGGCGTCCCGGTGACGGTGCGGGTGAGCCCCGGGCGGCTCGTCATCGAGGTGGCTGAGCCCGAGCGCGTATCGCAAGCCGAGGTTCTCGCGAAGATTGCGCGGGTCGCCGAGGGAGGCCTTCCGAAGCACGACGTCGATACCGTAACGCGGTTTTTAAAGCGGCGGCGCGGGTCCGACTGATCCGGCAACCCGCAAAAGTTGCTCCGCGCGCCGGCGGCGCCCAGAGACCGCCGGCGTTTTGCGGCGCCATCGCGCGCGTCCTCCAGATACGCGAGGATGTCCGCCGTCGCGGCACCCCGAGAGCTGATCGAGAGCATGTGAGCGCTCCCGCTACACCTTGCCACAGTGCTCTGCGTACCAGTCGTAGAGCGACGGCTTGCCGTTCAGCAATCCACCGGCCCGGGTCCCCGCACAGGTCTTATCCTCGCCCCAACAGTCTGCATGAATCCGCACGGCGTCGTTTGGCCTGCCACTTGGGAGCTGGCCGATAATGGTCTCAACCCCCTTGTTCTTGCCTTTCGTCGTAGGTTGGGCAGTCACCTCATATTGAGTGCCAACACTCGATACTACCGTCGCTGGACCGTGGTCCACTAGGCAGTCGTATATATCTTTGAACGTGACGTGCGGAGGCATACCCGTCTCTCCCGTGTTCGTGGTGGCTATCGCTTCAGAGCATCGACGATGAGCTTTCTGGCAATCTCAGCGGCGCGATTCTTGATGTCCTTTTCGCTGATCGTTCTACCGCAGCCGGTGCAGACCGCACCATCAAAGTCCTCGAGGCGCTTGACCTCAGTGCCGACTTTGAACGTCTCACCGTGACATTGAGGGCAAGAGAACTGGATGACATCGCTCATGGTCGATCTCTCGAGAATATGCGGTCCCGCTCACACGCTCAGACCAAGATCTCATTCACGTGCACGTGGCGATAGCGATGGCCCAAGAACTGCTGCGCCTCAGAGATCGCCTGCCCGTCCGATCGAGCACCAAGATTACTACAGCCAATTTGCCGCCTTTGAGCCTGTGCCTTGCTGATCCGATCGATCCACGGCGTGTCATCAGTCATCGGACCGACAACAGTGAAGATCTTCCGGTCATCGTCGTACAGCACGAGCCAGAACGGCTCAACGCGTCGAAACCTCGGCATGAAGCTTATCTTTCTTGCCCCTCAATGCGGGCCTCACCGACGGCACCCAGGAACAGCCGCATCAGATGTTAGTCAGTGGTGGCCTTCTTGCGGACATGAGACTGATACCGTTGCGATTCTGGCCCCCAGTCGAAGTAAATGCCGCACTCCGGGTCCTTCAGCTGCTGCGCTGCCTGCTCGCTGATGCTCAAAGATACTGAGCACAAGTGCAGCGACGCCGAATGCCCGACCAGCGCCGCGTACACATCGAGCCGATAGTCGCCGGCTAAAAACTCAAAGCGGGTTCCATCTTCCGGCAGCACGAAGTGATGATTGCAGACCACACCCGTCTCGCCAACGTAGATGCCACTGCCGCGGGCCAGCTTGTCCTCGCCGTATACCCAGATATTGAACGTCTGGCGCATCTCGCCGCGACGCAACGTCGCGAACATGCTTTCGATGATGTGTCCCCGCTTGCCAGTGCTGTAGACCAGCGAGCGCAGAAAGATTTTGGGTTTGGCCGACCCTTCCTTGCGTGAAGCGCCATCGGGTCCGAAATACACCACGGCAGGCCTGGTCATGCGAACCGTGCCGCGGCGAAGCAACGTCAACCAAGCCGTCATCGCCGAGACCACGAGCGCAGCGACGGAGATGCAGATGGAGGCGATCCAGATCATTCTTTCATCGTGGTTCGTATGCCCTAGGATCGCATCCACACCGAGCGGCCGCTGGTTTTTTCGGCACCAAGGGCTCAACGCCCACAACGCACATCGCTCCTGGCGCGTAGATTGTGAGTGCAGCTGTGGCCACCGCGCAAGCACACGTTTCCCCGCGAGTATTGATAATATATTTTATCGGGAATAAAATGACTGGCGGACGATGAGGGATTCGAACCCCCGCTCGGATCGCTCCGAGTACGGTTTCGTAGACCGCTGCCATCAACCACTCGAGCCAATCGTCCGTGCCAGGTGTAGGCACGGGTATTTATGAAAATGGAGAGTTCGACCTCTGAGTCCCAGCGAGGAGATGGAGCGATCGCATGGCCGAAAAGATCGAAATCACCCTGCAAGTCACGAACGAGGTTGAGGCCCAGGAGCGGCGCGATGCCTGGCTCGAGATAGTCGGCGGCCGGAAGCTCACGCACGCGGCGGCGATCGATCACGGCACGGAGGCAATCATGGAGCGGGCGCAAATCGCCCTGCAGACCATCGAGACCGCCATCCGCGAGCATCCCACCACCGGCCAAGCCGGCCGGCTCGTGCGATTCCTCACCGCCGGCGGACGCGAGCTGCAGCAATGGTTCCGCGACTATGACATCGAGTCCGCGCTGCGCTTGAGCGAGCGCCAGGAGAAGGCCTTTGCCGAGCTCCCGCAGAAGTCCGGGCGTGATCGCTACGAGCTGCTCGATGAGGCCGTCGACGACCTCATCGAGAAATTCCGCCGCAACTCGTCGGCGCCGAAGCGATGAGCTCGACGACGCGACCCAAGGCGGCCGCGCTCGTTCCCGCGCGCACGACGCCGGCGGCTGCGCCGCGGCGGCCGCTTACGGCGCCGGAATTCCA
>JAKBCR010000418.1 GCA_021807675.1 Pseudomonadota bacterium
CACGTGCTGCGACAAGAGCATCAGCGGCGCCGGTGCCGTGCGCAGGACGGGAGATTCCGTATGCCAGATCAGTTCCGGGAAGGCATCGCCGATGTCGCGGCTGCTGCAGCGCACCGTCGTGTGCTCGACGCCCAGGTGCTCGACCATGCGGCGCTGGTAGGCGCTCTCGTCGAATTCTGCGTCGTCGAAGGCAATCGAGAACGTGCGCAGCGCGCCGACGTTGAGCCTGGAAGTCAGCGCGGCTATCCCTGAGGAGTCCAGTCCGCCGCTCAGATAGGCTCCGACGGGCACGTCCGCTCGCAATTGCAGCCTGACGGCGTCGGTGAGCAGCGCGCGAAGTGCCTCCGCAGCGTGCTCAATGGACAGGTCCGCCTCAGCCGACCCGTCTGAGAATGTCCAGTCCCAATATCGCTCGAGCCGCTCGACGCCTTCTTCGAGGACAAGAAGATGCCCGGGAGGGAGACTCCGCACACCCTTGAATACGGTCTGGTGGCCCACCGTCGCCCAGAACGTGAAGACCTGTGCCAGGCCGCGCTCATCGAGCGCGGCCAGCTCCGGCGCAACTGCGAGAATGGCCTTGATCTCCGACGCGAACAGCAGGCGCCCGCGGCTTCGGGCGTAAAACAGCGGCCGCACGCCGACCCGATCCCGCGCCAGCACGAGGCGCTGCCGCGGGATGTCCCAGAGTGCGATGGCGAACTGGCCGTTCAGCCGCTCTACGAATCGCACGCCGTACTCTTCGTACGCGTGCACGATCACCTCGGTATCGGAGCGGGTGCGGAACCGGTGGCCGCGGGCCTCGAGCTCGGCGCGAAGCTCGATGAAGTTGAAGATCTCACCATTGAGAGCCGTCCAGACGGTCTCGTCCTCATTGGCGATCGGCTGGTCTCCGGTCTCGAGATCGATGATACTGAGACGAGCGTGCGCCAAGGCACAGGGCGAAAGCCACAGGCAGCTCGTGGCATCGGGGCCGCGGTGCCGCAAAGCAGCGATCATGGCGGCCACATCGGGGACAGCCGCCCCTCCCTCCATCAACAAAGCTCCGGCGATCCCGCACACGGCGGATCAGGTCTCCTCTGACTGATCGGGCACGATCATGCCGCTCGGCGGGGCATCAAGCGCGCTTGCGCTCGACGAATGCGGCAATCTTCTCGACGGAATCCAGGTTGTCCGGGTGCAGCTCCTCGTCCACCACCTCGATGCCGTAACGCTCCTGCAGATGCATGACGAGCTCCAGGGCACCGGTCGAGTCGAGGATGCCCCGCTCAGTCAGCGACTCTGAATCGCCGAGCCGCGAGCCATCCCGGGTCAGCAGGTAATTTTTGAGGATGAATTCCTTCAGCTCCGCGCGCAACGTCATGATGATATTCCATCTTTCTTCAGTCTAGTATAGGCTCGAGACGCATGGCAGGCACCCCCGGCATTTCCCCATCTTCACAGCCGTGCAAACCGGCTCGCCTGCTGCACGACAGCCTGCTGCACTGGGCCGATGCGGCTGCGCCAGGCAGCCGCACCGCACTGGTGGCGCACGGGCAGTCCTACAGCTATGGACAGCTTGCCCAAGCCGCGCGGCGTATGGCTGGCGCACTTCACAATCTCGGCGTGCGGCGAGGCGATCGCGTCGCGATCTTCCTGGACAATTCCTGGCCCTGCGTGGTGTCGATCTACGCCACCCTGATCGCCGACGCCGTCGTGGTCATCGTCAATCCGCAGACGAAGGAGGAGAAACTCGAGCTCATCCTGCGAGACAGCGGCGCGCGAGTCCTGGCAAGCGCGGACCATCTGGCGCGCACCTTCCTACCCGTCGTGAGACGACTCGAGCCCCGCCCCGCCGTCATCTGCTCGGGCCGGCTTCCGCAGCAGCCTGGCATCGACTCCTTCGAGGACGCCATCGCTCCCGATCGGTCGCCGGACACGACCGCCAGCGGCATCCCGCTGGATCTCGCGGCGATCATTTATACGTCCGGCAGCACCGGAGCGCCAAAGGGCGTCATGCAGACCCATCAGGCGATGGCGTTCACGGTACGGAGCCTGATCGAGTACCTGCGCTTGGGAGCCGAAGAGCGGATCCTCTGCGCGCTGCCGCTCTCGTTCGATTACGGGCTGTATCAGCTTCTGATATCCGTCACATTGGGGGCGACCCTGGTGCTCGAGCGGTCGTTCACCTTTCCCGCGCAGGTGTACGCGCGCATCCGGGATGAGGGCATAACGGTATTTCCCGGAGTGCCCACCCTCTTCGCCACCCTGCTGGCCGCACATCAGCGCTCTCCTCTCTCGTTCCCGTCGGTCACACGAATCACCAACACCGCCGCCGCCCTGCCGGATGACTTCATTCCCGGCCTGCGGCAGATATTTCCGCACGCGCTCATCTACAAGATGTACGGCCTCACGGAGTGCAAGCGCGTCAGCTATCTGGAGCCCGAGCTGATCGACGCCAAGCCCGGCTCGGTGGGCAAGGCAATCCCGGGTACGGAGGTCTACCTCCTGTCGGAGACCGGAGAGCCGGTCCCCGCGGGCGAAGTCGGCATTCTCCATGTCCGGGGACCGCACGTGATGACAGGCTACTGGAACCGGCCGGATCTCACCACCGAAATGCTGAAGCCGGGCAAGCTCTACGGTCAATGGGTCTTGTGCACTCACGATCTCTTCCGGATGGACGCCGAGGGATTTCTCTACTTCGTCGGCAGAACCGATGACATC
>JAKBCR010000419.1 GCA_021807675.1 Pseudomonadota bacterium
TTGCACCAGTGGATGAAGGATTACGGCATCGAGCCGGCGCTCCGTCTCGGAGAGCGCCAGGAGCAGGCCTTCGCCGAGCTTCCGGAGAAAGCCGGGCGCGACCGCTACGAGCTGCTCGATGAGGCGGTCGACGATCTCATCGACAAGTACGGACGCAAGTCATCGGCGCCGAAGCGATGAGCTCGACGGCGCGACCGCCACGACCCATGCGCTCGAGCATGAAACCGTGATAGCCAAGGGTCAGGAGTGGCTCGGGCACGCGAACATCGCGACCTCCCGCCTGTATGATCGACGCAAGAGCCGGCCGCAGGAGTCCCTGACCTTCATGATTAATTGTTGATCGACGTTCGGAAGGAATGGGCGGCCCCTGGCCCGTCACCCGCGCCCGGCGAACAGCTCCCGGAACAGGCGCTCCGATTCCCGCAGGCCTTCATCGGTGAACGTCACCGATTTCGCCTTGCCCACAGGATCGGAGATGAACCCCTTCTCGTGCAGCCTACCCATCGCGTCCCAATCGAAACTCTTCCAGGCCCTGCAGCGTTCGTGCAGGCCGAGGTATAGCAAAGCCAGGGTCGCCTCGTCGATCTTGTAGGTGTCGATGTCCACAGCGAATGTCCTCCGCAGTCTCGCCGTCCAGCAGGATAATCCCCAGACACGAACGGGCGCCGTCACTTTGCTCGCGAGAATGAGCCCGCTGCCGGGCGACTCGCTGGCAGGGTAGAATTTGCGACCCGCTCATCCGGCCCGGAACCGCAGCCCCATGACGACACTCCTCGTCTGCCACACCTGCCGCGAGAGGGTCGCAGGCTACGAGTCGGTCCATTACGGGTCGCCCGAGACCGGCTATCGCGACCTCTGCAGCCGCTGCTTCAACGAGGAGGTGGCGCGCCTCGGCGGGCTCAAGTTCGAGCACGTCCAATTCGAATCCGTCGAGATGATGGACGCCGCCGGCGAGCCGCACCGGTTCCACTTTTCCGTGCGCCTCAATGGCGAGCACGTTGCACTCGAGGCCTTCGAACTCAAGGACGGCGCTCCCGGCGGCTATGCCTTCGAGGTCCTCGGTGATCCCGAGTGGGATCTCTTCGCCCTCATGGCGCAGCTCATCGAGCGCATGCGCCGCGCCTTGTCCCGGCGGCATCTCGAGCGCGACGAGGGATCGGCCGGGCTGCGGATCGCCGAATTCCTCGTGCGCGGCCGGATCGACTGGGATGAAAACGAGGACGGCCACTTGCCGCTTCTTATGATCGATGGCCGCGAGGTGACCTGGGAGCAGTTCGGGCGGATGCTGATGGCGTACGAGGGCTGGCAGTTCAAGCTCGAGATCAAGGACGCGAGCGAGGAGGTCTGAGCGGGATGAGCAGCAGCTTGCAACAGGGCCTTTCCGAGGCCGAGGTCGACGCGCTCGCGGAGCGCCTGGCCGCGAATCCGAATCCCGAGGGGCTCTCGCTCGAAGCGGTCGACGGCCTTTTCTGCGCGCTGATCGCGAGTCCGCGCGCCGTGATGCCGCACGAGTACCTGCCGGTGATTCTCGGTGGCACCCTGGGGGAGGCCGGAGTGCTCGGCGAGCTCGCCGACGTGCAGGAGCTGATGGGGCTTCTGATGCGGTACTGGAATTCGATCGCCCACGATTTCGAGCATGAGACCGTGCACCTCGCCTACGTCGAGGAGAACGGCGTCGATGGCATCCAAGGGCGTACCTGGGCGCGGGGATACATGCGCGGGACGCGTCTGGCGCCTGAGGGGTGGGGCCGCATTTTCGGTGACGAAAGTGAAGGACTCGTGCTCGCCGTCCCGATCGTCGCCGGCGAGGTGGATCCCGAGTGGCCGAAGGAGCCGATGACCTCCGAGCGCAACGACGAGCTCCTGCAGAGCCTGCTCGCGGGAGCCGCGCGCGCGTACCGGTATTTCAAGGAGGATCGCATCGCCTACGCGATGGCAGCCGCGCGCCTGGAGCCCGACGAGCGAGCCGGTCCCAAGATCGGCCGAAATGATGCCTGTCCCTGTGGCAGCGGCAAGAAGTACAAGCGCTGCTGCGGCGGGGCTGGCGCCCAGGACGACAGCGTTCACTGAGGCGCGCGTGGGCAACTACTGGAGCGTTGACCTGCGTCATTACCTGCTGCCGGAGGGAAAGCCCGCACGGCTCTCGCCGCGCGGTCGGCGACTCTTCGAGTACTGGACGGAGATCGTCTCCCAGGCCACGCAGTCCGAGGCCCCGACGACGCTGCTCTGCCGGCGTCGACCCGCTCGGCGCCCCTGCGGTACCTTGCTCACCTTCTTTTTCGACGTCGATACCTACGACGTCCTCTGGTTCTGCCCGCGCTGCCACGACGAGGGCCGCATCGCCGGATGGGAGAACACCTTCTGGGACAACAGCGCCCTCGAGCCTGAAAAAGTCTCGTGAGATTCCACTCACCGGTGAGTTGCCGCAACCGACGCTTGCCGATGCGCCGCACATAACCGTAGCGGGACCGCTTCGCGCCGCCCGCGACTTCCTCGCGGCGAGGGCTGCGCTCGGGAAGCCACACGAGTACCCCGGCCCGCTTTACCCGCGCCCGGCGTTCCGCTTGACAGATTCCGTTATACGGAATAGCCTGCTGCCGATGATCCGCTCGTTCGCCTGCCCGGATACGGAGGCTCTGTTTCACAGCCGTCCGGTGGTCCGCTGGAAGAGCATCGAGCGGGTGGCGCGCCGCAAG
>JAKBCR010000420.1 GCA_021807675.1 Pseudomonadota bacterium
GGTTGAGCGGGCTCGGGTTGACCCAGCTCTACAAGGTCGTCGCGTTCCTGTCGTGGCTGTCGCGCTATGGCGGCCAGCTCGGCCGTGGCCCCGTGCCGCGCGTGCAGGACCTGGTGAACGAGCCGCAGTCGATCGGTTTCTTCGTTCTCTACTTCGTCGCGATCGCGGTCGCCACAATCGGCGCTGCGCTCGGCCTAAACGATATGATTCGTGCGGCACTCGCCTTCGCCTTGCTCGCGGTCCTGCTGCTGGCGCGGGAATATGCCCGTGCCTGGCGCGCGGTCTATGCGCGCGCGGCCCCCGCGGCCGTCCCCCGTTCCCCCACCTCTCCTGGTCCGGAAGGAATTAGTCGATGACCGAAGCTGGTCTCCTCACGCTTGATGTACGTCCCGAGCTGCGTGCCGGCGGTGAGCCGTTCCCGCAGATCATGCAGGCAGTCGCGAGCCTCGAACCCGGCCAGGCGTTCCGCCTACTGGCGACCTTCGAGCCGATTCCGCTCTATGCGGTGCTCGGCCGCAAGGGCTTCGCGCATCGTGCCATCCATCACGGGGAGGAAGACTGGGAGATCCTGTTCACCGCGGACCCGCAAGCCGCCGCCGCGCCGCGCCAACCGCGGCCGGCAGCCGGCAGCCACACCGGCGACGGATCCGGCTGGCCGGCACCGAAGCAGAGCCTGGACAACCGCGACCTGCAGCCGCCGGAACCGATGGTGCGTATCCTTTTCGCTCTGGAACGACTAGCCCCGGGCGAAGTGATGGAGGCGTGGAACGATCGCGAACCCCTGCTGCTCTATCCGGAGCTGGAAGCGCGCGGCGCGGCGATCCAGGTTAGCCAGGAGTCTGCTGGCGTGCGGCTGTTGATCCGGCGCGGAGGCTGAACCGATGGGCCAGCCTGCCTCGTCGCTGACCGACACACTGCTGCGCGAAGCGTTGCATGACGTGATCGATCCGGAACTCGGCTACAACATTGTCGATCTCGGCTTGGTGTACGGCATTGCCATCGAAGACGGCGTGGTCGATGTCACCATGACGATGACGACCCCCGGCTGCCCGGCGCAGGACTACATCGTGGGCGGCGTCGAGCATCGCCTGGCCGAGGAGCCGGGCGTCACCGGCGTGTTCGTCACCGTGGTGTGGGACCCCGCCTGGTCGCCCCGACTGATGTCGCCGGCGGCGAAGGCGCATTTCCGCATCCGCGAGGATGAGGAATGACCATGCCCAATGCCGCCCGGGAAGAGATCGGCGGCCTCAACCGCCTGCTGGTCCTGGCGCTGCTCGCGCTCGCTCGCGCGGGCGCCGCCGACGAGGCCTGCCGTATCGCCGCGCGCGGCTGGTCCCTGCTGCGTCATCAGCACCCACGGGAAGCGGAGCGGCTGACCGCGGTGCTGCATACCCTGACCCGCGAGGTCAGGTTCAAACCCCCCAAGCAAGGAGAGACAGGCCATGAGTGAAACTCGCATTCTGGACGTACGCACGCTCGTGCCCGCAGAACGGCACCGCCAGATATTCGCTACTTATGAGGCGCTGGCGGCCGGCGCGAAGTTCGAGCTGGTGAACGACCACGATCCGAAGCCGCTCTACTACCAGTTCGACGCCGAGCATCACGGCGCCTTCTCCTGGCGCTACCTGGAGCAGGGGCCGGAGGTCTGGCGCGTCGAGATCGGACGTGTCGGCCGCACATAGAGAGGAACGCGATGACCTACGTCGTCACCGAGGCGTGCATCAAGTGCAAATACATGGACTGCGTCGAAGTGTGTCCGGTGGATTGCTTCTATGTCGGGGAGAATATGCTCGCCATCCATCCGGATGAATGCATCGACTGCGGTGTTTGTGAACCAGAGTGCCCGGCCGAAGCCATCGTGCCGGACAGCGACGCCCAGGCTTCGGCCTGGGCGGAGCTCAACCGAACCTATGCGCAGCAATGGCCGAACATCACCCGCAAGGGTGAAGCGCCCGCCGACGCCGATGCGTGGAAGGAAATCCCGGACAAGTATCGACGCTTCTTCTCACCGAAACCGGGCGAGGAGGATCGATAACGCGAATGCCAGTTTACACGCTCGCCCGGCTACGGGCAACGGACCATGAGCGATACATAAGGCGTGGTGACAAACGATGACGACTTCCGGCACGACGCAGCGCTACGTAGATATCCCGCGCGCTCCGCCCGAAGAGCGGGCGGTTCGGGAGCGGCTGCGCGACTTCCAGGAGATTGCAGCGCGGTTTAGCGAAGAAGAAGCGCGTCGGCAGGCGTCTCGCTGCGAGCAATGCGGCGTGCCGTATTGTCATGTCTATTGCCCGCTGCACAACAACATCCCGGACTGGCTTCGGTTGACCGCCGAAGGACGGTTCGAGGAAGCCTATCATGTTGCGGAATCCACCAATAATCTCCCAGAGATCTGCGGCCGCATCTGTCCCCAGGATCGTTTGTGCGAGGCCAAATGGGCCTGCACGCTGGAGCAGGCCGGGCACGGCACGGTGACGATCGGCGCGGTGGAGCAGTTTCTCGGCGACTTGGCTTTCGAGCGGGGCTGGGCGCGCCCGCGTGTCCCGCGCGTTGAGCGGCAACACCATGTGGGCATCGTCGGAGCCGGACCTGCCGGTCTCGCCGCGGCCGAGGAACTTCGGGCGCGCGGATACGCCGTCACTCTCTATGATCGCCACCGCTTGCCTGGCGGACTGCTCC
>JAKBCR010000421.1 GCA_021807675.1 Pseudomonadota bacterium
ATCGTCTCTGGCGCACCGTGCAGGGGATGCTGCGGATCACCCTGGGCCGGGCCCCGCCCGCGCGCCTGCCGGACGCCTCGGCGCGGGCGCTGCTGCGGGCGGTGGCCGAGGCACGCGGCGGGGCGGCGCCCCTTGACCTCGCGGGATTGCTCGCCATCCTCGATACCGAGGCGGCCGCGACCCGCGCGCTGTTCGTCAAACTGGTGGGGGAGTTGCCGCCATGAGCGTGACCGAGGGCGCCCCGGCGCCGGAATTCCGGATGCCGGCGACCGGCGGGCGCGAGGTGAGCCTCGCGGCCCTGCGCGGGCGGCCGGTGGTGCTGTATTTCTACCCCAAGGCGGACACGCCGGGCTGCACCAAGGAGGCCTGCGCGTTCCAGGAGGCGCTGCCGGCGCTGGGCAAGATCGGCGCCGAGGTGATCGGGGTCTCGCGCGACAAGATGCCGGCTTTGGAGAAGTTCGCCGCCAAGTTCGGGTTGAGCTTTCCGTTGGCTTCGGACGAGGCGGGGGATGTGTCGGCGGCGTATGAGACCTGGGTGGAGAAGTCGATGTATGGCCGGGTCTATATGGGGCTCGAGCGCAGCACCTTCCTGATCGGGCCGGACGGGCGGGTGGCGCGGGTCTGGCGCAAGGTGAAGGTGCCTGGCCATGCGGCGGCGGTGGCGGCGGCGGTGGCGGGGTTGGGGGGGTAGTCCCGGCGAGTTGCAGCCCGCTGACGCCGGGACTGCTCGTGCCGTGTGCGGGCATCGGCTTTTGGGGTCTCGCCGGCGATGTTGGCGGCATAAGCCGGGCAGTGATGGACGAATTGCCGAGCGTCGGTTTCGGCGACCTGCCGCGCCAAGGCCCCGGTTCGGAAAGTGTGTCCCTTTGGTCGGGCGGTCGGGAAATGTTTACCCTGTCCTCGGGTCTTCTTGCCACCCGAGGTCAGGTCAGGAGGCGACCGCATAAGTAGCGTATTTACGTAACACCGGTTATCCACCAGCGGCGAAATAACGGTAGGAAGCAGGTCGCCCCGCCAATTTCCCTACCCCATTGCGGGAGCCGCATTGAAAGCGAAGAGAAAGCTTCGCATCTTCATGGCAGGAGAACCCAACCATGACGGATACCCCGACTGCCAGTAACGTCCTGCCGTTCCAGAAAATCGAGGCTCGCCGCCCCTCATCGACCGAGCGCATCTGGGGCAAGGCCGTTGTCAGCCATGGATACACGGGCATCCCCTCGATCCTCATCCAGGCTCAGAGACGGCTCAGGCTCAATCCGGTGAAGATGAACATCATCGTCCAGCTTCTCGACTATTGGCGGGAGCCGGAGCGGCAACCATTTCCGAGCAAGAAGGAACTCGCGGACCGCATCGGCATCACTGAAAAGACGGTCCAGAATAACATTCGTGCCCTGGAAAAGGATCATCTTATCGAGCGTCGACGCCGCTATACTCGCCATGGAGATCCAGATAGCAACATATATGATCTCGGCGGTTTGGTCGGGGCAATTCAGGAGATAGAACCGGATTTCGCCGAGGCGCGACGCAAGAAGAAAGAGGCACCGATCGCAGCCGAGAGGGGAAGGCGGCGCCAGTAAGGCCAAGGCAAAAATTTACCCCGGCCGCATGCCAGAGGCAGAGACGGAACCGGGGTTTCCAAGTGTAAGGATAGCGAGGGAGCTGCCCCATTTCAAGGGGGTTGTTAGTGCATTGGAATCACAACAGGAATTTGAGAAGGCGCTCTCCCTGGAGAGATTTTCCCGCTACCTCGTGTGGGCTGGCGGCGACCGGGGACGGGCCCTCCACCTCTATACGATGAACACCAGAATTTCAGAGGCGCTGTACACGCCGTTGCAGACGCTTGAGGTCGTGCTGCGCAACAGGATCCACACGGAAATGTCCGCAACGCGTGATGAGAGATGGTTCGAGCAGGATGGACTCCTGCGGGTCGAACATCAGCGCCACCAGCTGGCAACCGCTCTCGACGACCTTGAGAAGGAGCGAAGGCCGCCGACTGACGGCCGCGTCGTCGCGGCAC
The DNA here is from genome assembly GCA_021807675.1 of Pseudomonadota bacterium. Classification (GTDB taxonomy): domain Bacteria; phylum Pseudomonadota; class Gammaproteobacteria; order Steroidobacterales; family Steroidobacteraceae; genus 13-2-20CM-66-19. Next base: position 2,018 of record JAKBCR010000421.1, read on the forward strand.
TCTCGTTCAGTTTTTGGACCGCGATGCTGAGCCCTGCCTATGAGGAATTGTGGCAGGTTTCACTGCACCGGATCGCGCGCCGCTCCGACGGCAAGGGAGTCGGTCGAAAGGAACTCTCCGGTCCTCTTACGCCGATACGCACATTGAGAAATCGCGTTGCACATCACGAGCCGATCATTCACTGGAACTTGCCACGCCATTACGGGAATATTCTGCGCGTCACCGGTTGGTTGTCTCCCGTGGCGGCAGCCTGGTGCCGCGAGCACAGTCGGTTCGAGACGGTTCACCCAAACGAGCGTATCGAACTCTTTCATGCGCCCGCTTCATCGACCGGTTGAGGCTCGCCGGGGTGCATGTCGGACAAGGCTACATGTGCGCCGGACGGGTCGGCCCTCGCGCATGAGGCCGCGCCACGGCATGGCGCCTCCCGCGGCTGCAAAAACCGGACAGTCGATTCAGGCGATGACCTGTCCGACCGAGTCCGGCCATGGCGAACCATTCATTCGCTTCAACCCATGGATGTTCGCTGGGACGGACCCGATCGGGGATTCCCTAACCCGCCGGCTCGAGCACATGGATCACCCGGCTCGCGATCCACTCCCGCGTCTTCGCGCCATAGGCGGCCATGTGCGGGGAAGCGGCGTGGGCGGCCAGCGCCGCCTTG
>JAKBCR010000422.1 GCA_021807675.1 Pseudomonadota bacterium
TCAGGCCGTGGTATCCGCGAAATTACCTCTGCCTGTATGACTCCCTTGCTCTGATGCTCCTTCTTGGGAGCTATCGAATTAGAGCAGACTGGTTCTTTGGTGTCAGAGAGGACCCATTCATCGCGCGCTGTTGGCTTCAACACAACTCCACAGTTCCCAATGATTACCTAGATCGAGTCCGCCTCTTTTTTCCAATCATGGCCATTTGATCAACCGCGATCGAATTCCCCTACATTGCATTCCTATGGAACCCGCTTCATTCCGCCCAGACCGAGAATGCTGTTCAGCTCCTGAAGAACTTTTCACGCACGACATGGATTACGCAGATCGAGCGCCCTGGTCTGGTGGTCTACAGAAAGCCGATTGCAAGCCGCAGCATCCGGACATACGTTCTCCCGAACAACACGGGCGTCCTCTTTGGGACCATATTTCGTCGCAGTTCGACTCGCCAGTTGATGGGAGAAGAACTCGCCAATGATCGTATGCGTCCGTAAATCCACGTCTGGCGGATGGAATCGGCACCGGCAACACTTCGCGCCATGTAATGACGCAGGAGTGTCCCGATGCCGACGAACCGTCTTTCCCACTCAAGACACCGGGAGGATGTCCGGGCCTGGTGGGCCGATCACCTGGCTGCGCAGCGTAAATCAGGCCAGACCCAGGCCGCCTACTGCCGAGCGCGGGGGCTGGACCCGAAGTACTTCACGCTCTGGAAGAGCAAACTGCGTCAGGCTTCGGCGGCGTCCCCTCGCATGGTGCCCGTGGTGGTCACGCCGAGTGTGGAACCGCCGGTTTCCGCGGTGACCGAGACGGTGCCGGCGTCGACAATGGTGACCCTTCGCCTGTCCTTGGGCAACGGCCTGTCTCTGTCGCTCGAGATCGCCCCCGGGGCCCTGCCGGCAGTGGTGCGGGAGCTCTCGAGGCTTCGATGCTGAAGCTGCCGTCCGATACGCGGATCTTCATGGCGGTGGCGCCCGTGGACATGCGGCGCAGCTTCTCGGGTCTGTGCGCGATCATCACCGAAACATTGGGAGCGAACCCAGTCGGTGGCGACTTGTTTCTCTTCCGGGGAAAGCGTTCCGATCGCGTGAAGGCGATGGTCTGGGATCGCACGGGACTGGCGATCTGGTACAAGCGTCTGGAGCGTGGCAAATACAAATGGCCGAGCCCCGATGCGGTCTCGATGGAACTCACGGAGCAGGAACTCGCATTGCTCCTTGATGGGGTGGATTTCACCCGCATTCGGCGATTGCCTGCTTTTGTGCTGCGGACGCCGCCGCAAGAGTCGCGCGGATGATCAATCCAGGCATATCCATGGTGTTTGCTGTTTGATAGAATGACATCGTGGACAACGCCAGCACGCTCCCGACAGACGTTGCAACGCTGCACCTGATGCTGCGCGAGCAGCAGCAGCTGATCGAGTCGTTGAAGGCGAACCTCCATCGGCTTCTGAAGTGGCGATTCGGACCGAAGAGCGAGGTGATCGAGGTCGATCAGCTCGGGCTCTTCACCGACGGCAGCCTCGTGATCGAGGTACCGTCTTCCGAGGCCGGTGTCGAGACGAAAAAGTCGGCTTCGAGTACCGCTCCGGTCGAGCGCCGGCGTGCAGTGCGGGTGCTCAAGAGCCTGCCGCGCGTCATCGAGCGGATCGACGTGCCGGAAGAGCGAAAAACCTGCCCCTGCTGTGGGGAGCGGATGAACTCATTCGGGCACGAGTCCTCGGAGCAACTGCACTACATCCCCGCAAGGCTCGAGGTGCACGAGACGCAGCGGCTGAAGTATTCCTGTGGTCACTGCCACGGGGCGGTGGTGCGAGCTCGGCTCCCTGCGCTGCCGCCCATCCCCAAGAGCATGGCTTCGGCGAGCGTGCTGGCCTACCTCATCGTGAGCAAGTTCGCCGATGGGCTGCCGCTGTATCGCATCGCCGGGCGCCTCGCCCGCCTCGGGATCGAGCTTTCGCACACCCTGATGTCCGAGTGGCTGGTGCAGTGCGCCGAGCTCCTCGAGGAGCTGTACTGGCGGATGGTTCGCAAGGTGCTCGATTCTGGGCACGTGTACTCTGATGACACAACCCTGCCGCTGCAGAACCACCATCCGGCCCGGCGCAAGACCTATGAGGCGAAGCTTTGAGTCTACGCCAAGGACGACCGTCACGGACCGCCGCTGATCGTGTACGAGTTCTCCAAGTCCCGCACCTGGGATGCGCCGCTGACCTTCTTCAAGCACTACCGGGGATACCTGCAGGCCGATGCCTACCCCGGCTACGATCCGCTTTACCTCAACGGGAAAATCACGGAAGTCGCACGCAATGTGCACGCGCGCCGACGGTTCGTGGAAGCGGCCGATCTGCTGAAGAGCCCCGGCCGACCCCATGAGGGACTGGCCTTCTACAAGGAGCTCTTCCGCATCGAGCGGCAGATCAAGCGCCTCACCGACGAGGCGCGGCTGCGGGCCAGGCAGGAGCGCACCGTCCCCTTGCTCACCCGCTTCAAAGCCTGGCTCGATAATACCGTGCACTCGGTGCTGCCGAAGGACAGCCTGGAGGAAGCCGTGCACTACGCCTTGAGGCACTGGAGCGCCTTGACGAGGTTCACCGAAGCTGGGCATCTTGACACATCGAACAATGTCGCTGAGCAGTGCATGAGGGCGGTGGCCGTAGGCAGAAAATCATTCCGCTTCT
>JAKBCR010000423.1 GCA_021807675.1 Pseudomonadota bacterium
CTCGAGCGCCGGGTCGCAACCACGATCGTGCGACGCGATCCGCTCGCCGTCGCCGTCGACCGGCGCATCGTCGAGCGCGACTATCAGATCGATTGCCTCGATACGCTCTGCCGCGAGCTTGCCGCCGGCCGGCGGAAGCTTCTCGTCGAGATGGCCACCGGCACCGGCAAAACCCGCACTGCCGCGGCGCTGATCAAGCGGCTCTTTGAAGCCAACGCTGTCACGCGTGTGCTGTTCATTGTCGATCGCATCACGCTCGCGAATCAGACCGAGGATGCCTTCGCGGAATATCTTCCCGACTACCCGAGGTACGTGCTCCGCAGCGGGCGGCGCTTTCAGGACGAGAAGCGCATTACCATCACCACGCTGCAGAGCATGGTGAACATTTACCGCGAGTACTCGGCCGGATACTTCGATCTGGTGTTCTCCGATGAGTGTCATCGCAGCATCTACGGCAAGTGGCGCGGTGTGCTCGAGCATTTTGATGGCATCCAGATCGGACTCACCGCGACGCCCTGCGTCTCGAGTCTCGATGACGATGCGCCGGATGAGGAAGACCGCGCCTTCGTGCGGGATACCCTGCGGTTTTTCGAGGTGGAGAAACCGACGTTCTCCTACAAGCTCAGGGACGCGATCCGCGAGGGATACCTGGTCCCGTACCAGATCTACAAGGCGAAGACCGTCAAGACGGCCGCCGAGGGCGGGTTTCCGGTCGCCCGCCAGGAGCTCGACTGGACGGCCATGGATGCCGGGACACGGGCGGAGTTCGAGGCGCTGTTCGCGAAGGAGGGGGATCCGATGACGGTGGATCCCTCGGCGCTCGAGCGCCGCTTCACGATTCCGGAGCGCAACCGGGCCATGGTCCGGGAGTTCAAGGACGTGCTCACGAAGGGCTACATCGACTCCAAGGGCATTCAGAGAAAGCCGCTCCTCGGCAAGACCATTGTGTTCGCGGTGACCAAGCGCCATGCGGAGACCCTCGCAAAGCTCTTCGATGAGGCCTTCGCCGACCGGAAACCCGCGCCCGAGATTCGCTACGCCGATTACGTGGTCTCCGGGCTCGGCGCCGAGGACAGTCCGGACGGCGAGACCCTGATCAAGCGCTTCAAGAAAGAGAAATTCCCGCAGATCCTGGTCTCCGTGAACATGCTGGATACGGGATTTGACTGTCCGGATGTGGTGAACCTGGTGTTCGCCCGGTTCACCAAGTCCGCGATCCTCTATCAGCAGATGCGCGGCCGCGGTACGCGCAAGGCCAAGGGGAAGGCGCTCTTCACGATGTTCGATTTCGTGGGCGTGTCCGACTTCCACGGCGATGATGACGGCGCCATAGAGGGCGGGTTGATCACCCAGGCGAAGCCCCGGAAATCTTTGCCGCCGCGTCGCCTCCTCACCGTCGATGTCGACGATCACATCGACCCCACGAGTCGCGCCTGGGTCACGGTCGATGAGGACGGGCGTCTAATCTTCCCGGAAGTCTCGGAGGCCCGTGCGAATGCGCTTGGCGCGGCGTTCGAGGCCTGGCTGCTGGCGCGATCGGGACTCACGGCGGAGCAGGGCCGGTGGCTCGCGCTCCTCGGGAACCAGATCCGCGCGAATGCTGAGACCTGGACGGAGGTGTCGGCCGGGCACTTCGCCTTTCAGCCGTTCTCCTCCATGGGCGGGCTGGGTCAGGCCGTGCGCATCTTCGGCGGGACCGAGGCGATCGAAGCCATCCTGTCCTCGCTCAATACCGCGGTGTTCGGCGCAGAGGGTGCTCGCGCCGACCGTGCCGCCGGATCCGATGAATACCGTGGCGATGCCACGCTGCCCTAACCACACGAGTCGAGTGAATCCATGCCCTTGACCCCGGACATGCGCCGCCAGATCGATCAGATCCGAGACTACCTCTTCGGCGGCGGGTATCCCAATCCGATGGCGAATGCCGAGCAGCTCTCGTTCCTGTTCTTCTTCTACCTCATCGAGGGAATCGATGCCGAGAACGGCGAGCGCGCCAAGGTCCTCAAATCAAAGCACCGGAGCCTGTTCGCCGGCGACTGGACGCTGCGCAATCCCCTGAATGCCCCCAAGAAGGGCGACACCACCATTCCGAAGGACCGGTTCCGCTGGTCCGTCTGGGCCAGGGGACTCTCCGGGGAGGCACTGGTGCGCTTCGTGCAGGATGAGGTCTTTCCGTTCTTCGAGGAGCTCGCCGATCACTCGGCAACCAACTTCATGCGCGGCGCGCGGCTCAACATCACCGAACCGACCGTGCTCACGCAGGTCGTCACGCTCGTCGATGGACTCAAGCTTGATGAGGCCGACGCGGACACCAAGGGCGATCTTTTCGAGCATGTCCTCAAGCAGATCAAGCAGGCGGGTGAGCTCGGTCAGTTCCGCACCCCTCGGCACATCATCCGCGCGATCGTGGCGATGGTAGATCCGAAGATCGGGGAGACGGTCTACGACCCGGCCGCCGGCACGGCGGGGTTCCTAGTCGCGGCCTACAACCACATTCGGCTCGCGAGCTCCTCACCCGCGGGGATCACGGAGATCGAGCTCGACGGCAAGCGGCAGCGGCGGGGGCTCGGAGACCGGCTCTCGTCCGCGCAGCTCGCCACGCTGCAGTCGAAGACCTTCTACGGCAACGACGTCGATCCGCAGATGGTGCGCCTTGCGACCATGAACCTGACG
>JAKBCR010000424.1 GCA_021807675.1 Pseudomonadota bacterium
CGGGGTCCGCAGCCACCTGCGCCGCCGACAGAAGCAGCCGCAAGTCATCCGGAACCTGTTCCAGGAAAAGCATGTCCGCTACGCTGCTTGAAGAATCACGCACTGTTTACCGGCCGGCTCAGTAATGCAGGGTCTCGAAGCGCACCGGACAGCGGCGGTTACATTCTGAGGCATTGAGCTTGCCCTCCGGATCCACAATCGCCAGTTCGCAATGGCCTCGGAATGTTACGGATGATCCGTCTGTCTCACTGGGGGCTGGCCCGAATCGCCCTCGCAGCGCTCAAACGGCATCCGTCTGCGCTTACACCCGTCCTGCGATGGGAACGCACCCCCGCAGGCGCTTCGCCGAATTACCCCGTATGCTGAACACTCGCCTGACGGGTTGGCAGGAGCCGCGCAGAGTTCAGGATGAAAGTCAGCTCCGAGGCCACGTGAATAAATGCTGCAAGCAATGGATTGAGCATGCCCGCGGCCGCCAATCCGATGCCGAGTGCATCAACACCCAGAGTACCGAAGAAATTGGCCCAGATGATTCGCCGGGTGCGCCGCGCGAGGAGGAGCGTGTCGGCAAATTTCGCCAAATCGTTACCGAGCAGCACCACATCGGCGCTCTCCCGGGCCACATCCGTTCCGGAGCCCATGGCAACTCCGACCTGCGCTTCGATCAACGCCGGAGCGTCGTTGATTCCATCGCCAACCATCGCGACGACGCGCCGTTCGAGCGTCAGACGCTCGACAGCGTCGCGCTTGTCCTCGGGCAACAGGTCGGCGGCAATCTCGGCGATGCCGAGCTGCGCGGCGACCGAATCGGCGACCGCCCGCGCATCTCCCGTCAGCAGCACGGTCCGCAGGCCCAACGCATGAATCGCCGCAACGGCCGCGCGCGCCTCGGGACGAACTCGATCGGCGATCTCGATGGCACCGAGCAACTCCCCGGCGCGCGCAACATAGACTTCGGATGAGCCGCGCTGCCTGCTCGAGAGCGCATCAGGCACCGCGATGCCCTGCTCGCGCAGCAATGCGAGATTCCCCACCAGGATGTCATCCCCGCCGAGCACTGCGCGGATGCCGCGACCAGGTTGATACGCAAATCGCTCAGGCTCGCGCACCGCCCGCCCCGCAGCGCGGGCATACTCCACGATGGTCTTACCCAGCGGGTGCTCCGAGCGAGCCTCGGCGGCCGCCGCCGCATCGAGCAGCGTCATCGGATCGGTCCCCGTCGTCGGGTGCAGGGCGCGCACCTGCGGCGCACCGAAGGTGAGCGTGCCGGTCTTATCGAGGACGATGGTGTCGACTCGACCAAGCAGCTCGAGGTACAGCCCCCCTTTGATGATGGCCCCGCTGCGAGCGGCCCGACCGATTGCCCCCAGGATGGCAAGCGGTGTCCCGGCCGCAATGCCACAAGCCCCGGCGACGATGATGACGGAAATGGTGGACCGAATGTTGTGCGTCACCAGGTAGGTCACGAGGGCCGCGCCCAGCGCAAAATAGACCAGATAACCGGCAAGACGGTCGGCAAGCCGCTGCACGGGCGCCCGGGAACGCTCGGCCTGCTCGACCGCCTCGATGATCTTGCCGTAGCTGGTCTCGCGCCCGAGGCGCTCGGCACGAATCTCGAGCGCACCGGATTGATTGATGGATCCGGCAAACACGCTGCTGCCGGCCGTCTTCTCCACCGGCAGAGACTCACCCGTGATGCGCGATTGATCCACGAACGAATGTCCGGCCACCACCGTGCCGTCGACCGGAATCCGCCCACCGGGATTGACGAGCACCGCCTCGCCCGGCGCGAGCTCCTCGGCCCGGACCTCGGCAATGCCGCCCGGGCGCCGCACCGATATCGCCCGGGGCAGAAAATCGAGCAGCTCGCGAATAGCCCGACGGCCGCGCGAGACGGTCATACCCTCGAGGACCTCGGCTACCAGCACGAACAGGGTAATCACGAGCGCGGTGAAGAACTGAGCGATCGCCGCCGCCGCGACAATGGCGAGCGTCATCGACAGCTCCATGGTCATACGACGCGCAACGAGGTTCTCGAATGCCTCGCTGAATATCGGCCAGCCGCCGATCACGAGCCCGACGATCCCGACCACACTCACCGATTCCAGCGGCTCCCAGAGGCGAAACCACACCGCGGCGGCGGCCAGCGCGACGAGCGCGATGCGCATCCCCTCGAGCCATGAGAATTCGTGATCGTGATCGTGATCGTGATCGTGATCACGGTCACCATCCTGCATGCCAATGGCGGCTGCATCGTCGGGATGCGTCCCGCCGGCCGCAGGGCGAACCTGTGGATCAGGCTGCAGGGGGAACTGACTCACGGGAGAACCTCGCACAGCATGCGCGCGCGGACTATCGCAGATAGGTGCGCACGACTTCGATGAGTTCCTCGGCACCGGCTCGGCGCTCGGCCTCGCTGGTGATACGAGGACTCGCCACATGCGCCTCGATGTGGTCCTCCAGAACCTCCACCATCAGGCCATTGACCGCACCGCGCACCGCTGCGATCTGCTGCAAAATCTCAGCACATGCGCGCTCGGCCTCGAGCGCCCGCTCGAGCGCCTCGACCTGCCCCCTGATACGCCGTACGCGCGCAAGGAGCTTCGACTTTTCGCGTGTGGTGTGGCTCATGGCGGCCGCTGATACCCTAGGGGAGTATTGTATCGTAG
>JAKBCR010000010.1 GCA_021807675.1 Pseudomonadota bacterium
TTCAGCTCAGTGCGCTATCATGTCGATCTGCATCGATCCCAGCCAATAGCGTCCGGCACGATCGGTCCGACCGTCGTTGAAACGGAGTCGCGAGGTGTCATAGGGCGCATCGACCGTCTTCTTCAGCGAGCCGAGCCCCCCACCGGGATCGAACCGGTAGAAGCCATCTTGCATCGCGATGGTGACCCCGCCCCCTTCATTCAGGACGTAGGAGCCCGGCATTTGCGGCAGCGTCCAGCGCTCGTTGGTGCCGCTGGCCGGATCGAAGCGGTTGAAGTGCTTTTGCTGGATATCGATCCAGTAAAGACGCTGCTCGTCGGGACACCAGATCGGACATTCGCCGAGCTCGGCCTTCACATTCAGGACGCACTCAGGCTGATACTGCGGCATCCTCGTCTCCCGAACAGGTTGGGTGTGGAATGGGAGCGCCGTCCGACACAAGCCGGCCGCCCTGCTGGGTGTGGGCGCCGACCTCCGAGACCGCCGCTCCGTGACCAGTCTGCAATTCCGAGTGACTCAATGCAACACCCATTGACGATACAATATAGATCATCCTCAAAAGTGCGTCTTGCTAAGGCCGCTATCAGGGCGAGCGGACTGCTGGCGCCGCGCGAGAGCGGCGGCTGACCGCGCATCGATCCGCCGCTCTGGCGCAGCTCCTCCCGGATCGGGCAGACTGGCGCGACGATCCTGATTCCGCCGGAGAGCCGATCCGATGACGCCACGTTGCTTGTGCAAGACTATGGCCGTGTCGGCCGTGCTCGCGCTCGAAGTCCTCGCGGCGCGGCGCGTCGACGCGCAGTCCCCCGTGCCGTCTCCCGTTCAGATCGAGATCGATGGCAACGCTCCGGCGCACCCGTTCCCGCATTTCTGGGAGCAGATGTTCGGCTCGGGGCGCGCCATACTCTCGTTGCGAGCCAGCTATCGCCGCGACATGCGTGAGGTCAAGGGCATCACCGACTTCCGGTTCGTGCGGTTCCACGGCATCTTCGATCGAGGCGTCGGTGTCTACACCGTCGGCCCCCGAGGGCGGCCAGACTACAACTTCACGTACGTCGATCAGATCTACGACGGCCTGCTGCGGCAGGGCGTGCGGCCCTTCGTGGAGCTCAGCTTCATGCCGCCGCAGATGGCCGTCCGCCAGCAGAGCATGGGTTTCTGGTACAGGCCCGTTGTCGCGCCGCCCAAGGACTGGGCGCTCTGGAGTGACTTGATCCGGCGCTTCGCGCAGCACCTGGTGACCCGGTACGGGATCGACGAGGTCTCGCGGTGGTATTTCGAGGTTTGGAACGAGCCGAACGGACCTTTCTGGGGCGGGGATCCGAAGGAGGCGACCTACTTCCATCTTTATGACGTGACGGCGCGCGCGCTGAAGAGCGTCAGTCCCCGCTTGCGCGTGGGCGGCCCGGCCACCGCGCAGGCGGCGTGGGTGGCCGCCTTCATCCGCCATTGCGCAACCGATCATGTTCCGGTGGATTTCGTCTCGACACACGTCTACGGCGACGATTCGGCCGAAAACGTGTTCCACTCCCACGAGAAGATAACCCGGCGCGACATGGTGATCCGGGCGGTGCAAAAGGTTCACCGGGAGGTAGAGGCATCGCCGATGCCGGATCTTCCCATCTTCTTCAGCGAATTCAACGCGACCTACACCGGTACGGAAGTCGACGTGACCGACTCCCCCTACATCGGACCCTGGCTCGCCAACACCATCCGGGCCTGCGACGGGCTGGTGCATTCGATGTCGTACTGGACCTTCTCGGACGTGTTCGAGGAAGGTGGCGTGGTGAAGAGCCCATTCCACGGCGGCTTCGGGCTGATCGCGGCAGGCGGTATCCCGAAGGCGTCCTTCAACGATTTCCGCTTGCTTCACATGCTCGGCGAGGAGAGGCTCGCCGAGTCATCCCATTCCGCGCTGGTCACGCGCCGCGCCGACGGCACGCTCGCCATCGCTGTCTGGAACTACGCGCCCCCCGGGCCCGGTGGGGCAACCAAGACCTACCGGCTGGCGTTCCGCAATATCGGCGGCGTCCATCGCGCCTACATCTGGCGGGTCGATCGCGATCATGGGTCCGCGCTCACGGCCTGGAAAGCCATGGGTGAGCCGAGATTCCCGAGCTTCCGGCAGCACCGCATATTGCTGCAGGCCGCACGGCTGCCGGCTCCCCGCATCGAGACCGTGCCGCCCGCCGACGCGCGGCTCACCCTGCGGCTTCGTCCGCACGCGCTGGCTCTGATAGAGCTCGTCCGTTGACCGCAGCCCGCCATGCCATTCGCTTCGAGGTGCGGGTCCTGCCGCGCTCCTCGAGGACGGAGCTTGCGGGCATGCACGGCGCGGCGCTGAAAGTCAGAGTGGCCGCGCCTCCTGTCGATGACGCCGCCAACCGAGCGCTGATCGAGTTCCTGGCGCACGCCTTGGGCGTGGCGAAACGCGCCGTGCGGATCGTGTCCGGCGAGACGAGCCGGACGAAGCTGCTCGAGGTCGACGGCGTAACGCCGGAGCAGATCGCGGGACTGCGGCAGCGCTCGGCCTAGGGCCGGCACAGCATTCAAGCCGCCTCCGCGCCTCGAGTGCGAACCCGCTCTCCCGGGTCGCGAGGCTCGATCCATCCTGGCGCGTGCCGTCGAGGCTTCGAGGGATCGATGTCGATCGTCATGACGGGATCGAAGGCGGCATTGAGCTCGAATGGGCCGTAGCCACGCGGATTGCAGACCACCCGCGTGCCGTCCTCGATGTAGTCGCACGACTCGTGCGTGTGGCCGTGAATCCATACGGCCACCGGCGGTCCCATGAGGTGCGCGAGATCGCTGGCAAAGCTCGGGTTGAGAGCCGAGCCCCGGTATTTGCGGTGGATGCTGCGCGGATGAGGCAAGTGATGGGTCATGAGAACGGTCGGGCCACGAAAATCGTCCGCCAGCCTTTCTCTGATCCAACACACCTGCTCGAGGTGCATCGCACGCGCGTCCTCGGGACGGAGCCATTCGCGGAGGCCGTGGCGGATGATGCTGAAGTCGCTCATCCCGTACTTCGCATCGCTCATCGCTCGGCGGAGCGACCGGGCATCGGTGCCGTGAAGGGCGAAATCGGTCCACAGCGTTGCCCCGAGAAAGCGCACGCCGCCGATCAGGACACCGCGTCCGTGCAGCACGTCCACCCCGAAGCGCCTGCCCGCTTTCTGCAGGTCCGAGAGAGTCTCCTGTATGTCCCGGCCGTAGAATTCGTGGTTGCCGGGCACATAGAGGATTGGCATGGTGGGGAATTTCCGGCGCGCCCACTCGACGCCGCGAGTGCCTGAATGGATGTCGCCCGCCAGAGCGATGATGTCGGCGTCCGCAGCGGGCGGATTCCAGTCCTGGAGCTCCAGGTGCAGGTCGGAAAGAACTCGGATTCTCATCTCGATCCCTCGCGCGAGGCGCCAAGTTGGCAGTGGATGGACGTGTAGGATATATCCGCCAGAGCGCCTGTCAACGTTGGGCTCGCTTGGAGCGTCGTTCGAGAGTACGAGTCGGTTACGTTCCTTCGGCCGAGACAACGTTGTCATGACACGTGTGCGCCAGCGTGCAGGCTGCACGCGGTTGTGTGCATCAGTCGAGCGAAGTACCGCTCGACGTGCGGCGGCGCACGAGATCCTATCCAGTTGCCCGTCGACGGCCGATGACCCCGCAGCCATGAAGCGGCCCAGGCCCTATCGCAGCCACAAGGAAGCGGCGCTGGGCAGCGCAGGGAGCGGCGCATGCGTCGCACGGGTGCCCCTGGACGGCCACACCGGAGCTCGGCGCGCAGCAGGGACTGCGCAACACGATGTCGGGGTCCCGCGCTTTCAACTAAAGCATCAGGAAATCGAGCAGCGCCCTCTGCTCGGCGTTCATCTGCTCCCTTGGCGTCACCACCGCAGCTTTGAGCGCCTGCCGGCAGGGCCGCGCCTCATCCTCCGCGTACTCGGCCACCACCCGGGCGAGGAGCCGCTGCACTTTGCCCAGGCTCTCCTTGAATTGCCCCATCACCTGCTCGGCCGATACGTGCTGCGCGGCGTCATCCAGCCAGCAGTCGTAGTCCGTCGGTACCGTGATCACGCAGTACCCTACCTGCGCCTCCAGCGCGAGGAATGCCTCCGGCACGTTGGTCATTCCCACCAGGTCCGCGCCTGCGCTGCGCAGCCAGAAGCTTTCCGCCCGCGTGCCGAGCCGCGGCCCTTCCACGCAGGCATAAGTCTTGTCGCGATGGATCGGCTGACCGATCGACTCCGCGACCCGCGCGATCAGCGCCGCCGTGTGCGCGCAGGTCGGATGAGCCGTCGATACGTGCGCGACCAGGCCCTTCCCGAAGAAGCTGGCGGCCCGCCGCCCCGTGGTGAAATCCAGATACTGCGAGGGTAGCGCCAGATCGCCGGGCCGGATCTCCTCCCGGAGGCTTCCTACCGCCGAGACGCCGATGATCGTCCGCACCCCCGCGCTCTTCAGGGCCCAGATGTTCGCGCGAAAATTGATCTCGCCGGGCAGCAGGTCGTGCCGCAGCCCGTGCCGCGGTAGAAACGCAATATCCCGACCGGCCAGCCGGCCCATCATGACCGGACCGGATGGCTGCCCGAACGGCGTGTCGACCTCGCTCGAGCGAGTGACTTCGAGCCCTTCCATCCGGTAGAGACCCGTGCCGCCGATGATGCCGATCATTGAAGAATCTCCGTTGCGCGGACGCCCCGCGAGGCGGCAAGATGCCAGATGCGCGGCCCTCGCGATAGGCTTATGGGTTGGCGCTTACCCAGAGCGAGTGGCAAAGCAGTCCGATTCATGAACAGTCCCGGCCTCGACATCACCTATGAGCGGCGCCTGTCCGCGCTCATCAACAGCGGACAGCCCGAGATCCTCCAGGGTGGCCGCAAGGGCCTGGAGAAGGAGTCGCTGCGCGTCACGCCGGAGGGGCGCCTTGCGCAGACACCGCACCCACGTGCGCTCGGCTCCGCGCTTGCCAGCGAGCACATCACCACCGACTACTCCGAGTCGCTGATCGAGCTCGTCACGCCCACTTTCACCACCACCTGGGAGCTGCTGCAGTACCTGCTCGATCTCCACCAGTTCGTTTATCGCCATCTGAGGAGCGAGCTGCTGTGGGCGACCAGCATGCCGGGGTCGATCTCCCGGGACGAGGACATCCCCATCGCGCAGTACGGCCGATCTCACATCGGTCTCATGAAATCCGTGTACCGCAGGGGCCTCGGGCTGCGCTACGGCCGGATGATGCAGGCGATCTCCGGGGTGCACTTCAACTACTCCTTCCCGTTGCCCTTCTGGGATGCTTATGCGGATCTCGTGAAATCCCGCGAGCGGGATGCTGCCTTCGTCTCCGCGCGCTACTTCGATCTCCTGCGCAATTACCGGCGGCACGGCTGGCTGGTGTTGTACCTCTTCGGGATCTCCCCGGTAGTCTGCAAATCCTTCCTCAAGGGACGCGACCATTCGCTAGGCGATTTCACGGCCGGCACCGTGTACGAGCCCTACGGGACGAGCCTGCGGATGAGCGATATCGGCTACCGCAACCGCAACCAGGCAGATCTCGCCGTCTCCGTCAACAGCCTCGATGAGTACGTTCGCGACCTGACTCATGCCATCACGACGCCACATCCGCCCTATGCGGCCCTCGGCGTCAAGGTTGACGGAGAGTACCGGCAGCTCAACGCCAACATCCTGCAGATCGAGAACGAGTATTACAGCTTCATCCGTCCGAAGCGCGTGGCCCGCTCCGGCGAGCGACCGACCAAAGCGCTGAAGCGCGCGGGAGTCGAATACGTGGAGGTGCGCGCGCTCGACGTCAGCGCCTTCGACCCCGTGGGCGTGAACCAGAACAAGCTGCGCTTCCTGGAGGCATTCCTCGCCCTGTGCCTGCTCAAGGAAAGTCCCCTGATCGGCGCCGACGAGCAGCGCTCGCTCGATGAGAACCATCTCACCGTCGCCCGCCGCGGCAGGGAGCCGGGGCTCACCCTCTGGCGGGACGGGCGGAATGTGTCGATGCGGGATTGGGCACGGGAGCTGATCGACTCGCTCGCCGGAATTTGCGAGATCCTCGACCGTGGCGATGCCTCCCGGCCTTATTCGGCGGCGCTCGCCGACCAGGCGGCCAAGGTCGATGACGTCCGGCTCACGCCCTCGGCCCGGATGCTGAAGGAGCTGACCGATACCGGCGAGCCCTTCTTCGACCTGGCGCTGCGCATGTCGGCGACCCACAAGGGGTATTTCCTGGACCTCTACCCCCCGAACGAGGCGCGCCTGCGGGAATTCGCGGTGGAGGCCGAGGACTCGCTCACCCGCCAGCGGGCCATCGAGAGCGCCGACCGGGGTACCTTCGATGAGTTCCTGGCGCGCTACTTCACGGATTGAGACCGCGCCAAGGGCCGCGCACCGACATCCACCGAAATAGGCATTGCGGTGTGCCAGCCCCTGACGGATTCTTCGGTTCATGAACGCACTCTCGGTCCGCGCACTGACGAAGACGTACAAGAACGGCGTGCAGGCGCTGAAGGGGATCGACCTCGAGGTCGAGCGGGGCGATTTCTTCGCGCTCCTGGGACCCAACGGCGCCGGCAAGACCACCCTGATCGGCATCGTCACCTCCCTGGTCACCAAGACCGGGGGCGAGGCCAGGGTGTTCGGCTATGACATCGACCGCGAGCTCGAGGCGGCCAAGGCCTGCATCGGCGTCGTGCCGCAGGAGCTCAACTTCAACATGTTCGAGTCTCCCGAGACGATCGTGGTCAATCAGGCGGGCTTCTACGGCATTCCTCGCCCCGAGGCGCGGCGGCGAGCGGAGCGGTACCTGAAGCAGCTGCAGCTCTGGGACAAGCGCGACAAGGCGGCACGCGGCCTTTCCGGCGGCATGAAGCGGCGGCTGATGATCGCCCGCGCCCTGATGCACGAGCCGCGGCTCCTCATCCTCGATGAGCCCACCGCCGGGGTCGACATCGAGGTCCGCCGCTCCATGTGGGATTTCCTGCGGGAGATCAACCGCCAAGGCACCACCATCATCCTGACGACACACTACCTCGAGGAAGCCGAGACCCTCTGCCGCAACATCGCCATCATCGACGGTGGCCGTATCGTCGAGCGCGACCGCATGAGCACCCTGCTGCTGCGGCTGCACACGGAGACTTTCGTGCTCAACGCCAGCGCGCCGCTCGCCGCCGCCCCCAGGCTGGACGGCTATCCGGTGCGGCTCACCGACGATCACACGCTGGAGGTCGATGTCTCCAAGGAGCAGAACCTCAACGACGTCTTCGGGCGTCTCTCGCAGCTCGGCATCCAGGTGGTGAGCATGCGCAACAAGGTCAACCGGTTGGAGGAGATATTCATGCGCCTGGTGGATAAAGGAGTCGCCGCATGAGCACGCTCGCCGAGACCGTCACCCCGGAGCCGCTGCATCTGGGGCGTATCCGCTGGATCGGCTTCAAGACCGTCGTTCTTCGCGAGTACCAGCGGATCATCCGGATCTGGACCCAGACCATCCTGCCATCGGCCGTATCGCAAGGACTCTACTTCGCGATTTTCGGCAGCCTGCTCGGCGGGCGGATAGGGCCGATGGGCGGCTTCGGGTACATGCAGTACATGGCACCCGGCCTGATCATGATGGCCGTCAACATAAATTCCTACTCCAACGTCGTGTCCTCCTTTTATGGCGCGAAGTTCGGCAAGCACGTGGAGGAGCTTCTCGTCTCACCGCTGCCCGGCTGGCTCATCGTTTCGGGCTATGTGACGGGTGGCCTCGTGCGCGGGGTGTTGGTCGGGATCGCCGTGACGGGCGTGTCGCTCCTCTTCACGCACATTCACGTGCAGCATCCGCTGATCATGGTGGGGGCGGCCCTCCTGGCCTCGATCATCTTTTCCCTGGGAGGCTTTCTCAACGCGCTCTTCGCGCAGAACTTCGACCAGGTCAACATCATTCCGACTTTCGTGCTGCAGCCGCTTTACTGGTTCGGCGGCATCTTCTACTCGGTGCCGCTGCTGCCGCACTGGGCGCGGCCGATCTCGTACTTAAATCCCGTCCTGTACATGGTCAACGCCTTCCGCTACGGCTTCCTTGGCGTGTCCGACGTCAATATTGGCGCCGCGTTCGCCATCATGGTGGGCGCGGCGGTCGCCCTCTTCGTCGCCGCGATACTGCTGATGGAGCGAGGCGCCGGAATTCGCGAATGAGCCGCGTGTCCGCCCCCCGCGAAGCGGGGGCAGGGTCCAGGCAGGGCCGCGTAATGAAGCGGATCGCATGGGTCAGCGCGCGCGACCTCTCGACGCCTCTCCACGCGCGCGTGGACCCCATCGGGTCCGATGACGGCAGTCCCTGGCTGCTCGAGCTCGAGCTCGAGCTCACCGAGCCGTCACTGTTCTTCGCGCAGGCGCCAGGAGCGGCGGGCCGGCTCGCCCGTCATTTGTGCTCCCACTGACCGCCGCTGTCGCGGTAGTACCAGCCATTCTGGCGCGCGTGCGCGATCCAACGCTTCGCGAAGACGTTGCGGATGTCTGACGTCCACTCCGGGTGGCCATTGGCTCTGGCGACCTCGCTGTAGAGCAGCGACAGGTACCGGTTCTGCCGCGCGACCAGCTGCAGGAGCATCGCGCGCTGCGCGAACGGCACCGAGCTCGCATTGCGGATGGCGACCGTTCCCGTGGCGGTGACCCCGATCACGCCCGATGCGAGGAAGGGCTTCAGATGCTGGAAGTTCTCATGCATGGAGGCAATGATGGCGCGGACCTGCGGCGTCGAGATGTCGAGGTTGGCCTGCTCCTGCGCTGCGGCGGCGGGCACGAGGAGCTCGAGCGCCCGGCCGGTGGCGGCTAGCAGCACCGATCCCGGCTCGGCGAGCGCGCCGCGGTCCGCGGACGGTGGCTGCGCACCGGGAGCGGTATGAGGCCTCGGTTGCGAGTCCTGCGCCGGCGGCGAGCCGGTACTGCCGGTCACCGCATCGATGATCTTGTCGGCCGCTTTCTGCGCCTCGGCGGCGGGGAAGTACACATTGACCGTCACGCAACCTGCCAGGAGGGCGAGCGCCACGAGGCTGGTGAGACTGCCAACGGCAATTGTTCGTTTCATCAGGGATCTCCGCTTGCGGGTGCATTTTGGCATCGGCCGCTGAATGATGCCTTAACCCGCCTGCGACTTTGAAGTCGCCGCCGGCGCTGCGGCCGTCTCTTGGGGTCCATACGATCTCGCGGCCGCCGAGCGGCCTGTGCCCGCTTGCCGGCTTTCTCGGCTGGTGTTCCTCAGTCGCCGTCGCCGTCACCGGTATTCACCACCAAATTGTGCTCGCGCATGCCTGCCGCGATCTGTCCGATGAGCTGCGGCCAGTCGACCCGGCGCACGTTGCCGATGATATCGAGCCGCGGCAGGCCGCTGCCTTTCACCAGATAATAGCCGCCGTCCGGTGCGGGCCCGGCGCCCGACATCGTGCAGACCTCGTTCTGCAATCGGCAGCCGATGCCGATGCGAGCGTAGTGGAAGGTATGGAAGAACCTGAGAACGCCCGATTCCAGCGCCGCGGCCACCGCCCCTCCGGCACCCCCCAGGCCGGCGATGCGCGTCACCGCGTTCTGGCTGATGCGATGCGGTGAGCGATCGCCGGGCATGGTGTAGAGCCGGGCGTCGAAGGCGACGGGCGACCAGTCGAAGAGCTGCAGGCCCTGGATGTCGGCATCCACTCGTCCCGTCATGGACCCGAAGGCGAACGTGTGTGTCACGAGGTCGAGGTCGAGGCCGCGCGCCTCGACGTCCGCCGAGAGGCTCGGCCACGGACCCAGCGGATGCTTGAGTACGATGTGGCTGCCGGTCACAGTGCCATCGAACACCCTGGCGACGAGGTCGCCGTCGAATGTCAGCTCGCGGTTGCGGTAGCGTACCAGGGGGATGTGACCCGCGACCGCGCCGCTCATGACCGGCCAGCCGAAGGCCTTCGACAGCCGCGGCATGCTGATGGGCGTCACGTCGGCATCGAAGTCGACCTTCGCCCTGGAGGTGCCGAGGTCCCGGCCTACCAACGTATGCACGATGACGGCACCATCCAGGATGGGCAAGCGCGTGTTGCCACCGAGCAGGGCGAAGTTGTGATGCCATGCGACGAATCGCAGCCGCACCGGGCCGCCTTTCAGGCCGTAAGCCGCCGCGCGCCGCCAGCTGACTTCGGACTGGGCCACGGCCGCGCCGGGCGCGGAGGCCCAGTGGATGTTGCCGCTCACGTGCCGGATGAGCACGCGCAAAGCCGGATCCGTGAAGTTGATGTCATGCAGCGCGCAGCTCAGTCGTGAAACGGCATCGTGGGCGATGTCGATCGAGCCGCTCGCCCTGCCGCTGCTCTGCGGCGAGCCGAGTTGGGTCGTGGCGAGCGCGAGTTGCAGGTAGCTCGTGTAAGCCGCAGGGAATCTCAGGCTCGTGACCCGCAGGTGGGCGCTCGCGATGTCGGGATGCGGGGCCAGCTGCACCACGCCCCGTGCCTGCGCCTGGATCAGGCTCCGCTGCCTGAGCTCGAGCCGCGATATCACGAGAGGACCGTTGCCCACGCGCTCGAGGCTGGCATCGAGGGTCAGGGGGTTGGCGCCGAAGTCGAGGAGCACCGGGCCCGCGAGCGCCTGACCGCGCGAGCCGTGTACGAGCGCATGGAGCGTCAGCGTACCGTTGCGCCGTGCCAGCGTGCCGGAGAGCGACGCGGCCACTTGTTGCGCGGCCACCGTTCCCGGCTGGTTGGTCAGATTGAGGTCCGCGCTGCGCGCAGCGACTTGCGCCGTCAGCGCGGCTCGCGACCTCACCGCGATGCGCACATCGGCGCGACCGGAGACCGTGTATCCCGCGGGCAGGCTGACCCAGGGGCGTGCGATCCGGCTCGCCTGCTCGAGATCGATCCCGACTGCGCGGGCCTCGAGGCTCCAGCCCGCCGGTTGCAGGATTCCGGCGACTTGCGTGCGGCCCGCGGCCACGGGGATCCCTCTGGCCTCGATGTGCCAAGTGTGGCTGCGGGGCTGGAATCGCACCGACATCGCCGCCGAGAGCGGCCCGAGTTTCCCCGCGCGGGCTTCGAGGCTTCCGCGAAGACAGGCAAAATCCTCGGGACCCAGCGCCAAGCCGCGGCAACTCAGCCGCAAGTCATCGAGCCCGGGCAAGCCGGCGCGTCGGACCTGAAGGTGCGCGATGCGCGCATCGAGGCTCAGAGCGTTGCCCGGTGTCTTTGCGCTTGCGAAGGCGGGTCTCAGGCCCTTCGCGAGGTCCAGCGACAGTCTGGCGCCCTCCAGAGTGGCCATGGGCGAGGCGATCCGCCCCACTGTGAGAACCAGCCGGTCGATCGCGATGGCGGGGGATGCGGTGCCGAGGCCGACGAGGGCCGCGCAGAGCGCCAGGCCGCCGGAAATACGCTCTGGTAACACGATACTCACATTCCAGTCATCGGGACGACGCATTCGTCCGGCAAGCTCTCCACCCGGAGAGAGCTATGCCGGAAGCGCCGACTTCGTCGTTGGTTGTCTGGTTCGCACGGGCGGATGCCGCGGAGTACCGGATCTGTCGCAGGCTGAACCTCGGTGCGGCTTGGCCCGTTCCCCGGCGCATCTTCCAGCTCGCCAGTCGTCTCGGCGACGGCAGCATCTGGTATGCGCTCATCATAGCCCTGCCTTGCATCTACGGCCGCGAGGCGTTCCGGCCCGCGGTGGTGATGACGCTCACGGGAGCACTCGGCGTGGCGGTCTACAAGGTGCTCAAGCGCGCCTTCGTTCGCGAGCGCCCGTTCATCACCCACGCCGCGATCGAGCGGGCCATGCCGCCCCTCGATCGCTACAGCTTTCCATCCGGCCATACTCTGCATGCGGTGTCCTTCGCCCTGCAGGCAAGCATGCACTTTCCGCCGCTCGCCTGGGTGCTCATTCCCCTCGCGGTGACCATCGCGGCTTCCCGCGTCGTCCTCGGCTTGCATTATCCGAGCGACGTTCTGGCGGGGGCAGTCCTCGGGGCATCGTTCGGGGCGCTGGGCCTGTCGCTGAGTTGATACATCCGGTACCGCGTGCGCGTCCTCTTCATCTCTGACGTCTACTTCCCAAGAGTCAACGGCGTCTCCACGTCCATTAAAACCTTCCGGGAGGACCTCGCACGCCGTGGAGTCGAGACACTGCTGCTCGCTCCCGAGTATCGCGGGCAATCTCAGCCCGGGGAGCACGGAGTGATCCGCGTGCCCGCCGGCCTCGTTCCCGGTGATCCCGAGGACCGGCGGTTGCGCTGGAGCGCCCTCGGACGCGCTCTCGAGAGGCTGCGGCCGATGGCGTTCGATCTCGTCCACGTCCAGACACCGTTTGTCGCACATTACGCTGGAGCCAGGTTTGCGCGACGGGCGCGCGTACCGTGTATCGAGACATATCACACTTTCTTCGAGGAGTACCTGCATCACTATGTCCCGGTGATGCCCCGCATCATGGGCCGTGCGCTTGCGCGCGCGGTGACTCGCTCGCAATGTCGTGACGTGCAGGCCCTGATTGCCCCATCGGAGCCATTGCGGCAATCGTTGCTGGGATACGGGATCGGTACGCCGGTGCACGTCATTCCGACAGGACTGCCGGCGGATCGTTTCACCCGCGGGGAAGGCCTGCGCTTCCGCGAGCACGCCGGCCTGCCCGCTGACCGGCCCCTCGTCACGTACATCGGTCGTGTCGCGCACGAGAAGAACGTCGAGTTCCTCGTGCGAATGTTCCCGCGCGTGCGCGAAGCCGTTCCGCGCGCCATGCTGGTGATCGCGGGCGAGGGGCCCGCGCGTGAGTCGCTGCGGCGGCTTGCCGCGCAGCTCGGTCTGGCGGACGATATCCACTTTGCGGGCTATCTCGAGCGGCATACGACCCTTCTCGACTGCTACGCGGCAGCGGCCGTGTTCGTGTTCGCCTCCCGCACGGAGACGCAAGGGCTGGTGTTGCTCGAGGCGATGGCCCAGGGCACTCCGATCGTCTCGACCGCGGAGCTCGGCACGCGGTCGATTCTGTTGCCCGGATGTGGCGCACTGGTCGTGGAGGAGCGGGCCGGGCCGTTTGCCGCGGCCGTGGTCCGCATTCTGAAGGAGGACGGTCTCGCGAATGCCCTCTCGCACCGCGGACGATCGTATGCTCGTGGGTGGTCGTCCGATGCCATGGCGGGACGCCTGGCCGATCTGTATCGCTCGGTGTCGGAGACGTCGAAGCCCATTGCGCGCCGCGCACAGCGCATGTAAGACTCTCGCGCATGGCGCAGAAGCGGGCGTTGATCGTCGACGACTCGAGATCGGCGCGTCTTTCCCTCGCGCGCATCCTCGAGAAGCACGATATCGAAGTCGACAGCGTCGAGAGCGCCGAGGCCGCGATCGGCTACCTCGCCAGCCGGCGCCCGGACGTCGTCTTCATGGACCACATGATGCCGGGCATGGACGGCTTTCAGGCGGTGCAGGCCATCAAGAACGATCCGCGCACCGCCACCATTCCCATCATGATGTACACGTCCCAGGAGGGCGAGGTCTACCTCGGGCAGGCGCGGGCGCTCGGCGCGATTGGCGTATTGCCGAAGCAGATCAAGCCCGCCGATGTCTCGAAGGTGCTGTACCAGCTGCATCTGATCGCCGACCGGCGAACCGACGAGCAGACGACCTTCAAGCCGCTCGAGGCTGCCGTGCAGAATGCCGGCAAGGAAGGCCCCCGCAAGGCAACCCGTGACCCGCCATCCCATCCGCAGCATACCCGGGTCGCCTTCGGCGATAAGTCTCTGCGGCCGCCCTCAGCGCAGGGGGGCGGATCCGGTGCCATGCCGGGCGGCGGCCCTGAATCGGACTCGCTGCCTGCGCTGCGCCGTTGGCTGCAGGGGAGTCTCGAGGCGCAGGCGGAGCGCATCACGGCCGAGATTCGCGGGCTGCTGCCCGCCGAGCGCGCCTCACGTGGGTCGGGCTGGGTTGCCGGCGTGGCCGTCGTAGCGTGCGCCGCGGCCCTGGTCGCCACCGGGTTCTGGTCGAGCGAACACACCCAGTTGCAGGCGGCCCGCGCGGAGCTGACGCTCCTGCGGCAGGCGGTCGCCCTACGAGCGACCGCGGCACCCACGGCTGCTCCGAGCTCCACGCCGCGCGACCTTTCAGCGCCCAGCGTGGCGCCGCAGGTGCGGCCCAAGCCGCTGGTGCTCGAGGTTCCGTACGGCGCCGATGCGCTCGGTGGCTCGCGGCTTGGCGTGATCAGGCGGCTGCTGAACCGCCTGGTGGCGGATCACGTGAGCGGCGTGGTGCGGATCCGCACCTACGCCGGCCGGTTCTGCCTCACGGGGGACTCGGTCAACGGGTACGCCCTGGCTGCGGGCAAGACGCCTTTCGACCAGTGTGACGTGGTTGGCAACCCTGCCGATGACGCTCTGCCGCCTGCGCAGCGCATGCCGCTGGCGCTCGCAAATCTGATCGCCGGGATCCGCGACTCGACCCATGGGGCGCTGGACGTTCAGACCTCCGTAGGCGATCCTGCGGATATCCGAACTCCCTATCCTCCGATTACCGACGAGCTGACGGCGGGCGAATGGAACCGAGCCGGCAAGGCCAACAATCGAGTCGAGATCCTGGTGCGCTGAGTGCCGCGCCGGGCTCGCCCCACGACGGTACCGCCGCCGTGAGCGGAATCCCCGCGTCCATCGAAGCCGATTTTCGCCCCCCCGCATGGCTGCGTAATCGGCACCTGCAATCGATGCTCGCCAGCACGGGGGCCAGAAGGGGTCCGATCGCTCGCCGCGCCGCCCCCCTGATCGCGGCGCAGCGCGAGATGCTTCTCGACTGCGGCGGGGGCGTACGCCTGCAATGCTTGCACTCCTCTCCCGGTAAGCGCCGCGGCAGCCCTGTCGTGCTGCTGCACGGCTGGGAAGGGAGCGCCGAGTCGCTGTATGTCCTTTCGCTCGGCCAGCAGCTCTTCGAGCGCGGTTGCGACGTCTTCCGGCTCAACTTGCGCGACCACGGGGATACCCACCATCTCAATCGGGAGCTCTTCCACTCCTGCCTTCTGTCGGAGGTGGTCGCCGCGATGCGGGCCCTGCAAGCGGCGATCGGGGGCCAGCCGCTGCGGCTCGTGGGATTCTCGCTCGGGGGCAACTTCCTGCTGCGCGTCGGGGCGCAGGCCCGCACCGCGGATCTGGACATCGCGAGAATCATCGCCGTCTCGCCCGTGTTGGACCCGAGCGACACTTTGCGCGCGCTGGAAAGCGGCTTCGCCGGCTATTCGCGCTATTTCGTGCGCAAGTGGTGGCGCTCTCTCCTGAAGAAGCAGGCGGCGTGGCCCGCGCATTACGACTTCGCACCGCTGCGCCGCGTGCGTGATTTGCGGCGCCTGACCGCGGAGCTCATCCGCCGTTTCACGGCCTTCCGTAGCCTGGAGGAGTATCTCGACGGCTACTCGATCACCGGCGAGCGGCTGGCAGAGCTGGAGGTGCCGACCACGCTCATCACTTCGCTCGACGATCCCATCATCCCCGCGGGCGGACTCGAGCGGCTGGCCCGCACCCCATCGCTGCGCATCGTCGTGACACGGTTCGGCGGTCACTGCGGATTTCTCGACCGGCTCACCGGCCCCACGTGGGTGGAGCGTCGCATTCTGGCCGAGCTCCACGCCGGGGACGAGCCGGCGGCTCTCGACCCCGTGCTCGCCTAGGTGCCTGTCGGACGCGCTGCGCGGGTCATCTCCCGTGCGTGTGACGGCGCTTCTCGTCGAAGTGCACGACCGGCTGTCCGCCCGTGACCGTCATATCGCCGTCCACCACCGCGCCGCGGGCAATCGCGACGGCATGCGCCACGATGTCCGCGTGGATCACGGCAGACGCCCCGATCTCCAGCTTCCCCTCGACGACCAAGCGGCCGGTGAAGCGTCCGGCAATCACTGCCGTTGCGGCATGTACCTCGCCTTCCCATTGCGCCTGCGCCGTGAGGCTCAGCGCGCCGCCCACGCGGCCGTCGCCGCGGATCGCGCCGCAGAGGAGCAGCGGTCCCTCGGTCTCCACATCGCCGGTGAGCCGGCAACCCGCCGCCACGAAGGTCGGCGCGGCTCCCATCCGGTCCAGCAGGCGGCGCTTGGGCGTTTCGGCCATGGCCGAACATAATAGGAGGAGGTTCAGCGGGGATGTCGATGAGATTCCAGTACCGTGCGGCAGGTCCGATTGCAGCCGCGTCCATTCTGGCTCTGCTCACGGCTTGCAGCCGCACTCAGCAGGACTGGCGGGTCGCCCAGCAGGCCGGCACGGCCCCGGCCTACCAGGTCTTCGTCGCGCATCATCCCGGCAGTGAGCTTGCGGCCGTCGCGCGCCAGCGCATCGCGCAGCTGACCGAGCAAGCCGCGTGGCGGCAAGCGAAGCAGGCAAACACCGCGGCAGCGTATCAGGCTTACCTCGCGAAGTACCCGGACGGCGTCTGGTCGCAGGACGCGCGTATCCGCATGGAGAGCGGGGCGCTGACCGGACTCACTGAGGCCCACCCCGATGAGAACCGGGGGCGCAGTAAGGGGCCCCTGATGCCAGGCGCGACGGGTACGGCGCCGCAGGAGCCCCGACCTCCCGCGACCCCAACCGGTACTGGCGTTGCCGCCACCGTCACCCCTGCGTCCACCGGCCATTCCGGGCGATACGCGGTGCAGCTCGGTGCCTTCAGCAGCGCCGCCAACGCAAAGATCGCACAGGGCCGGATCTCCTCGCGGTTCCGGGCGCAGCTTCGAGGACGGACTGTCAGAGTGGTTCCCGTGTCGGTTGCGGGCCACAAACTCTACCGGTTGGAAGCGGGCGTCGCGGACCGGGCCACGGCGCATCGGCTTTGCCACGAGATCCAACAACATTCCCAGGGGTGTTTCCCGGTGCCATAGGGAGCAGGTGCCCGTCACAACGTGACAATTACCGTCACGGGACCGGAGTTGGGGGGTAGAGTTTAAGTTTTTGATTTTTCAGTATTTTTGCCGCTGGCATGGCGCTTGCTTAAACTACCGCGGACGCCGCTTCTGCGAGGCGACGTCGGTTGGAATCGCGAACAACTTCCCCGGTGTTCGCTGACCTCATGCGCCGCGACGCGCCTTCCCCCGCGCGCGGCGCACCTTTTTTTTACAGGCGGCTCAAGTCAACATCGCCACGTCGAGCTGCGCTGCGAGGATCCTGACGGCGCGCTCCTTCGACGGCGAGGCGGACAGGCCTGCGGCGATCACGGCATTGTCGTGCGGCCCGATCGAGCCGTTGTGATACGCCATGGGGTTGCAGCGTACCTCGGAAACAGCAGCGCCAGGGCCCCGCCGGGCAGCCGCGCCTTGGAGCGCTCGTCGATCTCGCCGAGGTACTCGACCCCGGGGGCGCCGAGCAGGGGCTCGACAGCCGAGGCGAAATACTCTCGGTCGGCCATATCGATCCTGGCGGCAATCTTGAGCGGCAGCCCGGCGCGACGCGCGATCGCGCGGTCCACCCGTTTCCCGGGTGCGATGCGCCCAAGGAACACGAGGTAGCTTCCCGCGTCATAATGCGGACGGTGCAGCTCGAGAGGCAGGCCATGATGGACCGTTCCCGCCCAGCTCGCCCATGGCAATGGCGCGCGTTGGGCATTGGAGATAGAGAGGTAGGACACCACGCGTTCCGTCCCGCCGTAGAGCTTTGCGGGAACGCTCTCACAAAGCGGTGCCACCTGAGCGATGCGCAAGTCCGTCCCCGATTTCAGGATCGTCGCTTGGACAGCAAAATGCATACCCGTCGCGCAGCGAAACCAACGACATGACCATTCCAGCAGCCTCACCTGAACCCGCTCCGGCTCCGCGCCACGCAAGCCTCGCCGCGTCACGGCGCCTCTGCGTGTCAGGAAGGGAAATCGTGCGCGATGCGACGCTGGCCAATGGAATGCGCATCATCGTCTGGCCGGTCCACGATATCCCGAATGTCGCGCTCTACAACTGGGTACGCGCCGGCAGCCGCAACGAGGCGCCCGGCGCCACCGGGCTCGCGCATTTCTTCGAGCACATGATGTTCAACGGCACGAGCCACCATCCACCGGGACACTTCGACCGCTTGATGGAGGCCGAGGGCGGGGCCAACAACGCCTTCACCACCGACGACGTCACGGTGTACCAGGACTGGTTCCCGGCGAGCGGACTCGAGCTCGTGCTCGACCTGGAATCGGACCGCGTCGCGCGGCTCGCCTTCACCCCCGAGGTGATCGAGAGCGAGCGCGGCGTGGTTGCTTCCGAGCGGCGGCTGCGCGTAGAGGACAACAGTCACGGCCTGCTCGCGGAGCAGGTGCAGGCGAGCGCCTTCGTCGCGCATCCCTACCGTTTCCCGACCATAGGCTGGCCGGCGGACATCGAGTCCTGGCGGCTGGAAGACCTGCAGGCGTTCTATCGCACGTACTACGCACCCAACAACCTGACACTGACGCTCGCGGGAGACGTGGATCCGGAGCGGGCGATCGCATCGGTGCGGCGATTCTTCGAGTCCATTCCCGCGCAGGCACCGCCGCCGCCCGTGCGCGCCGTGGAGCCCGAGCAGGTTTGCGAGCGGCGCGTATCGATCCGCCGCAAGGCTCAGACGCCCCTCCTGCAGTGTGCGTACAAAGCCCCGCGCGCGGCCGATCCACGCGCGCCGGCGGTCAGCCTGCTGCTTTCCGCTCTGGTGGAGGGCGATGCGTCGCGGCTGCACCGGGCGCTCGTCGAGGATCGGCAGCTCGCGATCGAAGTGAGCGGACACTGGCAGGAGGGGTTCGACCCCGGACTGCTCTGGCTCTCACTGACGCTGCCGGAGGGTGCCGACCCCGAGGAAGCGCGCCGCGCGCTCGATGCGGAGCTTGCGGCGGTCGCCGCCGATGGTGTCACCGAGGCGGAGCTCGAGCGCGCGCGCAATCTCGCCACCGTGGGCCTGTGGAAGAAGCTTGCCACCATCGACGGCAAGGCGCAGATGCTTGGCGAGTACGAGGTGTTTCACGGCCACTGGTCGCGGCTGTTCGATGCGCCGGCACGGATCGCGGAAGTCTCCACCGAGGAGCTGCGCGCCGTCGCGGAGGAAATACTCGACCCGAGGCGGCGAACGGTCGGAGTGTTGGTGCCCTCGAGCCCTCCTTCCGCGAGCACCGCTTCATGACGGTGCGGGTACCGGAATACGAACGGCTTTCGCTCGGCAACGGCGTGGCGCTCGTTCTGATGCCCCGGCGCGACGTTCCGCTGGTGACGTTCAACGCCGTGCTGCGCGGCGGCGGCTCGTGCGACCCTGCTTCGAGGCCGGGTGTGGCCTCCCTCGTCGCCGGCCTGCTGGAAAAGGGTGCCGGTGAGCGCGACGCCTATGCCTTCGCCGATGTGGTCGAGGGGGTCGGCGGCAGCTTCGGCGCCGGGGCGGGGGCCGAGACGATCAACGTGCGTGGACAGTTCCTCGCGCGCGATCAGCAATTGATGTTGGAGCTGCTGGCGGATGCGCTGTTGCGGCCGCTGTTGCAGGAAGAGGAGCTCCAGGAGCTGGCGGCCCGCCAGGTCGAGCTCATCAAGGCGGCCAAGGGCTCTGATCCGGCTGAGCTCATCGGCACCTACGGGCGGGCCTTCCTCTTCGGGCAGCATCCGTACGGATGGCCGGTGTTCGGCAGTGAGGCCTCGCTGACCGCCATAGACCGCGAGGATGTGAGGCGCTACTACGACGGGCAGTTCGGCGCCGAGCGGCTGATCCTCGTGCTGGCGGGCGATATCGACGCCGATTTGCTCGCACGTATGGCGGCCGAGAGCTTTTCGCGCTGGCCTCGCACCTGCACGCCGTTGCCGGTCCTGGCGCGCCCTCGCCCTCTGCGCGAGCGGCGCGTGCTGCTGGTCGACTTTCCGGAATCCGCGCAGACTTACTTCTGGATCGGCAACGTGGGCGTCGATAAGCGATATCCGCGACGCGCGGCGCTCGACCTGGTGAACACGCTCTTCGGCGGACGCTTCACCTCACTGCTCAACACCGAGCTGCGGATCAGGTCCGGACTCTCGTACGGGGCACGCTCGAGTTTCGCGCGCGGCAGCGTGCCCGGAGAATTCTCGCTCCGTTCCTTCGCGCAGACCGGGAATACCGGCAGGGCGCTCGAGCTCGCGCTACGGACGCTCGACCGCTTGCGCAGCGATGGAGTGACCCGCGAGATGCTGGATTCCGCGCGCGCCTACACGCTCGGACAGTACCCCCTCGGCTTGGAGACGGCCGCGGACTGGGCGGCGATGCTGGCGGAGATCGAGCTTTACGGCCTCGGCAGGGGATACATCGACGACTATCCGGCACAGCTCGCCGCGGTCGGCGTAGCGGAGGCGCAGGCGGTGATCGAAGAGGCGTTCCCCCGGGCCGACTCGGTAGCCATCGTGACAATCGGGGATGCGGCGCGGATCGAGGGTGCGCTCGAGGGGTACGGCCTCGTGTCGCACATGGCGCTCACCGACCCGGAATTCTCGGGTGGGTGGGCGTCGGGAGACGAAAACCGCCCTTGAGGGGGGGAGGGCGGCTCGTCTCCCGGGCCCGTTCGATCGTTCGGCCCATCCCGGGCCTCTCATCCGGATGTCAGCTCCTCGGCGTGGGCGTCCCCGCCTGGGCCAGCATGGTGTGCATCTTGAGGGCGGCGAGGTTCCGAGCCACGAAGCGCGCCCGCGGCGAGAGCTCCTGCGCCCTTGCGAGATCCTTGCGGGCCGCCGCCTCGTCGTGCAACAGCCAGTGCATCACTGCCCTGTTGGCGTATGCCACCGCCACAGCGTCGGCGGACGCGGGTATCGCGCCCCACCAGGCGGGCGTGGCGTCTCGTTGCTCCCTGGCTTCGCTCACCGCGGCATCGCATGCCGCGTGCGCCGATCGCCATTGCAGAGTCATCGCATACGCCACGCAGAGGTTGGTGTTGGTGGCGGAGGATCGCGTGTCCATGATGTGCGGATAGCGGTTCAGCTTCTCGATTGCGGCTCGGTAACGGCCGGCCACGATGTCGCGGCCACCGGCCGCGTCACTGTAGGCCGTGAAAACGAATCGATGCGCACCGTCCGCCAGCGCGGCTCCGCTCAGCAGCATGAGCGCGATCCCGGCCCCGAACGCCCGCGAGCGCATGGGGGAGTTTGCACGGCGGGTGTTACAGCTGAATGACGACATGACTGCGATCTCCTGCAGGTTCCGATCTGACGGTGTCAGGATATGGAGCGAGCCGCGCCGCGACAAACGAAAAGAATTGCTGCGACGGATGAGCGGCGCTCATCCGCAGGCGATACGGTGGCGCGAGGACTCGGCTGGGTCGCGGAACTGCGACAGCGCCCACTCGGTGAGCGCATGGATCTCGGGTCTGCCGGCATCCTTGCGGCGGCTCGCCAGGAAGTAGGTGTCGTCGGTGGTGAGCTCCGTGGCGAAGATCCGCACCAGTGAGCCTGAGCGGAACCACGCCTCACACAGACGCGAGGGCACGAGTGCGACACCGACTCCGCGCTCGGCGGCGCGCACGACGGCATACATCGTGTCGAGCTCGATCAGATTCTTCGGTTCCGGAGCCTCCAGGCCGATCTGCTCCGCCCAGCTCGTCCAAGCGTACGGGCGGGGCCTGTGCACGATCAGCGGCACTTCCCTGAGCACCGCGCCGCCGAGTCGCGCCACCGCGGCCGCATGCTGCCGGGCGCAGACGGCGGTCAACGTCAGTGTGAAGAGCCGCGACGCCTGCAGTCCCTGCGGCTCGGCGTCGGCGAGCAGGATGGAGACATCGGCGCTCGGAGGATGAAGGGACGGTCGCGGGTCGCGCGTGTCGATCTGGATGTCGATCTCGCGGTGCTCGGCGCAGAAGCCGGCGAGCCGCGGAATGAAGAGCTCACTGGCGAAGAATGGCGGCAACAGGATGCGCAGCGTTCGCCTGCGACCACTGCGGCGGGCGACGTGGGCGAGGCTGCGGTCCAGTGCCGCGAGCAGCGGCTCGATCTCCTCGAGGAGCGTCGAGCCCGCCGCGGTGAGCTCGAGCGCGCGTGACTTGCGCACGAAGAGCTCCACGCCGAGCACTTCCTCCAGCTCCTTCATCTGGTGGCTGACCGCGGAGGGCGTCAGATACAACTCGTCGGCGGCACGCTTGAAACTGCGGTGGCGGGCGGCGGCACAGAAGACGCGCAGGTTCCTGGTGGGCGGCGGACGGGAGAGGCGCATCATGCGGGCAGCGGCACGTTGTCGAACACCAGTGCGGTTTGCAATAACCATGCCCCGGGCCTCAATCGCAGCATTTGGGCGGCTCGTCACACTACAGCGGCCGCTTGACGGCGTCGTTGCATCGCCATGGGGGGCGGAAGGGGGCCCGCGCACCGGCTCGGCGCAGGCGTCATCGAGCCGTCAATTCGCTCCGCCGATCGCGGCGGCTCATGTCGCTTGTTGGAAAGCGCGCTCAGGTCAGGGCGCGATCCAGCCAGCGCGAGAGGCCGGTCGCATCGACCGCGCCGGACTGGCGCGCGAGCTCGCGGCCCGCACGAAAGAGAATCAGTGTCGGGATGCTGCGGATGCCAAAGCGTCCGGCGAGCTCCGGCTGCTCGTCGGTATTGACTTTCGCCACGCGAAGCGCCGTCGCGCGCTGCGCCGCGGCGCGATCGAGCACGGGCGCCATCATCCGGCACGGACCGCACCAGGGCGCCCAGAAGTCCACGAGCACGGGCAGTGTGGCGCGCTCGACGTGCGCGGCGAAGGCGGTGACGTCCAGCGCGAGGGGCTGGCCGGTCAGGACCTGCGACTTGCAGCGCGGGCATTTGGGATGCTCGCCCGCTCGTGCCTCGGGCACGCGGACGAGGGAATGACACTGGGGGCACGCTACCAGCACGGCCCCAGCGGCGTGGGTTTCTGCGCTCATGTCCGCTGCATGGGGCTGGCGGTACGCGATTCAAGCGCTTGGGGGCTTGGCTTCGCATCCGGCGCCCCCATGTCACCGCTTCACCGTCTCTCGACATATCCAAGAGGGCTGCGGCGTCGATGGAATACCGGGACTACTACAAGATTCTGGGCGTCGCCCGGACGGCAACGGCCGAAGACATCAAGAAGTCCTATCGGCGTCTCGCCCGCAAGTACCATCCCGACGTCAGCAAGGAAAAGGACGCCGAGCAGAAGTTCAAGGAGATGCAGGAGGCATACGAGGTGCTGAAGGACCCGGAGAAGCGCGCCGCCTACGATCAGCTCGGCAGCGACTGGAAGTCCGGCCAGCAGTTCCGACCCCCGCCTGATTGGGCTAGCGGTTTCGAGTTCAGCGGCGGTGGCCGTTCCCGCGGCGCCGGGGGCGGCGCGCACGTGTTCGAGGAGGAAGGTTTCAGCGACTTCTTCTCCACTCTCTTCGGAGGGGCGAGTCCCTTCGCAGCGGCCGGAAGGCGGCAGCCACAGGCCGGTCGCGATCATCATGCCCGAATGGATCTCGACCTCGAGGAGGCCTTTGGCGGTGGCACCCGGACCCTGGATCTCAAGCGGCCGGAGCTCAAGCCGGATGGAACGCTGGAGCTGCGCTCGCACACTGTGCGCGTCACCATTCCCGCTGGCGTCAACGATGGCCAGCTCATCCGGCTTGCCGGCCAAGGCGAAGCGGCTCCGGGCGGTGGGCGCGCCGGCGACCTGTACCTGGAATTACACGTCCGTCCGCACCGCCTCTATCAGCTGGACGGACGTGACGTCACGCTGACATTGCCGATCGCGCCATGGGAGGCGGCACTTGGGGCGACGATCACCGTGCCGACGCTTGGCGGCGCCGTCGACATGCAGGTGCCCGCCGGGGCGCAGTCCGGTCAGAAATTGCGCCTGCGAGGCCGCGGCCTTCCGGGGAGCCCGCCGGGGGACGAGTACGTCCAGCTCAAAGTCGTCGTTCCTCCCGCCAACTCGCCCGCGGCGCGGGCGTTGTACGAGGAGATGCGCGCGAAGCTCGGCAGCTTCGACCCGCGCGCCGACCTGCAGGCGAGACCTTGAGGAGGCAACACGCGTGAGCGACGCCGTGGAGATGCATGAGGCGCAGCTCGTGGGCGAGGCGGAGTGGATCGCCGCGAGCGAGATCTGTCGGCTGTGCCGGCTGGAGCCGGACGCTGTGATCGAGCTCGCTGAGCTGGGGCTGGTCTCACCGCGGGGCTATGCGCCGGCGCAATGGCAGCTTCCGGCCGCAGCGGTGCCCCGTCTCGCCATGGCCGGCAGGCTCATGCGGGATCTTGGAATCAATGTCAGCGGTGCGGTGCTTGCGGTGGAGTTATTGGAGGCGCAACGCGAGCTCGAGCGGCAGATCCGCCGCTTGGAGCGGCTGGTGAGCCAGCTGCCCGAATGACAGTCCATCACTGGCCGAAAGTCCGCGGGCCCTGGCCGAGGTAGGCCGCTTCCTCGGCGGTGTGGTGGCGCCCCAGCACCCGATTGCGGTGCGGAAAGCGCCCGAAGCGCGCCACGATCGAGCGATGCAGCTCCGCGGATTCGAGCGTGCTCGCGAAAATCCCCTTGAGCTCTTCCGGAGCCTCGCCGAGAAGCCTGCGGTACGCCGCCACGGACTCCTCCTGAGCATCGCGCAGCTCGGCGTGCTGCAGCGGCATGTAGAAGAAGATCCTCTCCACGGAAGTCAGCGCGGCGTCCGCCGCGGACTGCATTCCCGACAGTGTCAGCGCCAGCGCGTCCCGGTCGGTCGCGAAGGCGCGCTCCGTGCCGCGATAGATGTGGCGTGGAAGCTGATCGAGCAGCAGGATCAGCGACAGGCGTCGTCGGGGGCTGTCGGCCCACGCCGTCAGTGCGCCGTCGGCCGCCCGCTCGACGAGGGCACCGAAGCGCGAGCGGATGAGCTCGTCGGCCCGACGCTGCTCCTCGGCATCACCGCCGAACCACAGTGTGAGGCGCGCCTTCACACCCTCCGGCTTCAGCGGCGGTTTGCCGAACCAGAACTGGCGTACCTGCAGGGCTTCGTCCATGCGCCCCATTATGGGTTACTCGCAGAGGCTTTCCAGGTAGCCCTGTGCCACCGGCGACAGCCGCTTCAATGCCAGCGCCCGCGCCTTCGGCGCATCGACGATGTATTCCAGAGGACCCGAGACCAGCATCTGCCGGATGCGTGGATGCCGCGCCGACGCCCGCGCCATCTTGTTGAGCACGGTGAAGCCGCGGTTGATCTTGTCTCGGGGAGCCCGGTTCAACTCGATGGACCGGGCCAGATACTGACCGAAGCGCGCGTAAAGGAAGTAATCGTCATCTCCGACCTGGAAGCGCGCCTCGGCGAAAAAGTCGGGAAAGTTCTTCTCGAGATACGAGTTGACGCTGCGAAGAGAGGGCCCAGGGTCGCTGTCAGTCGACGCTTTGCTCGTCTTCATCTCGTTCGTCACACCTCCAAAGCCGGTCTGAGATCCGCCAGCGCTAGTGCAACCGCCCCGGGAAACGGTCCGGACGACCATCGCTGGACGCCGCGAAAGGCACCACACCCCCCGCTGCGCGGCGCGGATGTTGATCCAGTGCGCCGCGCAATGCAATACCCGCCATCGCAAAAAGAGAGCTTCGTTCAACGGCACGAAGCGATCCGGGCCGCTCCTGCCGGGAACCGCCAAGTCCGGAGGAGGCGTTGCGGCGTGGGACGGGGCCGGGCAACGTGCCATGAGGAGATAAAAAACAGCCCGCCGGGAACGGCGGGCTGGCTAGTTTTTTAATTAGATGGTCCGTCCCGGTAGATCGCTGTCAGCTCAGGCGTCACGGGCATCTATGTTACTCGGCTGAAACGCTGGGGCTTGCGCCCCGGCCCAATCTCGAGGCCCGCGTGTCAATGCACGCGTTGGATCGTTCCTGACAGCCGCTGCAAAAGTTGCGGCCGTCACCCGTGCCCGCGTCGACCTCCGGACTTCTGCTTCGTTGTCCTCCGCGAGTATGGCGTGCGCGCATCACTCGTCGCTCTCTCGCGCAAAATCATACCGATTCCAGCTTGACTTTTTCGTTGTAATTGGGCAACAGCGGGGCGTCCGCGAGCGGCAGTCGGACCCCGAAGCGCGCACCGCCTCCGCCGGGCAGGTCGGTGGCTGCGACCTGGCCGCCGTGATGTTCCGCGATGAGGCGCACTATGTAGAGACCGAGCCCGAAGTGCGGCCGGCTGTCGCTCCCGCTGCGAGACTGCCAAAGCGACTCGAAGAGCCGTCCCCGGGCCTCGGCCGCGAGCGGAGGCCCCGGATTGTCGACTTCCAGTACAGCGGCCTCCGGCTCGAGCCGCAGACGGACGGTGATCGTAGCCCCGGCGGGACTGAAGTCGACGGCATTGTCGATGAGCTTATCGAGAAGCTGCACGATCAGGTCGGGCGCGCCGTCGATCTCGACTGCTTCAGGCGGTAGATCAGCTGCGAAGCGACGTTCCGGAAACGCGGCTCCGTACGCACTCACAGCGGACGCGACTACTGGCTTCAGGTCGAAGCGTGACCGCTCGGCGTTGCCGATGGCCTCCTCGACCCGGGTCGCGGCTCCCATCGCCACCAGAATTGCATTCAGGCGCTCGCTGCCCTGGCGTGCCCGCTCGACGTATTGGCGCGCGGCCGGTGAGACTTCCTCGGACTCCAGGTTCTCGAGCGAAGAGCGCACGATGGTCAGCGGTGTGCGGATCTCGTGCGCCAGCTTTCCGGCGAGCGACCGCAGATATCCCGTGTACTCGTTGAGGCGCCCCAGCAGCCGGGAGAAGCTGCGCGCAACGTCGCCGAGCTCGTCCGCGGCCGCTGTCTCGGGGAACTGCGTCACGAGTCCCTCCCGGGTCAACGCGGACTCGCTCGCCCGGCGCAGGCGTGACAGGCGTACTGCCAAGTGCGCCGCAAACGCGAATGTGACGATAACCGCTATCACGCTCGTCACCAACGTGAGGTCCAGCAAGCGCGTGAGGGCGCGATCCCGCAGCCCTTCCCAGCGATTCGCCGCCTGGGTCACCTCGAGCTCCCCAATGACCGCGTGGTGACCGGCATCGTAGACCGG
Organism: Pseudomonadota bacterium; assembly: GCA_021807675.1. GTDB lineage: Bacteria > Pseudomonadota > Gammaproteobacteria > Steroidobacterales > Steroidobacteraceae > 13-2-20CM-66-19. The sequence goes on from JAKBCR010000010.1 coordinate 26,879, forward strand.
TGCCGCGGAGGTGATGAAGGGCGGCTCACCTTGCCGGTCGACGAACCGACGGTAGATCTGTGTCAGGATGCTGGGCTCCGGCGCCAGAACGCCCGGCACCGCCAGCTCGTCCGATTGTGCCAGGACGAAGCCCGCCGGCGTGGTCACCGACAGCCTCATCCCAGGCTGCATGAATTGCGCGAGGTATGGCGTCAGCGACGGCGAGGCGACGATCAGCCTTCCGAGCGTATGAAGGTCGGTGCTGCGCAGCATCCCGTAGCTCAAGGGGGTGGCGCCACGCCGGTCGCGATCGTCCAGCAGTACACCGAACCCACTGCCTACCATCGAGAGAGGCATGGCCAACTCGATGTAGTAGCCACCGGGTCTCGGCTGAAGCGCGCCGACGATGCGCGGGTCTTCCAGCGCGGTCTCCTTGCCGTACTCGCCGGTCTCGATGCGCCGTGCGATGAGGGGTCCGGGCCCGGTCAGAGCCAGAAACTCCTGCCTTTGGGCGCCCTGGGGGTCCTCATAACCTACCCACACGCGGTCGCCAAGCGCTGCGGAGTCGAGCGGATTGGCGCCGGGCGCATCGTAGACGAGATGCGGGTCCCGCACGTCGAGAAGCACATAAAGCATCCGCCCGTGAACGCCGGTCAGGATGCCGAAACGGTGCGCGCCGGTGCCGTAATACCGCCATGCTTTGGGGTCATGAGGCCAATCATCCGGATATCCGTCGATGTAAGGCGCTGCCGTCAGCGCGAGGGGCGCAAGGTCGTAGGGGCCCAATTTACCGGGCGCGGGCTCGCCCGCATTGCGGTAGAGCAGGTCCGTCCGGCCCTGAAGCGAGGCGGCGATCGTCTCCGAGACGGCCTGCAGCGCATGCTGCTCGCTCTGCCGCAGCGCGGATTCCATCTCTCTCGCGTAGCGGATGCCATCCCAGGGCAGCACCAGCGTCGCCAGGCCGAGCAGCAGCAGTTTCAGTCGCAGCGACATCGCCGGCTCACTCGACCCAGCGGTAACCCATCCCGTAAACGGTCTGCAATGCGTCGAATGCCGGCTCGATGCTCTGGAACTTGCGCCGAATGCGCTTCACGTGCGAGGTGATCGTGTTGTCATCCAGCACGACGCTCGCCGCGTCCATGAGCTGCTGCCGGTTCTTCACATGGCCCGGGTGGCGCGCCAGGGCGTGGACGATCCAGAACTCCGTGAGCGAGAGCAGGACGACCTTGCCGTCCCATTCCACGCGCATCCGCTCCAGGTCGAGCTTGAGCGGACCGCGCCGAGTGATCTGGCCCTCATCGCTCGGAGGCTTGCGCAGCGCATCGACCCTGCGAAAGAGGGCATTCACCCGTGCGATGAGGTGCGCGAGGCTGAGATCCTTGGTCAGGAAATCGTCCGCGCCGAGACGCAGGCCTGACACCGCATCGAGCTCCGAGTCGCGCGCCGTCAGAAAGATGATCGGCAGCTCCGCCGACAAAGCCCGCAGTTGCCGGCAGAGCTCGAAGCCGCCTTCCGGCTCGTCCTCGAGGGAGATGTCGATCACGGCAAGGTCCGGCAGGCGTGCGCCGAACGCCGCCATGGCCTGCGCGCGATTGCCGTAAGCACGCACCACGTAGCCCTCCCGAGTGAAAGCCGCGGCGTAGTTGTCGCGGATCGCCGGCTCGTCTTCCACAATGCCAATCAGGCGCTTCATGGCGGGATTATAGGGCCAAGGCCCTGATCGCTCGCGGCCGTGGCCCGGGTCCGGGTCTGCTGGTATCGTTTTGCTCCCATGAAAATACCCGAGATCCTGATCATCGAGACGGTGCATCAGCCCGGCAGTCTCGCCAAGGTACTGCAGGTGATCGCCGAGGCTGGCCTCACCATCGAGCATCTCGTCGCACTGCGGCGCGACCAGGGCCGAACGGTGTGGGAAATCACGCTCGAGATGGACGAGGAGGCCGATCGGAGTCTGTACGAGCGCATCGATCACCTGCCCACCGCCCGCTTCCTGGGAAAATCCGACCGCGTGTTCAATCGGCACCGGGGTGGCAAGATCCGAACGGTTGCCAGTCTGCCGATCAACACGCTGCAAGTCCTCCGCGACATCTACACGCCTGGCGTGGCGAGGGTGTGTCTCGCGATCCAGAAGGACCCTCAGGCCGCGCACGAGTTCACCAGCGTCGGCAGTACCGTGGCAGTGATCACGAATGGCACGGCGGTTCTCGGGCTCGGCAACATCGGGCCTCTCGCGGGCCTGCCCGTGATGGAGGGCAAGGCGGCACTCTTCGCCGATCTGGTCGGCCTCTCGGCGGTGCCGATCCTGCTCGAGGAGCGCCAGCCCGATAAGGTCGCGGACATCGTCTCCCGTATTCACCTGTCCTTCGGCGCCATCCAGCTAGAGGATTTCGCCGCGCCCGAGTGCTTCGAGGTCGAGCGACTGCTGCGCGAGCGCTTGCGCAAGCCCGTGCTTCACGATGACCAGCACGGCACCGCGGTGGTAGCGCTTGCGGCGCTGACCAACGCCACGCGGCGCGTGGGGGTGAGTTGGACCGAGAGCGTGATCGGCCAGATCGGGTTGGGCGCCGCGGGTCTCGGCATCGTGCGGCTGCTACGTGCGGGTGGCGCCAAGCGCGTGCTCGGGACGGATCGCAGCCCGGAAGCTGTGGGGCGCCTCGTCGCGCTGGGGGGCGAGGGTGCGACGCTCGAATCCATCATGCAGCGCGCGGACATCGTGATAGCGACCACGGGCGTCCGCGGTCTGATCCAGCCCGGGTGGGTGCGGCCGGGCCAGGTGATCCTCGCGCTCTCGAACCCCGACCCGGAGATCGAGCCCCTCGCGGCTCGCGAGCGCGGCGCGGCCTTCGCAGCCGACGGCAAGGGAATCAACAATGTCCTGGCCTTCCCGGGCCTCTTCAAGGGCGCTCTCGCCGCGCGCGCGGCGTGCTTCACGGATGCGATGCTGATGGCAGCCGCCCGCACGATCGCCGAGCTGGCGGACGGGGATACGCTCGTCCCGGATCCGCTCGACAAGTCGATGCACGAGCGGGTCGCGGCCGCGGTCTACCAGGCTTCTCGCCAAGCCCCGTCCCAAGGCAATTGACCGAGCGCCCGCGTCAAGCCGCCGCGGGCGCGCTCAACCCATCGCCCATGAAGCCCTTCAGCTTACCGAGCGCGTTCGACTCGATCTGACGGATCCGCTCCGCGGATACGCCGTACTTGTCGGCCAGCTCGTGCAGGGTGGCCTTCTCTTCGCTCATCCACCGGCGCTGTACGATATCGCGGCTGCGGTCGTCGAGCTGCCCCAGCGCATCGTGCAGGCGGGCCGAGGAGTCGTCTTCCCATTCCGCGCTTTCCACCCGCTCCGCGGGGTCCGCATTCGGCGCCGGCAGATAGGCCGCGGGACTGTAGATCTCCTCTTCGTCCGCTTCCGGCGTCGGATCGAATGACATGTCGCGCGCCGCCAGCCGCTTTTCCATTTCGGTCACCTCGGTCGGCGTGACGCCGAGGTCGCGGGCGACGGCAGCCGTCTCCTCCGCGGAAAGCCACGTCAGATTCTTCTTCAGCCGGCGCAGGTTGAAGAAGAGCTTGCGCTGCGCCTTGGTGGTGGCGATCTTCACCAGTCGCCAATTGCGCAGCACGTACTCGTGGATCTCCGCGCGAATCCAATGGACGCCAAAGGACACCAACCGTACGTTGAGCTCCGGATCGAAGCGCTTGACGGCCTTCATCAGGCCCACGTTGCCTTCCTGAATGAGATCTCCAACGGGCAACCCGTAACCACTGTAGCCACGCGCGATGTGCACCACGAAGCGAAGGTGCGAGAGCACCAGCGTGCGAGCGGCGTCGAGATCGTTGTGGAAGCGGAAGCGCTCCGCCAGGTCGCGCTCCTCTTCCCGGGTCAGCACCGGGATGCGGCTCACGCGATCGAGGTACGCATCCAGGCTCCCGACAGGACCGGCGAGCGCCAGATCACCGGGGCGGGCGACCAATGCGGTATTTGCGGTCATGCAGTCTCCAGATGTCGTATGGGCAGGCATTTTAGCACTCAGCATATTCGAGTGCTAAGGGGTTGGAAAGGTTCCCGGCCCGGTCCACCTTTTCCCCTTGTCGCCCAGTAGCTTGCGCTTGCGCAGCGGTTCCCGGAATCCCTCCTTAGAGGGGCTTCCCACCCCACCTGGAGAACCACCCTCCCCTGGACATGGTGCCGCTCCCGCTGCCTCTGGGCCTCACGGGCCTCCTCGAGCTTGAACACGGCAGACTCGTGGGGATGCACCCGGCCCTCATCGATCAGGCGATTGATCTCCACGAGCTCGGCGCGATCGGGATGTGCCATGAAACGGCGCGCTCGAACATGGTGCGCACCGGCCTGCTCTTCGGACGGCCGGGCCAGCGAGGAGATCATGGTCCCACCCTTCTCGAGGACGTTCCGGGAGCGCTCCTGGGTCTCGCCGGCTGCGAGGTCGAGCACCAGGTCGACCTCGCCCTCCTGTTCGCTGGCCTGCCTGCAAGTGGCCATGATCGAAAAGATCCTGCCAAGCCGTCAGTCCCGCGAGCGGGACCGTGCCTGGCGCGTGGCTGTGAGTCGCATCCCGGCGATTCATTCGCGTTGGCAGAATCAATCCTCCCGCGCGATGGCGGTTCCGCATCGGGCGCGGAGTCGCCTCGCCTTTCTTCAGGCGCGTCACGCGCGCTCAGGCTGGGCATTCGGTACAGTATGTCTATGCCCGAATTGCCGGAGGTCGAGACCACACGGCGCGGCATCGAGCCGCACGTCACAGGCCGCCGGATCGTCACCCTCACGGTGCACGAGCCGCGGCTGCGCTGGCGGATTGCGGCTGGCCTGCCGGCGAAGCTGGCCGGCCAGCGGATTACCGGCACTGGCCGGCGCGCCAAGTACCTGCTGATCGGCCTGGAGTCGGGCACCCTCATCGTGCACCTCGGCATGTCGGGGTCGCTCAGGGTCATGCCGGCGAACGCCCGGCGCATCGCGCACGACCACTACGACCTGCAGCTCGACTCCGGTAAGAGCCTCCGATTCAACGACCCGCGGCGCTTCGGCAGCCTCCACTACACGATCAGCGACCCGCGCCAGCACCCGCTGCTCGCCCGCCTCGCGCCCGAGCCCTTCGACCCCGAGTTCAACCCGGATTACCTGTGGCGGATCACGCGCGGCAGGCGCGCATCGATCAAGCAAGTGTTGATGAACAGCCGGTTGGTAGTGGGGGTCGGCAACATCTACGCGAGCGAGACGCTCTTTCGGGCACAAATCCGGCCCCGGCGGGGCGCGCAAAGTCTCTCACGCGAGGAGGCGGCGCGGCTGGTGAAGGAAGTGCGGGCGGTGTTGTCCCACGCGATCGAGGTCGGCGGGACCACGTTGCGGGACTATGTGGGGGCGAACGGCGAGCCGGGGCGCTTCCGGCAGAGTCTTTATGTGTATGAGCGCAAGGACTGCAGATTGTGCGGCACGGCGGTGCGGCACCTGGTCCAGCAGGGAAGATCGACCTACTACTGTCCCGTCTGTCAGCCGTGAGGTATCCGGGAGCTATTTTGCTCGCCGCTGTTTCTTGAGCTCGGCCTCGACGATGGGATGGACGAATTCGTGTACGTCGCCTCCGAGCACCGCGATTTCGCGGACGAGGGAGGACGAGATGAACGTGAACTGCTCCTGGGGCGTCAGGAAGACGGTCTCGATGTCGCGGTCGAGATGGCGGTTCATGTTCGCGAGCTGGAATTCGAACTCGAAGTCCGAGATGGCCCGCAGCCCGCGGATGATCACCGTGGCGCCGTGCCGGCTGGCGAACTCGACGGTCAGGCTGGAGTAGCCCAGCACCTCGACGTTCGGCAGGTCGTCGAGCACGCGCCGCGCGAGATCGATGCGCGCATCGAGTGGGAACATGGGCGCCTTGTTGGGATTGGAGGCGATGGCCACGATGACGCGATCGAAGATGCCTGCCGCGCGGCGCACCAGGTCCTGGTGGCCGTTGGTGATCGGGTCGAAGGTCCCCGGGTAAATGGCATTGCGGCTCATTCGACGTCTGTCCCCCTCGCGATTCGCGAGTAGAGATGATACCCGACCTCGCCGGCACGCTTGGCTCTAAGGCAGGTCCAGCCGCGTGGCACGCGCGGAGCCTCTGCGGCCGGCACCTTCGCAGCGTCCGCCGGGCTCCTCACAGGGGCAGCGTGCGTCCTCGGCGTCGCGTCGGCGGGGCACTCGACATAGATGAGCGCCCCATCGGCGAGCCAGCCGCCTTGCTCCAGCCGCGCCGCGGTCTCCTCGAGCAGCGTCGAGGCAAAAGGGGGGTCGAGAAATACGATCCCGAACGGCTCCGCAGGGGTCTGCTCGAGAAACACGCGGGCGTCGGCGTGCTCGACCTTCGTCCCGCGAGCGCCCCATTCCGTCAGACGCGCGGAGATCTCGCCGGCCGCCGCGAGATCGCGCTCGACGAAGGTGACGTGTGCGGCGCCGCGGGACAGCGCTTCCAGGCCGAGCGCACCGCTGCCGGCGAAGAGATCGAGGCAGCGTCCGCCCGGCACGCGGGGTGCGAGCCAATTGAAGAGGGTCTCGCGGACGCGGTCGGGCGTGGGGCGGATCTCCTGGGAGGGCGGAAAGCGCAAGCGCCGTCCGCGCCAGACACCGCCGATGATCCGCAGCGTCCGCGTGGAGGCGCCGCGGCGGGACACATCCTGTGCCTGGTCCGCTCGATGGTGACGCTTCATGCCTCGGTGCCGATATGCATCGATGGGAAATTCACTACGATACACTACCGGTAGACAGACCATGTTCGGACGCAAACCCAAAGACGGATCCGCCGAGGCCGAGGAGCGCCAGGGCTTTTTCAAGCGGCTTCGCAGCCGGCTGAATCGCGGTAACTCGTGGCTGACCTACGATCTGGCCGACCTCTTCAAGGGACGGCAGATCGATGCGCAGATTCTCGAGGAGCTGGAGACGCGGTTGCTCACAGCCGACGTCGGCGTCGAGGCCACGGAGGACATCCTGAACAATCTCCGCAAGCGTGTGGCGCGCAAGGAGCTCACCGACGTCGAAGCACTCATCAATGCGTTGCGTGATGCCATCGTGGAGATTCTGGAGCCCTGTGCCCGGCCGCTTGCGCTCGATGACAGCAAGAAGCCGTTCGTGATCCTGGTGGTGGGCGTCAATGGCTCCGGCAAGACCACCACGATCGGCAAGCTCGCCCGGCAGCTCGCCGATGAGGGACGCGCTGTCACCCTTGCCGCCGGCGACACCTTCCGGGCGGCGGCGATCGAGCAATTGCAGGTCTGGGCAGAGCGCTCCGGCGCCGCCTTCATCGCGCAGCGCGCGGGCGCTGACCCAGGCGCTGTGGTCTTCGACGCGCTCAAGTCCGCAGGCTCACGGGGGGCGGACGTGCTGTTGGCGGATACCGCAGGGCGGTTGCACAGCCAGTCGCACCTGATGGAGGAACTGAAGAAGGTAAAGCGCGTCATACAGCGCGTCGAGCCATCCGCGCCACACGAAGTGCTGCTGGTCCTCGACGCGAACCAGGGTCAGAATGCGCTCTCACAGGCCATCCAGTTCCACGAGGCGATCGGCGTGACCGGCATTGCGCTTACCAAGCTCGACGGCACCGCCAAAGGCGGCATCGTCGTCGCTATCGCGCGCCGTCTGGGCCTGCCGATCCGCTTCATCGGCATCGGCGAGCAGCCGCAGGACTTCGGGGAGTTCGACGCTCAGGCCTTCGCCGCGGCGCTCGTCGAGGGACCGCGGGAGTCGGCCGGTCAGCCCCGGGCATGATTGTCTTCGAGCGCGTCAGCAAGCGGTATCCGAACGGCCGGGAGGCCCTGACCCATGTCAGCTTCGGGATCGAGAGCGGCGAGATGGTGTTTCTCACCGGTCGCTCGGGCGCCGGCAAGAGCACGGTCCTGAAGCTCGTCGCCCTGCTGGAGCGACCGTCGCGCGGCACCGTGACGGTGAACGGCAAGAGCACGGGCACGTTGAAGGCGCGCCACATTCCGGCCTTTCGCCGCCAGATAGGGGTGGTCTTCCAGGACCACAAGCTGCTCGCCGACAGGCCGATCTTCGACAACGTGGCCTTGCCCCTCGTGGTCGCCGGCGCACCGCTGAAAGAGACCGACAAGCGCGTGCGCGCAGCCCTCGACCAGGTGGGGCTTCTCGGCAAGGAGCAGATGCTTCCCACCGAGCTTTCCGTGGGAGAGCAGCAGCGGGTCGGCATCGCGCGCGCCGTGGTCAGCAAGCCGCCGCTCATCATCGCCGACGAGCCCACGGGCAACCTGGATCCGGACCTCTCGCTCGAGGTAATGCGTCTCTTCCGCCGCTTCAGCGATGTCGGAGTCACCGTGCTCGTCGCCACCCACGACCAACACATCGTCCGGGAGCTCGCCAAGCGCGAAATCGTGCTCGCGAGCGGTGAGATCCAAGGCGACGGCGCCGATCCCCTGCCGCACGTGGTGGCGAGCCGATGAGCCTGGGGGTCTTCGGCACGCGTCATGTGCAGGCGCTCCTCGGCTCCCTGGGCCGCCTGGCTCGCAACCCGCTCGCCACCGCGTTGACGCTGCTCGTGATCGGGCTGGCGCTCGCTCTGCCGGCGGCGCTCAGTGTCTTCGTGATCGACGCGCAGATGGCGACGGGCGGCTTCGGCGACGCGATCGACATGTCGGTGTACCTGAAATCCGGCGTGCCGCTCGCACAGGCGCAGCAGCTCGCGACCGATGCGCGTGAGCGGCCGGGCGTCGCACGGGTGACCCTGATCCCGGCGGATCTGGGGCTGCAGGAGTTTCGCAAGTACTCGGGATTCGGCGCCGCGCTCGATGCGCTCAAGTCCAACCCGCTGCCCACCGTGCTGCGCGTGGTGCCGCGCCGGGCAGCGAGCAGCGCGGCGGACCTCGAGTCGCTGCGGCGCTATTTCGCCGCGTGGCCAGAGGTCGATACCGTGCAGCTCGATACGGAGTGGGTGCTGCGCTTCAACGCCATTCTCGGGGTGCTGCGGCGGCTGGGGCTCATCACCGCCGCCCTGCTGGGCGCCGGGGTGCTGGCCGTCGTCGGCAACACCATTCGCCTGGAGATCCTCAATCGGCGCGCGGAGATCGAGGTGACCAAGCTCGTGGGCGGCTCCAATGCCTTCGTGCGCAGGCCCTTCCTCTACACTGGCCTGCTCTATGGGGTGGGGGGCGCCCTGCTCGCCTGGGTGATCCTCGAGGCGGCGGTGCTGATCCTCGATCCGTCCGTGACGACGCTGGCGCAGCTCTATGGAAGCGGCTATTCGCTGCAGGGGCCGACGGGACAGGTGCTCGCCGGACTCTTCGGCGGCGGCATGGCGCTCGGGTGGCTCGGGGCATGGGTCTCCGCCCATCGCCACCTGCGCGGCATCGAGCCGCGGGCGTAGTCCGCCACCTCGGCGGCGGGGCTCATCCTTGTACCTGAATGCCTACTTGATCTTGGTCTCTTTGTAGGCGACGTGCTTGCGCGCCACGGGGTCGAACTTGCGCACCTCGAGCTTGTCGGGGTGCAGGCGCTTGTTCTTCGTGGTCACGTAGAAGTGGCCGGTGCCGGCCGAGGAGAGCAGCTTGACCTTCTCGCGCATGGGGGCTCCTTCAGACCTTCAGGCCTTGCGCACGCAGCTCGGCAACGACTTTGTCGATGCCCTTCTTCTCGATCGTGCGCATGCCGTGGGTGGACACGCGCAGCGAGACCCAGCGCTTCTCGGTCTCCAGCCAGAACCGCTGGGTGTGCAGGTTCGGCAGGAAGCGGCGGCGCTTCTTGTTGTTCGCGTGGGAGACGCGGTTTCCGACGGCCGGGCCTTTTCCGGTGATCTCGCAGACGCGCGACATATTGATCGACCTTGAAATTCAGCTACTTGGGTGCGGGGAGGTGCCTTGAGGGCTGTGACCATGCCTCGCGGGAGCCGAGCTTTATACCAGCGGGATGGGGTGGAGACAAGGCCCTATAGTAGGCCATGCTCGGCGAAGGAGTAGCAGGACCTGTCACCCACGATGATGTGGTCCGCCAGCCGCACGTCCATCAGCGCCAGCAGGTCCTTCAGGCGGCGGGTGATGAAGTCGTCGGCGGGGCTCGGCTCGAGAACGCCGGAAGGGTGGTTGTGCGCCACGATCAGGACGGTGGCGTTGTGCAGCAGTGCCTGCCGCAGGACTTCCCGCGGATGCACCTGAGCGCAGTCGACCGTGCCCCGAAAGAGCTCCTCGAAGGCGATCAGCCGATGGCGGTTATCGAGGTACATGCAGCAGAAGACCTCGTACGGTCGATCGCGGAGCTGCGCTTGAAGGTAGCGGTAGGTGGCCTGGGGGCTCGTGAGCGGTGAGCCGATCCGCATTTCCTCGTGCAGGTGCCGCTTTGCGAGCTCCACGGCCGCCTGTACGGTGGCATAGCGGGCGAGGCCTATGCCCTTGCGGCGCCAGCGAGAGAAGCGCGCGTTCAGCAGATCGCGGAGGCAGCCGAAATCCTTCAGGAGCGAGCGGGCCATCGCGACCGCCGAGCACCCGGGGATGCCGGAGCCGAGCAACAGCGCGAGCAGCTCGGCATCGGAGAGGGCATTGGCGCCCCGCTTGAGGAGCTTCTCTCGGGGGCGCTCCGACTCCGGCCATTCGCGGATGGGAAGGGTCCCGCCCCCGTTCGATGAGCCGGCCCCGCTCGCCGTGTCCACTGCTGTACGTTCCATGCTGGCTCCCGCGCAACCCGGTGACTCGATGCCATGATGGCCGCGGGGCGCGGCGGGGGCGAGGGGCTCAAAGGCGGCGTCTTGGGCAGAAAGACCGCATTTCAGGCTCGACTCGTTTGCGCCGCCGGGGAGCGGCGTCCGATAATCCTTCCATGCAAGGCAAACGCATCCTTCTCGGTGTGACCGGTGGCATCGCCGCTTACAAGAGCGCGGACCTGGTGCGGCGTCTGCGCGAGCGCGGTGCCGAGGTGCAGGTGGTCATGACGAGCGCGGCCCGGGAATTCGTGGGGCCGCTCACGTTCCAGGCGCTCTCCGGCCACCCGGTTCGCGAGGAGATCTGGGATGCCGCGGCCGAGGCGGCAATGGGACACATCGAGCTCGCGCGCTGGGCGGAGCTGGTGCTCGTCGCACCGGCAAGCGCCGATTTCCTGGCGCGCCTGGCCGGCGGCCACGCGAACGATCTGCTCGCCACTCTTTGCCTGGCGACACAGGCGCCGATCGCCGTCGCGCCCGCCATGAATCGCATCATGTGGGCGAATGCGGCCACAGCGTCGAACGTTGGTCTCCTCCGCCAGCGAGGCGTTCAGGTGCTCGGCCCTGCGCAAGGCGAGCAGGCCTGCGGCGAGGTGGGCGAGGGCCGGATGCTCGAGCCTCTCGAGATCGCCGATCGCCTCGATCTCCTGATGCCCCGCAGCGGACCGCTTCAGGGGCGGCGCGTGTTGATCACCGCCGGTCCCACACGCGAGCGCATCGATCCCGTCCGCTTCATCAGCAACCGCAGCTCCGGCAAGATGGGCTTCGCCGTCGCCCAGGCCGCGCGCGAGGCCGGGGCCGAGGTCGTCCTCGTCGCCGGACCGGTCGCCATCCCGACACCCGCGGGTGTGCGCCGCGTGGACGTGGAGAGCGCGCAGAGCATGCTGGCCGCCGTGTTGGAAGAGGTGGAGAGCGCGGACATCTTCATCTCGACGGCCGCGGTCGCCGACTATCGGCCCTCCAACCCGCACGACCAGAAGATCAAGAAGACCGCCAACACTCTCGAGCTCAACATGGAGCGCACGCCGGACGTGCTGGCGACCGTGGCCGCGCGCCCGCGCCGGCCGTTCGTGGTGGGCTTTGCCGCGGAGACCGAGTCCGTCGAGCAGAACGCGCGCGCGAAGCTCCTGAAGAAGAACCTGGACATGATCGCCGCCAATGAGGTGGGCGACAACAAGGTCTTCGAATGCGAGGACAATCACCTCATCGTCCTCTGGCGCAGTGCCCGCCGCGATCTCGGCCACGGCTCGAAGCTCTCCCTGGCGCGTGAGCTCATCCGCCTGATCGCGGAGTCGTACGCCGCATCCGCCGCCGCCCAGCCGCCCTGCGACAGCGCGCAGGCCCAGGCGTGAGCGCGGCGACGGGCGTCCCGGGGCGCCCCCTCAAGATCAAGATTCTGGATGCGCGGATCGGCACGGAGTTCCCGCTGCCGGCCTATGCGACGGCGGGCTCGGCGGGCCTCGACCTTCGCGCGTGCCTCGATGCACCGCTCGAGCTCGAGTCCGGCAGGGCGGAGCTCATTCCGACCGGCATGGCCATCCACCTGGAGGATCCGGCGCTGGCCGCGGTGGTGTTGCCGCGCTCAGGGCTCGGCCATAAGCACGGTATCGTATTGGGCAACCTGGTGGGTCTGATCGACTCCGACTACCAGGGCCAGCTCATGGTGTCATGCTGGAACAGGGGCAGGGAGCCTTTCACCATCCGCCCGGGCGAGCGCATCGCGCAGCTCGTCGTCGTGCCTGTGGTGCAAGTGGCTCTGGAAGTGGTCGCGTCCTTCGAGGACAGCGCCCGTGGCGCGGGCGGATTCGGGCACTCCGGTAGAGCCTGAGCGGGCGCGGCCGACGCCCCCGGCTGGCGTCGCGCCGATGCGCTTGATTCGGCCGCCGGTTCCGGCGACCCTCTGCTGCGGCAGCGCATTGACCCGAGGAGATCGAGCATGACCGAGAGCATCGATGTGGTCGGTATCGTGGGAAGCCTGCGGAGGCAGTCTTTCTCCCATCGGCTCGCGCTTGCGCTCGCGTCGGTCGCACCGGGCGGCCTGAGCATCGATCTGGTGCCGATCGGCGGTCTCGCGCTCTACAACCAGGACGACGATGCCGAGCCGCCGACGCCCTGGCGGGAATTTCGCGAGCGGGTCCGCCGGGCGGATGCGGTGCTCTTCGTCACCCCGGAATACAACCGCTCCATACCCGGCGCGTTGAAGAACGCCATCGATGTGGGCTCGCGCCCCTACGGACAAAGCGCCTGGAGCGGCAAGCCCTGCGCGGTGGTGAGCTGCTCGCCGGGCTCGCAAGGCGCATTCGGCGCCAATCATCATCTGCGCCAGTGCCTCGTATTTCTCAACATGCCCGTGATGCAGCAGCCGGAAGCCTACATCGGCGGCGTCGACAAACTGGTGGACGAGCAGGGAAAGTTCACCAACCCGTCGACGGGCGAGTTCTGCCGTGGAGTCATGTCGAGCTTCGAGCGCTGGATCCGCGCCGTTCGCAGTCCGTGATCGCGGTGGGACGCGCAAGCGGCCGCCGCGCTCCAGGGCCCCCTTCACTGCGAACGCAGGCATCTGCGCGATGCCGAGTCCCGCCTCGGCGGCGCTCACGTAGCTGTTCTCATCCTCGAGCGCCAGATGCCCGGGAAAGACGGCTTGCACGCGCTCGCCCGTGCGGCGCCGAGGCGCGCTGTGCCAGAGCCTCTTCGGCTTCCCGGACTGCCGCGAGGATGGCGGCCGCGCCTCCCGAATAGCTCGCCCATGGGAACCGGCCCTCCCGGTGCGCCGTTTAGAACGCCGGTGGCCACCCCGACATGCTTTGGTGACATGGCGGCGACACGCTACGGCGGCGTGGCCGCTCGAATGCGCAATGGCAGTTGACCGCACGCCCCTCGGCGCGCAGAGACTGTCGCCTGCCCCCATGCTCATGCGACCCGCCTTGCCGCTTCCCCTGGCTGCGGCGCATGGTTATAGTAAAGTATGCTTTACCCTGAGGCGCGCTCGATGGAATCGACAACGCTCGGGCGGTCCGCGATCCGCGGAGTCTTCTATAGTCAGTGGGCTTATTGGATCTCCCTGGGAATGGCGGCTTACGGCGGCGTTTTCGTGCCCCGTGGAAGCGTCCGCGACATCCTCATCCTGACTCCCGTCCTGACGGAGCTCTTCTGTGTCCTGAGCACGTATTGGCTCTACCGGGCCTGTGACGAATACCTGCGGCTTCGGCTTCTCAAAGCCGCCGCCGTTACCGGGATCATCATCGCGTTCTGCACGCTCGCCGGGTTCTTCCTCGTACTGTTCGGCCAGCCTCCCGTGAGCATGGTATGGATCAATCTTTTGGGATGGACCGTCTTCAACCTGCAACTCCTGCACGTCGTCTCGAGCGATTGATGAAGAACATCCTTCCCGAGCTGCGCGCCCGGCGCGGTTGGACTCAGGTCGACCTCGCGGCGCGCCTCAAGGTCTCGCGTCAGACGGTCAACGCCATCGAGACCGGACGCTACGATCCGAGCCTTCCCCTGGCATTCGCCATCGGGACCGTCTTCGGCCGGCCGATCGAGTCGATATTCGATCCCGAGAAGCATTGACGTTATCCTCATCATCCGTGCAGGCCCGTGTGGACCCGAAACCGCTCCGCGACTTCATCCATCGATACCCCAGGCTTTTCATCCTGACCGGGGCGGGCTGCAGCACGGAGTCGGGCATCCCGGACTATCGCGACTCGGACGGCAGCTGGAAGCGCCCGCCGCCGGTCAACTTTCAGGCTTTCATGGACAGTGCCGCGGTGCGCCAGCGCTATTGGGCCCGGAGCTTCGTCGGCTGGCAGCACTTCCGTCACGCAAGACCCAATGCGGCGCATGAAGCTCTCGCGAGACTCGAGCGGCACGGTCGCGTCGAGATGCTCCTCACGCAGAACGTCGATGGGCTGCATCAAGCCGCAGGAAGCACGCAGGTGATCGACCTGCACGGACGGCTCGATCGGGTTCGATGCATGGACTGTCACAGCCTCGGCCCCCGCGAGGAATTGCAAGCCGAGCTGATGCGGCTCAACCCGGAGTGGGCCAGGTTGCAGGGAAACGCTGCCCCCGATGGCGACGCCGATCTCGAAGGGCTCTCATTCGGAGAATTCGCGGTACCATCGTGCGCCCGCTGTGGAGGGGTGCTGAAGCCGGATGTCGTTTTCTTTGGCGAGAGCGTTCCCCGCCGCCGGGTCGAGGCGGCGCTGCAGGGGCTGCAGCGGTCCGATGCCGTGCTCGTCGTCGGCTCCTCGCTCATGGTGTATTCCGGCTTCCGATTCGTGCAGACCGCCGCTCAGGCAGGCAAGCCGGTCGCCGCGATCAATCTCGGCCGTACGCGCGCCGACCAGATGTTGACCCTGAAGGTGTCCGCACCCTGCGCCGCGGCGCTGGCGCTCTGTAGCGCTGGCGTCGTTGAAGTGGCCGATGTGAGCGAAGCATGCTGATCCGCCTTCTGCGCAGGTACCTGCAGCCTTATGCACGCTGGCTGCTGGCCGTCATCGTATTGCAGCTTCTCGGCACGATCGCCGCGCTATACCTGCCAACCCTGAACGCCGACGTGATCGACTACGGAGTCGTGAAGGGCGACACGGCTTACATCCTGCGGATCGGCGGATGGATGCTGCTCATGACGCTGGGCCAGATCGCCTGCTCGGTAGCTGCGGCCTACTACGGCGCGCGCATCTCGATGAGCTTCGGGCGCGACCTGCGCTCCTCCCTTTTCAGACACGTCATGGGCTTTTCGGGACGGGAGGTCGCACGGTTCGGCGCGCCGTCGCTCATCACGAGAAACACCAACGACGTGCAACAGGTGCAAATGCTCGTTGCCGCGAGCGGGACCACGATGATCGGCGCGCCCATCATGGGAGCCGGGGCCATCTTCATGGCGATACGTGAGGACCCGGGACTCTCATGGCTGATGGGTGTCTGCGTTCCCGTTCTTGCGATCGTCATCGGCTATGTGGCGTGGAGAATGGTGCCTCAGTTTCGGCGCATGCAAGTGTTCGTCGACGGAGTCAATCGCATCCTGCGCGAGCAGATCGCCGGAATTCGCGTGGTGCGCGCCTTCGTGCGAGAGCCGGATGAGACGCGGAGGTTCGCCAAGGCGAATGCCGATCTGACAGACACCGCTTTACGGGCCGGCCGCCTGATGGCGCTGCTGCTTCCCTCCATCGTCCTCATACTGAACGCCTCGAGCGCGGCGGTGCTGTGGGTCGGCGCGGAGCGCATCGCCGCGGGACGGGCACAGATCGGCGACCTGGTGGCGTTCCTCGTCTATCTCGCCCAGATACTGTTGTCCGTGATGATGGCGACCTTCATGCTGATGATGGTGCCGCGGGCGGCCGTATCCGCTGACCGCATCGGCGAAATTCTCGGGACGGACTCCTCGGTCGTCCCTCCTCACGATCCGGTGCGGACCATCTCGGCCCGCGCGCAGGTGGAGCTGCGGGCCGTGACCTTCAAATACCCGGGGGCTGCGGATCCGGTGCTGCGGGAGGTCTCGCTACGGGTCGCCGCAGGCCAGACCCTGGCCGTGATCGGCAGCACCGGAGCGGGCAAGACGACGCTCCTGTCGCTCGTTCCGCGGCTGCTGGACACGACGGGAGGCGTGGTCCTGCTCGACGGCGTCGATGTGCGCAAGCTCGATCCGGACTTGCTGTGGAGCCGGATCGGTCTCGTCCCGCAGAAACCCTACCTCTTCTCCGGCACCGTGGCGAGCAATCTGCGCTTGGGCGATCCGCACGCCACGGACGAAGATCTGTGGAGTGCGCTCGAAGTGGCCCAGGCGCGCGATTTCGTGGAGGAACTGCCCGCGGGCCTCGAGGCACGAATATCACAAGGCGGCACGAATGTGTCTGGCGGTCAGCGGCAGCGCCTCGCCATCGCGAGGGCCTTGCTGCGCAAGCCGGAGATTTACCTGTTCGACGACTCGTTCTCCGCGCTCGATCTCGGGACGGAAGCACGGCTGCGGGCCGCGCTTCAGCCCGTCACTCGCCAATCGGCGGTCGTCATCGTCACGCAGCGGGTCTCCAGCATCCGGTACGCGGACCAGATAGCGGTGCTCGATGGCGGTGTCATCGTCGGTCTCGGCCGCCATCGTGAGCTGCTCGACACCTGCGCGACCTACGGGGAGATCGTCGCCTCCCAGCTCACGGCGGAGGAGGCGGCGTGACGAGCGCGCCACGTCCGGTTCCCGCAGCCGGCCCGCCGGGTGGCGGCCCCGCCTGGGCGAGTCTCGGCCGGCCGACCGAGAAGCCGACGCGCTTCTGGCCCGCGGCGCGCCGGCTGCTGCAGTGCTTGCGGCCACAACGGCTGCGCCTGATCTGCGCCGTGGCGCTTTCCGCCTCGAGCGTAGCCCTCTCCGTCCTCGGACCGATGCTCATCGGGCATGCGACGGACATCATCTTCTCCGGCGCCATCGGCGAGCATCTCGTGCCTGGCACGACCCAGCAGCAGGCCGTGGCGTCCGCGCGCGCCGCCGGACACATTCACATCGCAGAGATGTTCGCCCGCATGCACCTCGTGCCTGGCCGGGGAATCGATTTCGGAGAGCTCGAGATCACACTGCTGAAGGTGATCGCGGTTTATCTCACCTCCGCCGCGTTCCTCTGGGCGCAGGGCTACCTGCTCAATGACGTCGTCCAATCCGTCGTCTTCGGATTGCGCTCGGACGTGGAGGAGAAGATCCATCGACTCCCGCTGAGCTACTTCGACGGACGGCCCCGAGGGGAGCTGCTGAGCAGGGTGACCAACGACATCGGCAACATCTCGATGAGCCTCCAGCAGTCGCTCAGTCAGATCTTGACCGCGCTGCTTACCCTTTTGGGCGTCGTCTCGATGATGTTCGTCATCTCGCCGCTTCTGGCGCTGATCGCGCTCATCACCATCCCGCTTGCCCTGCTCCTCACCCGAGTCGTTTCCAAGCGCTCGCAGCGGCACTTCATCGCGCAATGGACCCGGACGGGGGAGCTGAATGCGCAGATCGAGGAGGCATTCACCGGCCATGAGCTCGTCAAGGTGTTCGGCCGACAGAGCGAGACCGCGCAGCGCTTTGATGCGAAGAACGGGCAGCTCTACGATGCCGGATTCGCCGCGCAATTCCTCTCGGGGCTGATCATGCCCGCGGTGATGTTCATCGGCAGCCTCAACTACGTCCTGATCGCGATCATCGGGGGCCTAAGCGTCGCAACGGGTGGCATGACCCTTGGAGCCGTCCAGGCCTTCATCCAGTACTCGCGACAGTTCAATCGGCCCCTGACCCAGGTGGCCTCCCTGGCAGGCACGATCCAGTCCGGCGTCGCCTCCTCCGAGCGGATCTTTGCCGTCCTCGACGAAGGGGAGTTGCGCTCCGAGCCGGCGGTGCCCGCGAGGCCGGCCGAGCTCCAGGGGCGGGTCGAATTTCAGCGCGTCTCCTTCCGTTACCAGCCGCAGACCCCGCTGATCGAGGATCTCTCCCTGACGGCCGAGCCCGGCCACACGATTGCGATCGTCGGGCCAACGGGGGCGGGGAAGACGACGCTCGTCAATCTCATCATGCGCTTCTACGAGCTCGGCAGCGGCCGTATCACCCTGGATGGCATCGACATCACCGCCATGCGCCGCAGTGATCTGCGATCACGCATCGGCATGGTGTTGCAGGACGCGTGGCTCTTCCACGGCACCATTCGCGACAACATCCGCTACGGACGGCCGGACGCGACCGACGAAGAGGTGCTCGAGGCCGCTCGGGCGGCTTTCGTCGACCGCTTCGTGCGTGGCCTGCCGGAGGGCTATGACACGGTGATCGACGAGGAATCGGGCAATGTCAGCGCCGGACAAAAGCAGCTCATCACCATCGCGCGGGCGTTTCTCATCCGCCCGGCGCTTTTGATCCTGGATGAGGCGACGAGCGCTGTCGATACGCGGACGGAGGTGCTGGTGCAGCATGCCATGGCGAAGTTGCGCAGGAATCGCACCAGCTTCGTCATCGCCCACCGCCTGTCCACGATCCGCGATGCCGATCTCATTCTCGTGATGCGCGACGGCCGGATCGTGGAGCAGGGAACACATGAAATGCTCCTCTCCCGTGGCCGGATCTACCACGCGCTCTATAACGCACAGTTCGGCGGCGAGGAGGCCGAGGAGGAGCGGCGGGTCGCCAATGACACGCGCCCGCGCTCGTCGGCGGCGGGGGCCTGACCGGAGCTCGTGGCGCGGTGATTGTCCCGCGTTGAGATGCGGATCCGGATAGACTCACTCAGCCGGATGGAAATGACTCAGCCTGTATGGTTTTCGAGAGAGCCCAACATGAACGCCGATGAGCTGCGGGCCCTGCAAGCCCCATTGAAGCAAAAATATCGCACCGACCCCGCCTCGGCCCTGGTCACCTCCCACGCCGAGGTGACACTCGATCCACAACGTCTGCAGGCGATCCTCGCCGGCAACCGGCCGAGAATCGCCGGTCTGCACCCCGCCACAGGAGGTACCGGGAACGAGGCCTGCTCCGCGG
>JAKBCR010000134.1 GCA_021807675.1 Pseudomonadota bacterium
GAAGCGCTCGACGAACGGCGCATCCTCGACCAGCGGGTTCGGCGTGCGGACGGCGCGATCGTGCCAGTAAAGGCCACTCGTCCTGCCCGGCTCCTGCGCAGTCGCCAGCCAGATCAGCGTGTCCGCGCCTAGCGCCTCGGTGCGGCTCGGCAGCTTTCGCACGCGCTCGCGCGTAGCCTCGGGAGCGTGCGAGAGGAAGTTGGAAGCGACCGTTCCCGGATGAAAGGCGTGGGCGACGATGCCATCATCGGCCAACCGCCCCGCGAGCGCGCGGGTGAAGAGCACATTGGCGAGCTTGCCGCGGCAGTAGGCGGCCCCGACACTGAAATTCGCGAGCCCCTGGATGTCCCGCAGGTCGAGCCCGGGGATCATCTCGCTGGCATCGGACGACGTATTGACGATCCGCACGCTGCCCTTGGCGGCAAGCGCCGCCGTCGCGCACAGCAATGGCAGCAGACGTCGCGTAAGCAGGAATGGCCCGAGGTGGTTGCCGGCGAAATTGGCTTCCAGACCTTCCTCGGTCATCACCCGATCGGCCGCCATGCTCCCGGCATTGTTGGCCAACACGTCGAGCCGCGGCGTCAGCCGCGCGATCTCTTCCGCCAGGCGCGCGGCATCGGTCAGACGCGACAAATCGGCCTGTAGCAGGGTGACTTCGCCTTCGGCGCTCGCCGCGCGAATCTGCGCCTCCGCCGCTGCCATCCGCCCAGCGTCGCGCCCGGTGCCGATGATGCGCCACCCTCGAGAGGCCAGCGCGATCGCCGCCTCCTTGCCGATGCCGGAGCTGGCGCCGGTGATCAGGGCAACGCGGGTTTCAGGTTGGGCAGTCATGCGGTCGGCCGTGGCTCCGGTGCCCGCCGTGCAACGGCATCCGATATGGATCGAAATCTCGCCTTACGAGGCAACCGACAAACCGACAGCGGAGAATCGCCGCACACCGGCTAACCGCATTTCGAGTCGCCGCAGTTCAAGCAGGTCATGCAGCCGTCCATCATCACCAGCGCGGCGGTATTGCACTTGCCGCAAAGCTGCGCGCCTTCCGGGAAGTGCGACTTCGCGAAGGCATCGGCCTGCTTCGCGCGCGCCTCGAACTCCGCCCGCTTCTCGTCGACCAGCTTCTGCTGATGCTCGTCGAGCTGCGGCTTGCGCATCAGGCCGATGGTCTGCAGGTGCTTCTCGATGACGTGGCCGAGCTCCGCGATGATGGAGGGCATGAACTTGCCGCCCGGCTGCCAGTAGCCGCCACGGGGATCGAAGACGGCCTTCAGCTCATCGACTAGGAAGGTGACATCGCCGCCCTTGCGGAATACCGCCGAGATGATCCGCGTCAACGCCACGATCCACTGGAAGTGGTCGAGGTTCTTCGAATTGATGAAGATCTCGAACGGCCGCCGTTGCTCGTACTCGGTGTCCTCGTTGAGCACGATGTCGTTGATGGTCACGTACATCGCGTGATCGGAGATCGGCGTCTTGATCTTGTAGGTCGATCCGATCAGCACCTCCGGACGCTCGAGCTTCTCATGCATCCGGATGACTTTGGCCGTGCGCCCGTGCTTGTCGCGAACGATCTCCTCCGCGGGCGAGGCCGCTGCGAGGGTCTTCGCGGCCTCGGCCACGGCCGGCTTCTCTTCCGGCTTTTGAACCTGGTACTTGACGATTTTGCGCTCGATCTTGATGGTCATGATCTGAGTTCCGATTTATGGGGCCGCAGACGCTGTATTGCAATGTCCTCAGTAGCGTCCGTAGTAGCCGTCCTTCATGGCGTCAAATAGATTCGCCGCAGTGTGCAGCTCCCCGTCGTACTCGATCTCCTCATCGCCGCGTGCCTCCACGACCGTGCCGTCATCGAGCGTGAACCTGTAGATCGTGTTCTTCAGGTCTTGCTCCTTCACCAGCACACCCTGGAATGCCTCTGGGTTGAAGCGGAACGTGGTGCAGCCCTTCAGGCCTTTCTCGTGAGCATAGAGGTAGATGTCCTTGAACTTCTCGTAAGCGAAATCCGTCGGCACGTTCGCGGTCTTCGAGATCGACGAGTCCACCCACTTCTGGGCCGCCGCCTGCACATCGACGTGCTCCTTGGGAGTGACGTCCTCGGAGGCGATGAAGTAGTCGGGCAGCTTCTCGGCTTCGGCCGTCGAGCCCGGCTTGACCTTCGAATTGACGAGCTCACGGTATGCCAGCAGCTCGAAGGAGTAGACGTCGATCTTTTCCTTCGTCTTCTTGCCGCCGCGGATCACGTTACGGAAGTAATAGTGCGCGAACGAAGGCTCGATGCCATTGGAGGCATTGTTGGCGAGTGACAGGGAGATCGTTCCGGTCGGCGCAATCGAGGTGTGGTGAGTGAAGCGGCAGCCCGTCTCCGCCAGCTCCTCGGCGAGCTTCGGAGCGACCTCGCCGACCCGCTGCATGTAGCGGCTGTACTTCGCGTGCAGGATACGGCCCGGGATCTGGTCGCTGGCCTTCCAGCCGTCACGCGCCATCTCGGGACGCTTTCTCAGCATCTCCTTCGTGACCGTGAACCCCTCGTTCATGATCGGAGCCGGCCCCTTCTCCCGCGCCAGCTCGAGTCCGGCTTCCCAGCCGGCGAGCGCCATTTCACGCGAGACTTCCTCCGTGAATCGGATCGACTCGGGCGAGCCGTACTTCATGCGCAGCAGCGTCATCGTGCTGCCGAGACCCAGGTATCCCATGCCGTGCCGGCGCTTGCGCATGATCTCCTCGCGCTGCTTCTCGAGCGGCAGGCCGTTGATCTCCACCACATTGTCGAGCATGCGCGTGAAGACCTTCACCACCTCGCGGTACTCGTCCCAATCGAACTTCGCGCGCTCGGTGAACGGCTCCCTGACGAAACGTGTCAGGTTGACAGAACCGAGCAAACAACTGCCATACGGCGGGAGAGGCTGCTCACCACACTGCCCGGTCACAATTCCGTTGAAAATCACTGAGTTACAATCAGGTTGTGTCGTATCGAAAACGGCCTCCTTGCCAACATAACTGATATCGACTATCGGAGTGGCGAACGATTGGGACTTGTGGAGCACCTTGCCCTCGACCCACTGCCCATATTTGCCGTTCTTCGCGTCCGTCAAAAAGCCGATTTCCGACATGAAACGCTCGCGCGACTCACCGTCGACAATGAGCTCATAGTCGGCTTTGCACGCATACGCCTTCTTGCCACCTTTGCCGTCCGGGAGCAGTCGTTCGCTGGCGTCACGCCGCTTCAGCACACGCGAGAACACCCCGAAATTGGCGAGCAGCGCCTGCACGTCCTTCAGCAGCGAAGGATGGCTCGAAGCCAGGCGCACGGAGCAACTCGTACCGGCATTTCCGCCGACGTTCACGGTTCCGTCGGATTGGAACAGCCCGCGCAAATAGCCCTTGACGCAGGCTTCATTGCCACGCCAGATGATCTCTGGCACCGAGGTCTTGCACGCAGCGCTGACTCCGAAAAATTCCGTGAGGTAACGCATGAGGATTACGGACCGGATCATGACCAAGTTCCGCTCCGGGGCCGCGACCGCGCTCACTCGGTGGTTCCTCGGACAGGCCGCCCAGCCGGCGATCATGCTGTTGACGCAGGAAACCAGCACGTCTGCATGCTCGCGGTCGGCGCCCCACAGATTCACGACGACAGCCTGCCGGCCCTTGCCGCGATTAGTGATGTGGCCGTCGCCGGTAATCAGCCCGAGCAGCACGCCGAGCTCTTCGCTACCACAATCGCCGAACTGCCCTTTGCCCGACTGGATGAGCAGTTCATCACCCGGCTTGAGGTCTTTGAGCTTGGTCTTGCCGCGCGTGGTGTAGAAGTCATGCCACTCAGTGGCCTTGATCTCGTATCCCGCCGCAGTTACGACCCGGTATACGTCAGCGGACGGAGACGTCATGAAAGCAGGCACTGCGGAACGGACGGTGACTCCGCCTTTGGCTTTGCCGAGAGAGCGGAAATCCACGGTCGCCTGAATGTCCACCCGGGCGTTGTATAGATCGCCGATCCGCACGAGCCCGAACTGGGTCGCCAGACGAGTGTCCGCAGTGACACACGGATTGGTGGCGCGGATGTTCTCGCACCACCAGTTGTTGTTCATCTCATTGACGCGGTCGATGAGGATGAATCCCGGCTCGGCGAAATCGTAGGTCGACGTCATGATGACGTCCCACATGCGCCGCGCCGGCAGGATCTTGTAGATCCTGCAGGCGACCAGGCCCTCCTCATTGACGACGTAGCCCTCGTGCACCGGCCATTCGCGCCAGACGAATTTGGCGCTGTCGGCGAGATCGGGCCGCTCGCCCTCGATTTCCGCGCGGGTCACCGGAAACGCGAGCCTCCATTCGCGATTCTCCCGCACCGCGGTCATGAACTCGTCGGTGATGAGCAGCGACAGGTTGAATTGCCGCAGCCTGCCGTTCTCGCGCTTGGCGCGGATGAACTCCATGGCATCGGGGTGTCCGACGTCGAACGTGCCCATCTGCGCGCCGCGGCGGCCGCCGGCCGAGGAGACCGTGAAGCACATCTTGTCGTAGATATCCATGAACGACAGCGGGCCCGACGTGTAGGCGCCGGCCCCGGATACATAGGCCCCGCGCGGCCGCAGGGTCGAGTGCTCGTAGCCGATGCCGCAGCCGGCTTTCAGTGTCAGGCCGGCCTCGTGAACCTTCCGCAGGATGTCATCCATGGAGTCGCGAATCGTTCCCGATACCGTACAGTTGATCGTCGAGGTCGCGGGCTTGTGCTCCAGAGCGCCTGCGTTGGAAGTTACGCGCCCAGCGGGAATCGCCCCGCGGCGCAGCGCCCACAGGAACCGTTCGTACCAGTGCTCACGAATACCTTCACGCTCGACGTCGGCGAGCGCTCGCGCGACGCGCTTGTAGGTATCGTCCATCGTCTTGTCGATGGGCGTAGCGTCTTTCGCGGTGAGGCGGTATTTCTTGTCCCAGATGTCAAGCGATGCCTCCTGGAACGGAATGGCATCGATATCCTTCGGCTCGATCTTCACGACGGTATTCATGTGTCCGCGGCGCTCCGATTGTCATTAGCACGCCTGTCCTACGGATCACAGGGGATGCGGCCTGCGCGAGACGCGCGAAGCGGCGCGTACCGGGATTGCCCGAATGCCGCTCTCGCAGCCGGAACCCCCTGAACCTCCCCAACGCGCGATCCCGTGGAGCCGCCTCGCGGGCACAAGATCTTGTGTCGGGGTACAGAGCCTAATGAGCACCCCAGCGGTCGTCAAGATTCCCGGACATATTTTAGGATGCAAAAAAATACTTATAAAAACAATAATTTACAGAGTAATGAGCCTGGAGGGCGTGCCAGAAGTTTTTTCCGGGGCTCTTTTGCCCTCGGCGCTTTGGCCTCAATATCTTGTGCTCAGGGCACGCACACGTTCTACACAGCATGCTCACAGGCCGCGGTCAAGGCTGAGCTCTGGCGCACGTGCAGCAGCATGCAACGCTCGGAGCAGGACGGGGCCGTACCCCCCCCGGCGGCAGGGCCGCCCTCGCTCGCCGAGCCCAACACTTGAAACTCCCCTGGCCGCCCGCAAATCGCCTCCAACGACATAGTGAGGCCGACTAGGCCGACATTCATTCACGATTGGAGGTTTGAAACATGGCCACTCTGCGCTACGAGCCCTGGTCGCTCGTCAACCGCCTGCATCGGCATCTCGATGAGGCATTTCCTGCGGCCGACGCCAGCGACTCCGATGGCGCCTGGTGGATTCCACAGGTCGACGTCTACGAGGAGCCTGAGCGCTTCGCGGTGTTGATCGACGTCCCCGGCGTGGAGCCGAAGGATATCGACATCACTGCGGAAAAGGGCGTCCTCACCATCCGTGGCGAGCGGCGCGCCCGCGCACAGGAGGAATCGAACGCCTACCGACGCCTCGAGCGTCGCAACGGCAAGTTCCTGCGACGCTTCACTCTCCCGGAGAGTGCCAATCTGGATGCGATCACCGCCAAGCACACGCACGGCGTGCTCGAAGTGACGATCCCGAAACAGGCGAAGCTGCAGCCGCGGCGCATCGAGGTCGCGGCGGCCTGAGACCCCCCGTCGCGAGTGGCCGGGAGCGTGGCTCCCGGCCACTCATGCGGACTTTTCCGGACTTCGTCCCGGCCCCGCGGACTTGTAGAATCGTCGCTCCGTAGGTCGGAAGCCTCTTAACGATGAATGCCCGGAGCCTGATCTGTGCCGCGCTGCTCGCAGCGGCGGCGGGAGGGATGCCTCTCGCGACGGTGTCCGCCGCCATCCCTGCGGCCGTTGGCGGATTGCGCGTTCCCTCGCTCGCGCCGATGATCCGCAAGGTATCCCCGGCGGTCGTCACCATCAACACCCGCGGCGTCAGGCGCGCCGGCGGGGCCAACGCTCCGTTGCGCGACGATCCTTTCTTCGGCCGCTTCCTCGGCAACCTTCCAGGGCAAGAGCGCGGCGAGCAGCCCTTCGAGGCCGCCGGCTCCGGTGTGATCGTCGATGCCAGGCACGGGTACATCCTGACCAACGCCCATGTGGTGGACCACGCTACCGGCATCACCGTCACTCTGCAGGACGGGCGCAGGCTCAAAGCCACGTTCGTCGGGACCGATCCGCCCTCGGACATCGCGGTGGTGAAGGTCGACGCCCACGGCCTGGCGCAGATCCGGCTCGGCAATTCCGCAAGGCTGCAGGTGGGCGACTTCGTGGTGGCGATCGGCAACCCCTTCGGACTACCCCTTTCCGCGACTGCGGGCATCGTCAGCGGCCTGAAGCGCTCCGGCCTGAGCCCAAACGACTATGAGGACTACATCCAGACCGACGCTTCCATAAATCCCGGCAACTCGGGCGGAGCCCTGGTCGACCTGCGGGGCGATCTCGTCGGCATCAACACGGCGATCCTCTCCGGAAGCGGCGACAACATCGGCATCGGATTCGCCATTCCGGTCAACACAGCCGAGCGCGTGATGCGACAGCTCATCGAGTACGGCGCCGTCAAGCGCGGCCAGATGGGCGTCAGCGTGTACGCGGTCACGCCGGAGATGGCGCGCTCCCTCGGCCTGCGCAAGGCGATAGGCGGGCTGGTGGCGCAGGTGGTTCCGGGCTCGCCGGCCGCCAAGGCCGGTATCCGCACGGGCGATGTAATCACTTCGGTGGACGGCCGGCGTATCCGGTCCAACGCCGATCTGCGCAATGCCATCGGCTTCCTGCGTGTGGGCGATGACGTCGGGGTCGAGTTGCTCCACGATGGCCGGCCCGAGCGGCGCAGTCTGGCGCTGGCCGACACGCTGAGCGCACCTCCAGCCGGTTTGCGGCGCTGACATGCCGGCGCGCATGAGCATCTGCGTATTGGGTGGAACCGGCTTCGTCGGCACGGAGGTCGTGACACGCCTGGCCCGCGAGGGGCACTGGGTGAGGGTGCCGACGCGCAGCGCCGGCAAAGGCCAACACCTCAGGGTCCTCTCGACGGTCGAGCTCGTCACCGCGAACGTACATGACCCCGGCGCCCTCGGCCAGCTTCTGGAAGGGATGGATGCGGTCATCAACCTCATCGGCATTCTCAACCAGAGCGGCCGGGCCACCTTCCAGTCCGTGCACGCGGATCTCGCCGCCAAGCTCATCGCTGCCGCGCGGGGAGCGAGGATCCGCCGGCTGCTGCACATGAGCGCCGTCGGCGCCGATCGGGAGCGCGGCCCCAGCCGCTATCTGTCCACCAAGGGGGAGGCGGAAGCCCACATCCGCGCCGCCGCCGCGTACCTCGATTTCACGATCTTCCGGCCGTCGGTCATTTTCGGTCCCCGCGACTCGCTCACCAACCGCTTTTCGGCGCTCCTTCGCCTCGGCGGAGGGTTCCTGCCGCTGGCACGCCCACAGGCCCGATTTGCCCCGGTATATGTCGGGGACGTCGCGGACGCGTTCGTACGCGCGCTGGAGGATCATGGGAGCTTCGGCGAGACCTACGAGCTTTGCGGCCCGGACGTACTGACACTCGAGCAGATCGTGCGAATGACCGCGGCAGTGGCCCGAGTGCCCTGCCACATCTTGAGCCTGCCGGATGCGCTCGGACGCCTGCAGGCGGCGCTCCTCGAACTTCTGCCCGGGAAGCCGCTCTCGCTCGACAACTTCCGCTCGCTCACGGTGGACAGCGTCTGCACTCAGAATGGGCTCGCGCGCCTCGGGATCGCTCCCTGCCATATGATGGCGGTGCTGCCCTTTTACCTGGGTCCCTTCACGGGGCCGACGGAGCTCGACGCCGCTCGCAAGACCAACGACTGATAAGTCGTCTGCAACGATCTCGGCCCCCTCAGGATAAGGACTTGATCGCCGCCAGCCGTTTCTCGCGGATCTTCTCGCCGATGGCAGGACCCGCGAGCCCCTGGCGCTCACTCTCCTGCAGACTCACCGCCGCGGCTGCGGCACGCGCCCGACGCAGGTAGTCGCGCTGGGGATAGGGCTGCGTCTCGAGACCGGTGCGTCCACGCGCATCGGCCTCACACGCTGCCAGCATCTCCTCGAACCGCTCCTGCCGCCGGAACGCGTCCGTCGCCTCGAGGAGTTTCAACACGGTTGCGGGCCGCAGCTCCGCTGCCCGGTGGACGACGGCATGATGGCGGGCGGTCAGAACCGCCAGATCCCTGAAGCCGTTCGGCACCTTGAGCCGTGCACAGAGCGCCTCGATCACCGGGACGCCCGCTTCCTCGTGTCCGCGGTGGCTCGGCCAGCGCTCCGGTGCCGTCAACGCCTTTCCGAGATCGTGCATGAGGACGGCAAACCGGACCACTGCGGGGGCGTCGTTGGCCGCGCAATAGCGCAGCGCGAGCATGACATGCGCGCCGGTGTCCGTCTCCGGATGCCAGCGGGGCGGCTGCGGCACGCCGTAGAGGGCAGCGATCTCAGGAAATATGGCCCGCAGTGCCCCACATTCACGCAGGGTCTCGAAGAATACGTCGGGGCGTGTCTCACCAAGTGCCCGCTCGGTCTCTTGCCACACACGCTCCGGGACGAGCGCCATGAGCTCGCCGGAATCCGTCATCCTGCGCATCAGCGTGACGGTTTCCTCCGCCACCCGAAACCCCAGCTCCGCGTAGCGCGCGGCAAAGCGTGCCACCCGCAGCACCCGCACGGGATCCTCGATGAAGCTGTCAGAGACATGGCGCAAGAGCCGCGCCTCGAGATCGCGACGGCCGCCGTACGGATCAACGATCTCGCCCGAGGGAGTCTGCGCCATCGCGTTGATGGTGAGGTCGCGGCGGCGAAGATCCTCCTCCAGTGTCACGTCCGGGGAGAACTTGGTCGTGAATCCGCGATATCCGGGAGCCACCTTGCGCTCGAGACGGGCAAGCGCGTACTCCTCGTGAGTCTGTGGATGCAGAAAGACCGGGAACTCGCGTCCGACGGGAACGAAACCCTGTCGCTGGAGGTCCTCCGGTGAGGCGCCGACCACGACCCAGTCGTGCTCCTTCACGGGACGCCCGAGAAGCCGGTCTCTCACGGCGCCGCCGACCAAGTACACCTGCATAATGCGCACATGTTAACCGAGAAGGCTCTTCCCGCCCGCATACGCGAATTTTGCCCGCCGCTCGCCTCCCGCGGGGGCGGGCACGCTCTTGTGCCTGTTCTTCGCGCTCCGCGGACGCGCACAGCTCGATGGGCAAATCCAGCACGGCTCGCGCTCGCCGTGGTGATGCTGGTCGCACTCTCCGGCTGCGCCAGTACAATGTATTTACTGCAGGCAGCAGACGGCGAGTGGCACGTGCTGCACTCACGCGAGCCGATCGTGCAGGTGATCGACGATCCGCAGACGCCGGAGCCGCTTATCCGCGAGCTCGCCGAGGTCCGCGAGGCGCGCAGCTTTGCATCGCGTGTACTGAAGCTGCCGAACAACGACAGCTATCGCACGTACGTCAAGATCGATCGTCCCTACGTCGTGTGGAACGTGGTTGCCGCACCGGCGCTCTCGGTCGTGCCGAAGCAGTGGTGCTTCCCCATCGCCGGCTGTGTGGCCTATCGCGGTTACTTCAGCGAGCAGCGCGCACGAGCGTTCGCGGCGGGGCTGAAGCGGCGCGGCTATGACGTCGTCGTCGAAGGTGTACCCGCCTATTCCACCCTGGGGAAGCTGCCCGACCCGGTGATGAGCACGATGATGCGCTATGGCACCGATGAGCTCGCGGCGATGATCTTCCACGAACTCGCTCATCAACTGCTCTACGTGCCAAATGACTCGAGGTTCGATGAGGCCTTCGCGGTGACGGTGCAGGATGAGGGACTGAAGCGTTGGCTCGAATACAAGGGAGAGCCCGGCCGTATCAAAGAGGTGGACGAGGAGCGTGCGGATGACCGGCAGTTCGTCGCTTTGTTGCGGCACACTCGGAACCGGCTGGCACGCCTCTACGGTTCCGCGGCTCCCCGCCGGGTGAAGCTGCGGCGCAAGCGGCAGATCTTCGCCGCGCTGGCGACGAACATTCATTCGCTCGAGCACCGCCTGGGGGTCCGCTCGCCGCTCTACGACAAGTGGATCGCGGAGGGACTCAACAACGCGGATCTGGTCTCAGTGGGCACTTACTACGACTGCGTTCCGGGATTCGAGCGCCTGTTGCGGCAGGAGAATGACGACCTGCCCCGGTTCTACGCCGCGGCGCGCAAGCTGGCCCGCGAGCCAAAGGCAACGAGAGATGCCCAGCTCTGCTCCCAGCCCCCGGACACCGGCCTCGTCTCGGGCGAGGCGCTCGGAGGATCGCGCGCGCAGCCTCCTTTATAGCGACTGCCGCAGATCTTGCAGCGAGAACCCGTCCAGCGCGACATCGCAATCCCGCAGGAGCGCCATCACTTTGAAAGCTTCACCCATCTCCCCGGGCAAGAGCAGCCGCCGCGCCTCCCCTGCGAGCCGCGCGTGCGCAACGGGCTCCACCGCCTGGGCAAGGAATTTCTCGATTCCCGTGGCGAGAAGAAAGGCAGCCTGTGTCGCGAAACCACTGACGTCCAATCCGGACGCAACCGCCGCCTCGGCAACGCGCGTGAAATCAACCCATGCAGTGATGTCCTGCACCCCCACGTTGATGTACGGATTATCGTGCACACGCTGCTTGAAGTGGCAGCGCAACGTACCGGCAGTTCGCTGAGGATGATAGTAGTGTGCCCGCGGCAGTCCGTAATCGAACAGGAGCATCACCCCGCGCTCGAGACAGTCAGCGACACCGGCGATCCACGGCTCGACAGCCAAGCAGATTTCGGACGAGTAGCCGTCCGGCAGTGATAGCGGCAACTCGCCGAGCAGCGCCGAGCAGGCGCTCACGAGCGCCTGGTCCGCGGCCGTGTCCCGCTCGATGAGCGTCTGGGCCGCCCCGGCTTGCAGCGCCACTCCTAGTTCGCGCACCGCGCCTCCCGTCAGCACGAACCGCCGGCACGGCAGCGCATCCAGCACCTCATTCGCCAGGATCACACCGCGAATCGGCTTTGCCGGCAGCCGATCGAGCCACGCCACTCTCTCCCTCACCTCGCGCGGAAGCTTTCCCAGGCGCTCTTTCTGCCGCTGCGCCAGGTCCGCACTGACCTCCAGAATGGCGTACCGGGCAGGCAACGTCCCGCTCGCCGCCAGACTCTCGAGAATCACCGCCGCCATGCGCCCGGTGCCCGCTCCCAGCTCCAGGATCTCCCCTCCGCCGACGAGAGCTTGCGCGCACTGCCGCGCCACGCAGCGGCTGAAGAGATCGGAGACCTCCGGAGCAGTCACGAAATCCCCGCCCGGACCGAGCTTCACGCTC
>JAKBCR010000135.1 GCA_021807675.1 Pseudomonadota bacterium
AGGCGCGCTGGGCCGGCCAGGAGGGCCGGATCCAGCGCTTCATACTAGTTCCCCATCGACCAGCGGTCGACCCCGAGCGATGAAGCGTAAGAGCGGGAGCACAGAATTTTGGGCTTTCGGCTAGCATCGCATCGGCGTCGGGAACGAGGTCGGCCTTTCTGTGGTGCCATGAGCCCGAATACTAGTTGGACCCGAGACCCTGCGAGCACCCCGAATTGTTGCCAGGAGCGCTTGCGCTCCGGAGCACGAATCCTAGATTTCGATGACCAGGGTTTCTCCCGAGGCCGCATCATAAAACCAATCGGGGAGAAGTAGCTGTGGAAGTACTGTACCCGCGATGTGCCGGACTGGATGTGCATAAGGACAGCGTCGTGGCCCGGATCCGCTGTGTGGCTGAGCCGCTGCACGATGAGGTGAGGACCTTTGGGACCACCACCTCGGCACTGATGGAGCTCAATGAGTGGTTGAGCCAGCACGGAGTGACTCATGTCGCGATGGAGGCGACTGGGGTGTACTGGAAACCGGTCTGGCACCTGCTCGAAGGAGACTTCGAGCTGGTGCTCGCCAACGCCCAGCACATCCGCAATGTCCCCGGACGCAAGACTGATGTGAATGATGCCGCGTGGATTGCCGATCTGCTCGCGCACGGACTGATTCGCTCGAGCTTCGTGCCTCCCGCTCCGATCCAGGAACTGCGTGATCTGACGCGCACCCGCAAACAGCTCATGCGGGAGATCTCGCAGCACTCCGCGCGCATCCAAAAGGTGCTCGAGGACGCGAATCTGAAGCTCGGGAGCGTGCTGTCGAACGTCTTGGGCAAGAGCGGCCAGGCCATTCTGCAGGCCCTCATCAAGGGGGAGAGCGATCCGCAGAAGCTTGCGGACCTTGCCGAAGGCAACGCTCGCAAGAAGCGCGCTGAGCTGGTGGCGGCCTTGCATGGGCGGATTCGCAATCACCACCGTGGGCTGCTGAAGGTGCACCTGGAGCTGGTCACTGCCCTGCAGCATGCGGTCGCGGAGCTGGATGCCACGGTGGGAAAAACCTTGGCGTCGATCCATGAGAGCGCTCGATTGCTGAGCACGATGCCCGGGGTCAGCGAAGTGACCGCGCACGTGATCGTGGCAGAGATCGGCGTGGATATGACGCGCTTTCCCTCAGACGCCCATCTGCGCTCCTGGGCAGGGTTCTGTCCGCGCAATGACGAGAGTGCCGGTAAGCGCCGCTCCACCCGAGTGCGCAAGGGTGCCCCTTGGCTGAAAACCACCCTGGTCAGCGCCGCTTGGGCGGCTGTGCGTACCAAGGACTCCTACCTGCAAGCCCAGTTCCATCGTCTACGCGCCCGCCGCGGCGCCAAGAAAGCCATCTTGGCGGTCGCTTCTTCGATGCTCACCGCCGCCTACCACATGCTCAAAAACAGCGTCGAGTACAAAGATCTCGGCGCCGGACACTTCACCCGCCGCGACCGCAGCCAGATCATTCGGCGCCTGGTACGCCGCATCAATGCCCTGGGCTGCGATGTTCAGTTGATCCCCCAGGCAGCCTGAGTAGAGACCCATAGAAGAATGACCCAGACCAAAGAGCTTCATCCTAGAAATCCGCCGCCTCCGCGGTCACGATGCCGTTCTTGCCAGTCGCCTTGGCGCGCCTCAACGCGGCCTGGCAGCCCTTGAGCAGCGCCTCGAGCGGCATGCCGCGTTGAGGCACGAGACTGGCCACACCGGCGCTGACCGTCAGGTAACGCCCCGCCCCGGCGCGCGGATGATGGATCAACAGGTCCCGCACTCGCTGGGCGACGACCTGCGCGTACTGCGGCGCCTTCTGCGCCCCATCGCCCTGGGTCAGCGCTGCGAGAGTGCCTCCCTCCCAGCGGCCGACGAGGTCACCTCCGCGCCGATAGGATGCGCCGATCACGCGCGCTACGCGCCGGATGCATGCGTCGCCCGCGCTCTTGTCAAAGGTGTCGTTGTAAGTGGCCAGATCGTCGATGTCGAAGAGCGTGAGGCCGATCTCGTGCGAGTCGCGCTGCGCGAGCAGCCAGTCGCGTTGCAGCAGCTCCTCGAAGTAGGCCCGCGAGTGCAGTCCGGTCAGCCGGTCTTCGCGCAGCCAGGAGGGCAGACCCGGCGAGACCTTCTCGCCGTCCTTCAGCCGCGCGCTGACATCGCGGGAATAGCCGAGAAAATGAGTGAGCTGGCCGGAGGGGTCGTAAACGGGCTGGATCACCACCTCGTTCCAGAAGAGCGACCCGTCTGGACGGTAGTTGCGCAACAGCACGCGCGCGGTCTCGCCCCGCTCCACCGCCTCACGCATGCGCTCGCGTCCTTCCTGCTCGCGATCGCTCCCTTGGAGGATGCGCAGGTTCTTGCCCAACAGTGTCTCGGCCGCATAGCCGCTCATGAAAGCGAAAGCGGCGTTGGCGTAGATGACCGGATGGTCGGCGGCCATGGCGTCGCAGACCACGACCCCTTCGGGCGCGCTGTCCACCACCATGCGCCAGGCTTCTGCCGACCAATTGTTCATCGTTTACCGTTCCTCATCAGTGCCACTGGCCATCCCTTGCAGGCTTCCCAGCCGCTCTCATCGATTCGTCAGCGCGTCTCGCCCAGTTTGAGCGCCGGCGCCGCCGCGCATCGCTCGAGCCATTCCCGCGCCCGCTGCCACTGCGGCCGATTCTTCAGCTCCTCGGGACGCAAGCCGCCGCGCCCGTGAAGTCTGACGAGCCGCAGACCCGAAGCCGGCTCAGGATCCACCCGCAGACGGTCCAGCAGCTCCACCACCGAGGCACGGTGGTTGCACACCGGCAGCATGTCGCACCCCGCAGACAGTGCCCGCATCGCCCGGAC
Source organism: Pseudomonadota bacterium (assembly GCA_021807675.1). Classification (GTDB taxonomy): domain Bacteria; phylum Pseudomonadota; class Gammaproteobacteria; order Steroidobacterales; family Steroidobacteraceae; genus 13-2-20CM-66-19. The sequence continues at coordinate 2,841 of JAKBCR010000135.1, forward strand.
CCCGACGTCCCCAAACGCCGCCGCAGCCCCTCCCATAGAGAGGTCGTCGGCGAACACTACCCCCTGGAAGCGCATCTCTCCGCGTAGTACGTCGCGAATCCAGCGCGCCGAGAGGCTGGCCGGCGCATCGTCCACGGCCGGAAAGAGGATATGAGCCACCATGACAGCCGGCAGTCCGTTGGCGATCAGTCGACGGTAGGGGGTGAGGTCGCCCGTCAGGTCTGCGAGCTCCCGCCGGTCGACGGGGAGCGTCAGGTGGGAATCGGCCACAACGGCGCCATGGCCCGGGAAGTGCTTCGCCGTGGCAGCCATCCCGGCATCCCGCATGCCATGCGCGTAGGCCGTGGCCAGAGCTCCGACCGCATCCGGATCACCGTGGAAAGCGCGATCGGCGATGAAACTCACTCCATAATCGATATCGACGCACGGCGCGAACGACAAGTCGACCCCGTGCGAGCGAAGCTCCGCGGCCATGAGCCAACCCATGCTCCGGGCCAACTCGAGCCCCGCGCGGGCGCTGGCGTCGTACTCGTGTCCGATCCGGCGCGGAGGCGGTAGAGCGGAGAACCCGGCCCGGAAGCGCTGAACGCGTCCTCCCTCGTGATCGACCGCCACGATGAGCGGGGGAGCTCGGGCGGCATGGATCTCGGCCACCAACGCCGAGAGTTGCTCCGGGTCGGCGTAATTGCGGGTGAAGAGGATCACTCCGCCCACGAGGGGGTGCGTGAGCATCTCCCACTCCTCGCTCGTGACGGAAGTCCCTTCCAGATCGATCATGAGGGGCCCGAGGGTCATGGCCGCCTGAGGAGCGCCATCGACTCGATGTGCGCGGTGTGGGGAAACATGTCGACGACTCCGGCTGACTCGAGCACGAAACCGTGCTCGTGTACGAGGATACCAAGATCTCTCGCAAGGCTCCCGGGGTGGCAGGAAACGTACAACAGGAGCTCGGGCGCAAGCCGGGCGGCGGCCGCCAGCAATTCGGGCACCGCGCCCGCCCGAGGAGGATCCAGGAGAACACGGCCATAGGGGCCACGGAGCCATCCCGCGGCCAACTCGGCGGGTGCGGCCAGATCTCCCAAATGAAACTCAACGTTCGAGATTCCATTGCGCATGGCGTTGTGCCGCGCACGCTCGACCAGACCTGCCTCGCCTTCCACACCCACGACATGGCCCGCGGACTTCGCGAGCGCGAGCGTGAAGTTGCCGAGCCCGCAGTAAAGGTCGAGCACCCGCGACTGCGGCATGGGACGCAGGAGCTCCAGCGCGCGCTTCACCAACGCCTCATTCACGGCCCCGTTCACCTGCACGAAGTCGGTCGGAGCGAACTCGAGCGCGAGCCCGAAGTCGGACAGCGCATACGCGAGAGAGGCTTCCCTCGAGTCATCGCACGTCAACTCCTCCACGGAGTGCGGACCTCCGCTCTGGAGATAAAGTCGTACCGCGTGACGCGTGGCGAAGTCCCGCAGCTTTCCAAGGTCGTGCTCGGTTGGCGTCCTCAGTACCCGCAGCACCAGCGCAGTGGCGTTGTCCGCCACCGCGACCTCGATCTGCGGTACATGCTGGCGGATGTCGAGTGTCGCCAACAGCTCCGAGAGTGGCTGGATCAGTGTCCCCACCGGCTCCGCCAGCACCTCACAACGCGCGACATCGGCAACGTAGGGCGCCAGACGCTCACGAAAGCCGACCACGACCTTGCCCTTCTTCGGCACGTACTTCGCACCGAGCCGCGCTCGCCGGCGATAGGCCCATACCGGTCCCCGTAACGGCGGCAGCCAGGTCCGGCACTGCACTCGGGCGACGCGCTCCAGATTGTCCCGCAGCTCCGTTTCCTTGACGGCCAACTGCGCTTGCGGCGCAAGGTGCTGCAAAGCACAGCCCCCACAGACGCCGAAGTGCGCACAACGCGGCGCCACCCGCTCCGGCGCGGACCGGAGCACTTCCAGCAGCCTTCCCTCGTCGTGCTGTCGATGCTTGCGAATGCGCTCGAAGCTCACCGTCTCCCCGGGCAGCGCGCCCGCCACGAAGACCGTCTTCCCCCCTCGAACGATCCCTTCTCCGTCGTGCGTGAGACCGACGATCTGCGCCGTCTCCCGGCTCCCCGCACCGCCGCTCAACCGCCCTCCCACACGCGCAGGAATTCCGCGAAGTGCGGCTCCTTCCCCACGCGCAGCAGAGCCTTCACCCTTTCGACCTCCTCTGCGTGCCGCTCGCGCGTCAATCGTGCCCGCAGCCGCTCGAAGCGCAGGTAGACGAGATAGGTATTGAGCACGTCCGTCTCGCAGTACCGCCGGATCCCGACGAGGTTCCCCTCGAGGTACGCATCCCACACCTGCGCGCCCGAGAATCCGAGCTTCCCGGGCAGCCCGAGCAGGCATGCCACGTTCTCGAGCGACACCCGGCCCCGCGGCTGAAACCCCGACAGCACGTCCATCAGATCGACGTGCCTCCAGTGGTAGCGGCTGAGATAGTTGTTGTAGCGGAACGCCGGGTCCTCATCCCCGGTCTCCCAATACCGCGGCGCCTGCACTCCCGCCAGCAGCGCCCGGTAGTTCAGCACCGGCAGGTCGAATCCGTACCCGTTCCACGACACGAGGACCGGCGAGTACCGCTCGATCCCATCGAAGAAGCGCTCGAGGAGCTCGGCCTCCGGCGATCCCACATCCCCCAGGCTCCAGACCTTCAGCGCGTCCCGGCTGCGCAACACGCAGGAAATCGCCACCACCCGATGCTGCTCGAGCGGCAGAAACTCCCCTCCCGAGTCCTGCCGCCGCAACGCGAACATCGCCTTGGCGACCTCCCCATCCGGCAGCCCCTCGAGGCCATACAACCGCCGCCCCAGCGCCACGTCCGGAACGGTCTCGATGTCAAACACCAAACTGTTCATGGTCGCCCAATGTCAATGGACGGCTTTGCCTCATGAGCACGGCCACCGCCACGACCAGCCCCGCCTCGTCGGTCAACGTCACATGTCCCTCGCCAACGCCCAACTCCCGCCGCACCCTCTCCCCCCTCTCCGAGAACACCACCTCCGGCTTCCCCCAGGCGTTCTGCACCACTCCCACATCCCGGATCCACACCCCATGCGAGAACCCCGTCCCCATCGCCTTGACGATCGCCTCCTTCGCCGCAAACCGCATCGCGATGAACCGCTCCCGGCGCCGGGTCTTCACCAGCTGCTCGCGCTCCTGCGGCATCAGAAGACGCTCGATGAAATGCTCCCCGAACCGCTGCAGCGTCTGCCCAACCCGCTTCACCTCGAGAACATCCACCCCGATCCCGAAGATCATGCCTGCGCCGCCGTCATCAGTGCCTTCATGTCCCGCACCGCCGCGCCGAGCCCATCGAATATCGCCCGCGAGACGATCGCATGCCCGATGTTGAGCTCCACGATGTCCCGGATCGCCGCGACCGGCTGCACGTTGTGGTAATCCAACCCATGTCCCGCATGCACCTCGAGCCCGAGCCCCGCTCCCAGCCGAGCGCACTGGGCCAGCCTCTCGAGCTCCGTCGCTTTCGCCGCCCCCGTGGCCTCGGCATATGCCCCCGTATGCAGCTCTATCGCCGGTGCTCCGATCCGCTCCGCCGCCTCCACCTGCAGCGGATCCGGATCGATGAATAGAGAGACTCTGACCCCCAGCGCGACGAGCCTCCCCGTCGCCTCCTTCATCCGCGCCTCCTGCCCCGCCACATCGAGGCCCCCCTCCGTAGTCACCTCCTGCCGCCGCTCCGGCACGAAGCAACAGTCCTGCGGCCGCACCTCGCTCGCAATGCGCAGCATCTCCTCCGTGACCGCCATCTCGAGGTTCATGCGCGTCTTCAGGAGCCCCTTGAGAGTCCTGACATCAAAATCCTGGATGTGCCTGCGATCCTCCCGCAGGTGCAGCGTGATGCTGTCCGCCCCCGCCATCTCTGCGCTAAGTGCCGCCTGCACCGGCTCCGGATCCCTCCCTCTCCTCGCCTGCCGCAAGGTAGCCACGTGATCGATGTTGACGCCAAGCGCAATGTACGAATGAGCCACGCCGTTTTCTCCGGTGGCACGGCAGTCCAAGCGGGCCAGAGGCTTGCGCCGTGCGAAAGCAAGACATTGAGCGGCCCAAAGCCGCCTTTGGGCCGCGGGATCGAGACCAGTCACGCGGCTGGCCGCCCGAAGCGCCGCAGGCGACTTCGGGCCAGTAGACTAACCTAAGAACGCGACCCCCCGCGCGACGCCACCGCCCGAGCCACCCGCCGAGTGGCCAGCTCCTTGCCCTCGAGCCTCTCTGCGAGCGCCGCCTTCAGCACCCGCCGCGCATCGTCGAGCTCCCGCCCCGGCGACAGCTCCTCTCTCGCCAGCGCGATGAGCGACCCGCCCGCCACCGCATCCGCATCCCCCTCCGCCGCAGGCACCACCCCCTCCGAAGCCCGAAACCGGTAGAGCTTGCCGCCCTCGACGGGCCGGCCCGTCCGCGCCTCCGAAGTGAGGTCCATCCCGTAGCCCACGGCCTCCAGCAACCGCTTCTCGAACACTCGCAGGACGACCTCGATCCTCCCCCCCGAGCGCAGCCCGCCGAGCGCCCTCCGATAGTCCTCGAACACCTCCGTCATCGGGTCGTGCCGCGCCGTCAGCTTCAGCAGCAGCTCATTGAGATAGAACCCCGCCATGAGGCTCCCTTGGGGCAAGGGCCCCGCGCTCTGCGCGCTTTCCGCGCCCGTGAGCTGCCCCGCCTCCTGCCCGAGCTGAAACGACAGCAGCAGCAGATCGAAGGGCTGCAGCACCCCCCCATACCGCGGCTTCGGCCCCCGCGCCCCTCGTGCAAACAGCGTGAGCCGCCCGTGATCGCGCAGCAGGACCTCGAGGATGCGACTCGTATCCCGGTAAGGCCGGTGGTGCAGGATGTACCCCGGCGCCAGCAGAACGCGGCGGGGATGCGCCGTCACTTGATCTTTACTCCAGCCCCAACTCTCGCAGCGCTCTGGCGTTATCCGCCCAGTTCTCCCGCACCTTCACCCAGAGATTCAGGTGCAGCCGCCGCCCGAGCAGGCCATTCAAAGCGAGCCGCGCCGACGTGCCCACCCGCTTCAGCCGCTCGCCCCTCGCCCCGATGACGATGGGCTTTTGCCCCTCGCGATCCACCCAGATGGCGGCATCGATCGTGAGCTGCCCGTCCTGCTCCGCCATCTTCTCCACCTCCACCGCCACTCCATACGGCACCTCCTGATTGAGCTCCAGAGTCAGCTTCTCGCGGATCATCTCCGCGATCCGGAACTGAGCTCCGCGGTCCGTCAGCTCTCCATCCGGGAAAAGCGGCGCGCAGACCGGCAGATGCTCCGCGATGGCGCTGCGCAGATCGTCGAGATTCTTCCCCTTGAGCGCCGAGACCGGCACCAGCGCCAGAAAGCCATGGCGGCGATCGAGCTCCGCGAGATACGGCAGCAGCCGCTCGCGCGGCTTGACCTTGTCGACCTTGTTGACGACAACCAACACCGGTCGCCCCGAGCGCACGATGCGCTTCAGCACGAGCTCGTCCTCCGCGCTCCAGACGAGCGCCTCCACCACGAAGACGACGAGGTCCGCTTCCTCGAGAGCCGCCGCGGCCGTCCGGTTCATCGCCTTGTTGAGCGCGCGCTTCGCATGACTGTGAAGTCCCGGAGTATCTACGAACGCAATCTGCGCATTGGGCAACTGCACCAGCCCGAGGATCCGGTGCCGCGTCGTCTGCGGCCGGGGGGTGACAATGCTCAGCTTCTGCCCGACGAGCGCATTGAGCAGAGTCGACTTGCCGACGTTCGGGCGCCCGACGAGTGCCGCGAAGCCGCTGCGAAATTCAGGGGAAGAGTCAGTCATTTTCGAGGATCTACACTACTGGCGAGATCGGCCAGTATGCGCTCGGCGGCCTCCTGCTCGGCACGCCGGCGGCTCGAGCCGAGGCCCTCGCCCGAAAGCTTCAGCGCCGGCACCTCGCAGGTCACATAAAAAGTCTGGGCGTGCGCTTCCCCCTCGACCCGCTCCACCTGGTACCGAGGCAGCGCAAGCCCCCGGGACTGCAGATATTCCTGTAACTGCGTCTTGGCATCCTTGAGCTCATGCGGGGCCGGAAGCGCCGCGATCATCGGCCCGAAAAGCCGCTCGATCACCCGCTCGGCCACCGCGAGCCCGCCATCGAGGTACAGCGCCCCGCAGACCGCCTCGAGCGCATCCGCGAGGATGGACTGGCGCCGAAATCCCCCCGTCTTGAGCTCGCCCGAGCCGAGCTGCAGCGCCTCTCCCAGCTGCAGAGAGGCGGCCACCTCGGCCAGCGGCTCTGCGCTCACGACCCGCGCCCGAAGCCGGCTCAGATCCCCTTCGCTGGCCTGCGGAAATGTCCCATAGAGGTGGTGCGCCACGACGAGATTGAGCACCGCGTCGCCGAGGAACTCCAGCCGCTCGTTGTTCGGCCCCGGCGCGCTACGGTGAGTAAGCGCCGCGCGAAATAGCGCCGGGTCGCGCGCATCGTAGCCGAGCTCGGCGCGCAACCAGGCGAGCGGCCAGTCAGGCCTATCCACCGCCGTTCAGCGTGACGGTTTTGTCGAAGGCCACCTGCAGCGTGATGTGGCCGAAGAGGGGCGCCTGATCATAATAGGCGGCCTCGACTTCCCAGCCCCGCCGGTCGCGGGAGATCTGGATGTCGTTGACGGTGGGATAGTCCACCTCGTCGATCATGAAGTGCTTGGAGATGGAGTCGCGGATACTGGCGGGTGTTGCGCCGCCCCCCCGGTACTCGTCCACGAGCGCGTTCAGGGTACGCGAGACTTTCATGTAGTTCAGATAAACCGGCGTCAGACGGATGCCGGCATAAATGACGATCGCGAACGGAATGAGCAGCACCAGCCACCCGATCGCAGTCACGCCACGTTGACGCGCACGCATTGCCGAACCCCCGCTACTCGATTTTCTTGCCGATCCGGCTCCAGATGGGTCCACCGGAGCGCTGTGGGTCCCAATTGAACCAAATGTAGGTCGCCTTGCCGACCAGGTTCGCATCGGGCGTGAAGCCCCAGAAACGTCCGTCGTCGCTGTTGTCCCGGTTATCGCCGATCATCAGGTAATCGTCGGGAGGCACATCCTTGGTGACCACCTTGGGCTCGATCAGGGGCATCGCCCCGGGTGGCGGCGTGCCGCCGCAGACATAGCCGCGCGCGTCCCGCCGCCGGCAGCCCGGCAACGGATAAGGGGTGACCTCGAGCGGCACGGGGCAGAGCAGCGCCTTGTGGGTATGAAGACCCAGGTGCTCCTCCGCAAGCTGCATGTTGATGTAGCAGCCGTCGGTATAGGTACCCGTGACCTTGAACGGTATCTTCTTGCCGTTGATGATCAGCCGGTCGTCGCGCACGGTCACATGATCCCCCGGAAGGCCGACCACGCGCTTGATGTAGTTCTCAGAAGGATTGAGCGGATAGCGAAAAACGGCCACATCCCCCCTTCTGGGGTTGCCGGTGCTCAGGATCTCGGTGTTGGTGATCGGCAGCCTCAAGCCGTACGCGAACTTGTCGACCAGGATGAAATCCCCGTCGAGGAGCGTCGGCATCATGGAGTCCGACGGGATGCGGAACGGCTCGAATACGAACGAGCGCAGCAGCAGCACTGCGAGCGCCACGGGGAAGAAGCTACGCGCGTAGTCCACCGTGCCGGGCTCCGGGATGGCCGCCGGGTCCTTGCCCGCCGCCTTGGCCGCCGTCCGCCGCCGCCGGCCAAGCGCCCAGGCGTCCACCGCCCAGATCACCCCAGTCACCGCGCAGATCGCGACCAGCACCGAGCTGAAGTCGACCTGCTCGGCGACGAGGAGCCGGATCACCGCAGCTCCGATGAGGACCGGCAGGGTGTGATAGGCAAGCGACATCGCTGCGGAGTCGGCCACCGGCTTCGGGCTTGCCGCCATCTGCCGCCGGGGCCGCAGGAACCAGTCGTCGGCGATGCAGAGGAGCCCGACTGGCAAGGCGAGCCAGGCGAGTGCCAGGATGATCTGCATGAGAAGAGGAGGCATCGCGCCGGCGCCTTACTTGCGCCCGACTTTCAGGACGGCGAGGAACGCCTCCTGGGGAATCTCGACCCGGCCTAACTGTTTCATACGCTTCTTGCCTTCTTTCTGCTTCTCTAGGAGCTTGCGCTTGCGGCTGACATCGCCGCCGTAGCATTTGGCCAGCACGTTCTTGCGCAGCGCCTTCACCGAGACGCGCGCGATGATGGCGCTGCCGATGGCCGCCTGCACGGCGACCTCGAACATCTGCCGGGGGATGAGCTCCTGCATCTTATCGACGAGCTCGCGTCCGCGCTGGTAGGCGTTCTCGCGATGCACGATGATCGAGAGCGCATCGACGCGCTCACCGTTGATGAGGATGTCGAGCTTCACGAGCGGCGCCGCCTCGAAGTGCGAGAACTCGTAATCGAAGGAGGCGTAACCGCGGCTGACCGATTTCAGCCGGTCGAAGAAATCGAGCACCACCTCCGCGAGCGGCAGCTCGTATTGGAGCGAGACCTGGCTCCCCAGGTACAGCATCTTCTTTTGCGTCCCGCGCTTGTCGTTACAGAGCTTCAGCACCGCGCCCACGTGATCGGGCGGCACGAGGATGCTCGCGACGATGATCGGCTCGCGGATCTCCTCGATCTCGTTCGTGGGCGGGAGCTTGGCGGGGTTGTCGACGTATCCCACCGTCCCGTCGGTGCGCGCGACTTCGTACACCACCGTCGAGAT
>JAKBCR010000136.1 GCA_021807675.1 Pseudomonadota bacterium
TCCATGAACTGTTGCCGTGGAACCTCCCCAACATCCGGATCAGGCTCGATCAGCGCAACGCTGCCTGACACCGATCGTAGCAGGCCGGCACCCGGTCAGAAACGTGGGGCTGACCGGACGCTTACCCTTCATGTGGGTCGCGTCGATCACCAATCGATCCGGCTTGCCTGCTTCGCTGGCGAGAAGGGCGAAGGCCTGCTCGAACACACCCATGCGACTCCGCCCGACGAAGCGGTTGTAGAGCGTCTTGTGCCGGCCGTAAGGCTTCGGCGCGTCCTTCCCTACCGCCAGGCCCCGGCGAATGGCCCGCATGCCCCCCCCCACAGTGCCGACAGCTCCCGCGCGGCGGCCAGGCTGCCCGGCTCGGCCTCCAGCGCCGTGCGCGCCGCCGCCGCCACCATCGGCACCCGTTGGTGCACTGGCGAACTCGCCGCCATCCCGGTGCTGCTGGCCCGGTTGGCCGAGCAGGACGGGCTGCGTGGCGCGCTGGTGTCGATCGACGCCATCACCACCAACGGCAGCATCGCTACCGCCATCAGGACCGTCGGCGCCGACTACCTGCTGGCGGTCAAGGCCAACCAGCCCAGCCTGCGCGCCGAGGTCGAGGCCTGCTTCACCGCCGCCCCGTCTGGCACCGTCGAGACCCACACCGAGCACGACAAGGGCCACGGCCGCATCGAGCAGCGCACCACCAGCGCCATGCGTGAGGTCGGTTGGCTATCCGGCGAGCGCCGCTTCCCGGGTGAGTTGCGGCTGCCCGACGCCGCCAGCATCGTCCGCGTCGAGGCCCGCATGCAGCGCGGCGAGAAGACGCATGCCGAGACCCGCTATTACATCTCCTCGGCGCGCCTCACCGCCGAGGCGGCAGGCCGGCCGGTCCGCGGCCACTGGCGGATCGAGAACCGCCTGCACTGGGTGCTCGATGTCACCTTCAACGACGACCAGTCCCGTCTGCGAAAGGGCTTCGGAGCCAAGAACATGGCCGTGGTCCGACACTTCGCGCTCAACCTCGTCCGCGCAGCCAAGGATAAGAAGTCCGTCAAGCTCCGCCGCAAAGTCGCAGGCTGGGATACAGGCTACCTGGACGGCATCCTCAACGAGAAGATCAGCTAAACTTGGATATTCGTGGCCCTGGGAACGGAGCCGGTGCAATTGACACCGTCCGCGAGGCTTGGCTACTCTTCCGGGGAGGGGAGCGGGCTTCACTCGCTCGGAAGCATAAAAGTGTGAGAATGCCTGTCCTCGCCACGATTTCGACCACATCTGGGTCGGGTATCTCGATTGAGATGTACTATAATGATTCTCGTCCGGCTCATTTCCACGCGCTCAATGGCTCAGACAAGGCTGCCATAAAAATCTCGGATTCGTCCATCCTGTATGGACATCTCACCCCATCTGTGCTAAGTAACGTCCGTAATTGGGCCGGGTCGCGGAAGCCAGCGCTGTCGGCAGAGTGGGCAAAAGCTCAGAACAAGCAGTCTTTAGGAAGGATCGCGTGAACGCCATGTCTGACCACCTCATTGTCAACTTGAAGCCCGATCCCGGCAGTTTCACGGTCTATCTTGAATGGAAGGGTGGCGCGACGACTCGCGCCGATTTTTCGAAGATCGTGGGGGACGGCGTGTTTCAGCCGCTGAAGGATCCCGCCTTCTTCGGGAAGGTGTCCACGCGCGCGAATGGGCGGGTGCTGACGTGGCCCGGCGAGATCGACTTTGGAGCCGACGCGTTGTGGTTTGAGGCGTTTCCAGGAGACCTGCCGGTGACGATGAGGCAGGAGTATACCCCCCCCCTCACGCGCCTGTCGTTTCCGAACCCGTGAAGCGCCTTTTTAGAAGGCTCGAAAGGCGTCCGGACGGACGCGGTTCTCTTAGTTGAAGGAACGGAATAAATCTGTCCTTGAGTGCCCCGGTTGCTCTTCGATCCATTTAAGGCTCGCATTAAGACTAACCTCGAGATCAACTCGCGACGGCCCGGCTAGGGCCTCTCTTATAGCTTCTTCCAAGACTACGATGAGGCTAACCTGTTCGCCTATTTTCTCCAAATATTTTGTCAGATCGCCATCCAGAATAAATGACGAGGGTGCCGTTGCCAAGTGGTATTCCTTGATTTGTTCAAGCGTAACACTTCTCGTCACCATGACGTCTCTTAGAAGAGTTTGCGCGCTATCAAAGACTTTGGATCTTTTGTCGTAAAGATCGTATCTGAGTTTATTGTTCGCAATGCGCATCTGCTGCAAGGCGATCCAGGCGCCGACGAGCGTCACAATGAACGCCGCCGCCGGCAGCCCGAGGATTTGCACGTATTGGATCCATAGCGGCAGAGGCTTCGGTGGCATTGTTGAACCTCGACGTTTGGCCAGCGTTGTCGTGATCGGATCGGCCGGTAGCAATACCTCTCTGCCTGCGATCAAATCGAAGCGCAACCCTCGTACAACCCTAGGGGAATACGGTCGAGCCGCGCCAGGACGATCTCCAGGGCTATCGCATTTGGAGGGCTCTGGGCGAATTTGGCCCCGATCGAAGATTCGCGCCGTCGGAAATTCGTCCTGAGGCGGCAAAATCTGAACCCCTCGGCACCTTTTGGCCGACCTAAAATCCTAATGCGATTCCCCTGGAACGATCTCGCCTATGAGGCTCTGGGCGCGGGAAAGGGTCATTTTCGCCATCGCGGGACCATAGCAGAAGCCGCCTGAAAACGGAGTGAATGACGAAGGGCTGGACCGCGGCCGGCAGGCAGCCTTCTCCTGCGGCCAACCACACGCGCGATGTCCGCTGCCGATGCTGAGCGGTGTTCCCGATGATGCCTCGATCAATCTCCCTGAGACGAGAGAGGCCCCGGCTTGCGCCGGGGCCATCCGGTTCAGCGGGCCCAGAGAACGGCGGGGCCGCTCGCGTTCCTGTAGAGGTTGCAGACCACCGGGTCAGGCTGGCTCGGATCGGTAAGCTTGAGGAAGAGGTAGGCGCTGCCCTTCTTCGAGGTGCGGGACCAGGCCGCGCCGATTTCCCGCTTGCCGGTGAGAATGCGGTAGTCCGGCTGCTTCTCGCTGCGGTCTTTGAGGGGCACGAACTTGACCTTGGCCTTGAGCGTGAGGGTTTCGATGGTGCCTTCCTGACCGAAGAGGTCGTCCTGGCTGAATGAACCGATTGTCGGCATGATGTATGTTCCTTTCGATGCGGGAGGCCGCCCCTTGCGGCCTCGACAGCGCACCGCCCGACGCCGCCGGCCGGCGCCGATCAACACCCCCCCCGGGGGCTTGGGAATTTTGCAGCGTAGCGATCGCGAGGAATGCCGCGCTTGCCCGGGGTCCCCACGCCGCCTGCGGCGTGGGGTGGGGCGGCAGGGGAAAATTTCTGTTGAACGGCGTCGTCGCAACGCGACAAGGGCCAAGGCGTCAGGTTGCGCGTCAGGAGAGGCTGCAATGGGGTGAGGCGGTCTCCCCGAAAGGAACTCATGCCAAAGGCATTCGGTCTGAAAGGGCGACTGTGGCAGGGAGGAACCTTCGTCGCGAGCAAGGCGGGAGTGTGGCCTGAGAATTCCGCAGAGCAGGTGGTGGGGGGTGAGCGTTTCGGCAAGCGGAACGGCATGGTCGCTCAGCCGATGAGGGCGGGGCTGACGGCGCAGCTTACCGGACGGGCTGAGAACGGCCCGTGCTACCGTTCCGGAAACGCGTCGGCTGGTCTGTACGGTGATTCGGAAAGAGAAGAGAGGGCCGGCGCTACCGGCCAAGGTGCCAGCGCTGATTTCTACGCTACCTTGAGAACGGTGCCCTCCTCTATATAGCGGGCCGTCATGCCGATGTGGATGCTGAGCTCGACAGGGCCGATGAAGCCTGCCAACAAATCGGATGGCACAACCGCGTCGCCATCGGTCCACCGAAAGCCGTTGTCGGCCTCGAACGCGTGGAATCCTTTGGACAGCAGAGCATCGTCCGCCCCCACCACCCGATGTTGCCCGAGCTGCCGGATAGCAATGCGCCGTATAGCAACTCCGAGCAGCCGCGGGTCACGCGCCAAGCCTAGCTCCGCCGGAGCGGCAGCCCGCGATGCGATGTGTACGGCGAAGCGCTCCGCGGGAAGATAGAAGGCGTACACGCCTTCCCTTTGCCTCACGCCGTCCTGCCGCCGCCCATCTACAAGCACGTGAAGATCGGCGTCTTCCGTCAATGGGAAGCCTGGCCGCAGCCCGGCTCGATCCAACAACCGCCGCCAAATCGCATCTACGATAGGCCCACCGGTCAATACTGGCGCGCATGGCTCTTTCGGCGGAAGCCTCCACCCTGAATTGGCGTTCTGGAACAGCCAACGGTTCCCATCGTCGCGGTAGCTTTCCGCAAGCACTCCGTTTGCCGAGAGCACATCGTGAGTCTCAAGCTCGACGTGGTAGACGGTCACCTCCTGTGCGTGATCGTCCCAGAGAATAGAACGATGGTTGACCAAGAATTCGGCAGGGATCAGCACGTCGTCAATGTAAAGCGAGTGACCTTTCGTGACGCGGAGATCACGGTGTGGTTGGCTAGGGCCAAGTGCACCCTTACGCACTATGACCGGTGTGGCGGCATTCCGCCGGCCACGCGTGGCCAGAACACGTCCCACCCCAATCCAAACGATTGGGCGAGGCTGGCCGGTCGCTGTCAGAATCATGTCGCCAACCGTCAGTCGCTCCACCGGCGTTTCGTCCGACAGGGTTCTAATCAGCGTGCCAGCAAGGAAGCACAAAACATTGTCGGTGATGGTAAGCGTTTCATCTGGTAGAACTCCAGAGAACCCGCCATAATTCTGGCTTAATGGATGGAGTACGATCGTTCCGGCATTTTGTCCGACAGAACTCTCATTTACTGTCGCAGATATATATGCGCTGTCTGTGAAGGGGCCTGCTCCAGATACGGAGAACCCGCTTCCGGGCGACACATCAAAACTCCCGGCGAGACTGTCGGTATAGTACTGATTTGCGTTCTGCACACCAATGAGCAGCACTTCATTGGAGGCGCTCAGCTGGATGTCCCCAAGATTTATTGACCAATTAGTGCCAGTCCGGACTAGTGTGCCGATGCCGTCGCTTTCCGTGAATGTCGGAGCCGCATAGGTGTAAACATTCGCTGAAAGGGACAGCGCCAGCGGTGAAAGTGTTTCGTCCGGGAGGACGGAATCGTGGCTTATAACTCCTATCGTGCCAGAGCCGAAAAAAGAGCCGGGCCGGCTCGTATCGAGGTTAACGGTAACCGCCTGGCTACCTCCGGCTTGGATAATCTCCTGGCTGCCAGACATGCTGAATGGACCTGATGCGACGCCCGGCTCCGCCACAAGAGAGTCTGACAGTGAGGCAGTAGCGGCGTTGGATATCATCACGTTCATGGATGCCATATCGCCGACATGAACGACTCCAAAGTCGTGGTAAAAAGTGGAGTTTCCGCTGATGCTAAGAACCGGGAGCGCCGTCTCGTACACGTTCTGGTTGGCTATGACGTTAGTTGTAACCGATGTTCCAAGGAACCCGACTTCGACTGAGACAGGAATTTCTGCCGTTACATATCCCCCCGAGAGCAATCCAAATCCACTTGTGACGAGAAGAGAACCCGTGTTAGGAACGGAACCTGTGCCAATAGTAGCGCCCGCGGGGTAGCCTAGGTAAAAGTCGTTATCATAAATAAAGGTAAAGGGATCGGACACGTGTGCATAGATATTGCCGCCAACATATGTGACGTCTACATATTGATTGTAGAATCCTACCGCACCAGTTCTGACAGTCGGGAAATTAAGGGTGCCACCGGCAATTTGGACTGTGGCTGACAACGACCCGCTCGCGACGATTATGGTCTGGGACCCCTGGGTACCCGTGCCATTAGCGCCGCTATAGTTGATAGTTATGGAGTTGCCATTAGCATCATAGGTCGTGATCTGTGATGTGCCGTCTGCATTTTCCCGGTCAACCGCAGTGATCGTTCCCGTTCCATTCTGGCCGCTATAGAAAGTCCCTGTCGAAGAACCGTCAGAGTTATAAATGATGACCTCTGATGTACCATTGGGATTACCTATAATTTTTGACTGAAGAAAACCCGTTCCGTTTGGGCCGACGTAGTTTGTCGCAACGGACGATCCATCGGAATTGAACGTAAGAGAAGTCGATCCCGTAAAATTACCCGAAGAGTCATAGTTGTTATAGTTGGCATTCTGTATGCTGCCGTCGCCCCAGTTTTGCTGATCCACCGGTATGGATGCAGCAGAGGCCGCCTGGGTTCCGTTATATACAGCAGAAGCGTTGTTGTTAACATTCAGCAGCGCTTTGCCAATGCCGGTTGCATCCTCCGCTGCTATATTTGAGATGCCAACGTCTAGTACAGCAGTCGTAACTATGTTCAGTGTGGCCGCAGTAACCGAAACTCCTTCGACCGCAAGGGCACCCGCGAACGAAGCCGCTAGGACAGGCGCAAGCACTGGAGTCGTTACAGCAGCCGCGGCAAAACCAACAGCTAACGCCACCATTGCGACGTAGGGATTTTCGTTGTTAAGCGCCGCTTCCGCGGCAGCTCCCGCTTCATCTGCAGCAAAGGTGATCCCCCTAATTCTTTGCGCCAGTGTCGTTCCACCTGCCAGAACCCCATCTTCAACGGCAGTCTGAGTCGCGGAAGAGATTAGGTCTATTACATTGAACAGCGCGCTCATGGGTGGCCTCATTCACCTCGATTGGAGTTCGTACCCTCTCTTGCACGACGCACAGCAGCAGCTCGCGCGCTCGCTCGCCTTAAGGCAACGAAATAGACGAACACCATTATAGCGATAGCGGACACCTTTTGTATGTTCTGATTTACATCCAGCCAGGACGACACCATGAAGCCTAGCAATTCCAGCGGAACTGCTAGAATGATAGTTGTCAGTCCGAATGTGTTTCCCCAAGCCAAATCGCCATTAGTGGACGCGCTCTTTGAGAGCGCGTCTCTGTTTTCGACGTAGCGTTGCCTGAAACCCTTCTCTGACATCGGCGCACCGTTCCATTCCTAACCAAAGATAGCAGTCGGTGTGTGTTCGCGTCAACCGGGCTGATCGTGCGGCAGGGGCAGCCCAAGATAGGGCCGCCGGTGCTCGGTTTGCGGGTTGTACAGAGAGAGATGGTAATCGGCTGACAGATGGCCGCTTCTGGCTCGTGGATCAGGCCGCGGTCATTAAGGTAGTGGTTGCGTCCTTCAGGCTGGCCCTGGGGATATCGTCCGGGAATGTCTTGGCGGGCGTCCGTCCGTTCATGCCGCAGGCCTTGGTGCGGCCGTTGGGTGTTGTAACCCACCGGGTAGGCATCGAGCATCGCCTGCATCTCCTTGATCGTCTCGAACCAGGTCTTGCGGCCGTCGACCCGGAAGTGCTCGCCGAGCAAGGTGCGGTGCAACCGCTCGATGGTGCCGTTCGACTGTGGTTGCCGGGCTCCGCGGATCATCTGCGCTCAGGCGGCGACGGTCGCCGCCTCCGGCGGAAGGCGGAGCCGTGACCGGCTCCGCCCCCGCCGTGGTCGGTCATGCCGTCTGGAAGGCGGCCATTTCGACGGCGGCGGATTTACGGGCGACGCTGGCGGCGGGTGCCGTGGGGGCCTCGTAGGGCTTCCATGTCTCGCCGGTGATGTCGGCGTAGGCGGCGATCGCACCCTCGGCGGCGGCCATCAGCGCGAAGGACTGCAGGGCCATCTCGGCGGCGAACAGGCGGGCGCGCTCGGCCTTGCTCTCGAAGCCGGCCGGACCGTCGCGGTCTTCGTCGCGGTCGTCGTTGAGCAGTTTGCTGGTGAGCTCCATCGCGGCCGACTTCTTGGTGCCGTAGAACTGGGCGGCCCCGAAGGCGGAACTGACAAAGGCGTCGGTGATCCGTTGCAGGTGGATTTGCAGGGCCTTCTCGTTCAGCGCCGTCCCGAAGGCCTCGGCGGCGCGGGCGATGTGTTCCTTGGTCGCGTCGCGAATGCCGTCATAGTCAACGGGGTCGAGGCCGAAGGTGCGGACGAGGTTGTCGGCCAGGCCCTGGTGCGGGGTGAGTTGGGCGACCATCCCGAAGGTGATGGACTTGCGATCCGGTCGGCTGCGGGGTGGGACGGGCTTCGTGGTGGTCTTCGCGTTTTTCTGGGTGGAGTTCCTGGTCATGATTTCGATCCTTCTCTCTGCCCGGGAGGTCCCGCCGGCGTTGTGCCGACGTCCGCCCCCTCGGGTGCGGTTTCCTTGGCCGGGCCCAGGCGGCCGGAGAGAAAGGCGCGCCCTTGCGCGGGACCGGAGCCACGCGCAGCTCGCCCTTGCGAGCGAGCATGGCGAGGACCCACCCTTTCGCGGAGGACGCCGACCGGCCTAAACCGCACGCATCCGAGGGGGTGACGCGAGACACGGCACACCGGCGACCCGGATGGGCCAGCGAGAGATCGGAGATCCATGGCCAGCCCTGCCCGGAATGCGCAGCCGCACGACTTCCCACCCGACGTGGCGGATCATCCATACCGATGGGCTGGTTGCCTGCCCGGCTTCATGCCGCCGATGCCGAACCGCTCCGCCTTGGCTGTCACACGTTTGATCGTCGTATGCCGCGCGATGGGGGCCTGCTGCGCTCGCCGGGGGGGGGGATCGGCGGGACGAAGGCTTGCGGGTCTGCCGCTCGGTATCCCCCTGCGTCGCCGTGCTCTGCCTGTCGGGTCTGCCGCTCTCGCGCCAGACGGCGGCGGGGTGGATGCGCACGGGTGAACGGATCGGCACGACCTCGCCGACCCGCGCCGCGTTCCGGCGCAGCCCAAGACGAGCCTTGCCCCTTTTGACGCTGGGATGGCTTACGGGCCTGCGGATGGGGACGATCCGAAGCTGCTTCCGTGGTGCGCGTCACAGGCAGGACAGGCAGGGGGGGCTGGCAGCCGGTCAGGAGGCAGTCAGCAATGTTTGCAGCCGTTCGAGCTGACCGATTTCCCGGCGAAGGCGGCGCATGCGCGGGCCGTAGGTCGCTTCCAGCCGCATGGCCGCGGCGAGATAGCGATGCCAGGTCGTCCGGCCCCAGTGCTTGCGCTCGATGGTCGCGCTTGTCCGGGAGCGCGTGCCAAGGGCCGCCGCCTCGCAGGCGGCGATCATCCCGGTTTCAAGTTCGGCCAGGTGCGCGCGACGGGAGGCGATCTGCAAAGTCAGCAACATCTGGCCGCTGAAGGGCTGCGATAAAGCCGACTGCGCGGATGACCCCCGGGCCAGTCTCTGGCGGCTGAGCGTCGATGGCGGCGGCGACAGGGCCCCGCCATCCGGTGAGAGATCGGTCATGGCGATGTCCTCGGGATAAAGCGCGCCTGCCCCGGCACGACGCCGGGGCAGGCGCTGCTGTCGGGTCAGGCGGCCTCGCGCTCGACATCGGCGCCGTCTGCGTCGCCGGCCTCCGGCTCGGGGCTGTCGTCCGCGCCGCCTTCACCATCATCGCCGCCCACCGGGCTGACCCAGCCGGTGCGGCCAGGCGGGCGTTCCGCCGTTTTCTGCTCCTCCGGCGTGAGCCGGAAGAGCGCGCCCGGATAGACGAAGGCGCCGTCCTTGAAGCGCGTGACCATGCGCGCCCGCGTATCCTTCGCGCGGGGCGCAATGTTGACGCCTTCTGCCCTGGCGGCGGTCTCCAGCGCGCCGCGCGACAGGCACGCCAGGAATTCTTCGGTCGCCATGTTCGGCAGCCGGAGCGAGGCGCCGACCGCCTCGCCGGCGATCCGGGCGAACGGCCCGCTCTGCGAGCGGTTCTCCCGGCACGACAGCACGCCGATCAGCATCTTCCGCGCGGTCTGGCGCAGCAGATCGAGATCGGCCGTCAGCACGCCGCCTTCGGTAAGCGCGCGGCAGATTGCCTGACGGTCATCCCCGCGCAGGTCGCTGCCGCTGTCGACGGTGACGTTCTTGCCGCCGAAAGCGAGGATCAGCAGACCGAGCAGGGTATCGTCCTCGATTGGCGTGTCGGCGAGCGCCTGATGCAGCGCCTCGGTGCGCAGATCGCCGATCATGGCGACGCCCTTCTGCGTCACGTCCGGGCGGGTCCGCACGGTCGGCATGTCTTCGTCATCGCTGCCGCCGTCCGCCGCGCCGGTCGTAGCGCCGGTCGCGCTTCTTGCGCCATCCGCGGGCTTGCCGGCCTTCTTCGGCTCGGGCAGCCGGTAGGCGATGGTCTCGACCTTGCCCGTGCGCACGTCGATGTAGTGTCCGACCAGGTCGGTCTTGCCGGGCTTGCCGTAGACACGCTCGGCCTTCTTCGGCAGTTGGCCTTGGCCGTAGTCGTTCACCGGCAGGAGCGTACCGCGCTCCGGCAGGTTGTTTTGCAGCCACTCCTGCTGGGCGCCGAAGAATCCCTCGACGTTGGTGGTATAGTGGCTGTCCTCGCCCGACAGGGCAAACAAATCGTCCTCCCAGACGATGCCGTAAGCTTTCGCCAGGTCGTCGCCGAATTTGGCGGCGGAGGCCGGCATGCGGCGCTTGGCAAGCCCGCGAGCGACCTCGTACCAGGCGACGTCGGTCTGGCCCTTCTTCGGCTTGTGCTTCTTCCACACCTGCGCCTGTTCCTCGCGCGTGGCGGCTGCGATCGTGCGGAGCTGTTCCTCGTTCGGCATGCTGCCGAGCGCCATCACGTCGAGCATCGCCGGATGGAGATGCGCCAGCAGCTTCAGGCGGCGGACGGTGCGGAGAGGTAGCGCGAGCGCGTCGCCGATGGCCTGCTCGTTCCAGCCCTGGGCTTCGAGCCGCTCGATCGCGCGCCAGATGTCCACGCTCGACATCGAGGCGCGGATCAGGTTCTCGGCGACCGAGCGCATCGCGTCGGCGGCCTCGTCGGCATCGCAGACCAGCACATCGATCAAAGGCAGGTCGGCCTTAATCGAAGCCTTCACCCGGCGGTTGCCGACGACGATCATCAGCCCGTCGGCCTGCCGGGTGACGCAAGGCGGCTGGATGATGCCGACAGCCCTGATGGAGGCGACGAGCTGTTCATCCATCGCCGGCGACACCGGCGTGCGGCGGGGATTGTTCGGGTTGGTCTGGAGAGTACGGGGGTCTACGCTGCGAAGTTCGACCATGGCTGGCTCCTCTGGTTGGGGTTGTATCCTCCCTGTTCTTCGGGAAGACCCCTCCCGCACGGCGCATCCCGGCCCGACGGGGCAAGGGCGCGCGCGGCGCGAGGCCAAAGGCCGATCCCTTGCGGCGGCGGACGGCGATGCGGCAGCCGTTTCATTTCTCCCGCCTTCGATCCTATCCTCTTTGCATCGGCTCCTTGCTCATTCCCTTGAGAACCGCCGGGGCCAGCGCGGCGGTTCAGGCAATGCCCATAGGATCGGGCAGCCGCCACAAGCGCATGTCGGGCAGATCCGGATAGACCATATGTCCTTTGGGGCACGGCCCGATCGACAACCCGTGCTCCTCGTGAAGGATGAGGGTGCGCACGGCGACCTGGCGGCGGCGGCCGTCGCGCAGCGAGCGGACGAGCGCCATGTCGGAGCGTCCCGCGGCATAGACGTCTTCCCATAGGCCCGTCTGGCGGTTGCGGCGCGCCGCGCCGATGGTGCCGTTCAGGAAGG
>JAKBCR010000137.1 GCA_021807675.1 Pseudomonadota bacterium
CGCGCGGGTGCTGCTGGCCGAAGCGGGAGAGAGCCGCTTCGTGTTCGAGGACGTTCCCGCGCCGCCGGTCCCCTCGCTCCTGCGCGGCTTCTCCGCGCCGGTGCGGCTGGCCGGTCTGAGCGCGGAGCGATTGCACTTCCTGGCCACTTACGACCATGACCCGTTCGTGCGCTGGGACGCCGGCCAGCGCTACGCCACTGAGGTCTTGCTGGCGATGGCGCAGGGCTGGCGCCGAGGCGAGATGCCGGCGCTCGACAAGAGGGTGATCACAGCCGTCGCGGCGACACTTGCCGGCGCGGAGGCAGATCCGGCTTTTGCGGCGGAGGCGCTGGTGCTGCCGGGTGAGGCCTACCTCGCCGACCAGCAGGAGACCGTCGACCCCGAGGCGATTCACGCCGCCCGCGAAGCGGCTCGGACCGCCATAGGCCGGGCGTTGCACGGGGAGCTGCGCACGGCGTATGACCGGCTCGTCGATCCAGGACCGTATCGCATCGATGGCGCCGCGATCGGGCGACGCGCGCTGCGCAACACCTGCCTCGCGTACCTGGCGGCGGCCGGCGAGCCAGACAGCCTGAGGCTCGCGAAGGCGCAGCTCGACCGCGACGCCAACATGACTGACGTGTTGGCTGCCCTGGCGGTGCTGTCCAATATCGACTGCCCCGAGCGTGCCGAGGCGCTCGCCGCGTTTCATGTGAGGTGGCGCAGCGATGCGCTGGTGCTGGACAAGTGGTTTGCGATCCAGGCGTGCTCGATCCTGGCCGATACGCTCGGCGCGGTGCGCAAGCTCGCCCGGCATCCGGATTTCGACTTGCGCAATCCAAACCGCGTGCGCGCGCTGGTGGGCAGTTTCTGCAGCGGCAACCCGGTGCGGTTCCACGCCGCCTCGGGCGAGGGCTACGATTTCCTGGCGGACATCATCCTGGCACTCGATCCGCTCAATCCGCAAGTGGCGGCAAGGTTCATCGCGCCGCTCGGTCAGTGGCGGAAGATGGATGCGGGACGGCGGGAGAAGATGCGCGCGGTTCTGCAGCGCATCGTGAATGCGCCACGGCTGAGCCGGAATACCGGCGAGATGGCGGCGCGAAGTCTCGGAGCGTGAGCGCAACTGCCGGCAGCCGAGGTCATTCCCAGTCGCAGACCGACGTGGATGAGGTCGGCCAGGCGGGGTGCTTTTCAGTCGGGAAAGGAACCGAACGCCGCCATTCCGGGACGGGAATTACGAGGAATGAGTCTGCCGCGATGCCTCCGAGTCGTTGACCGGGAAAAAACTCTGAGAATCCCGATGCACGCCTGAGGAGGCAAATCGGCTCAGCGGAATCAGGGGTCGCGGTGGTCGCGGCGACGCCAGTTCGTATCCCCCCCAAGGCGGCGAAGCCCGCCTCGCCAACGATCGACAAGGCAGTGCGGTGCCGGATGTCCAGCGTAACTTGCGAGGGAAATCGCGCGTCATTCGCATTCCGCTTCAGCTCGGCAGAGGCGAGGACTTGCTCACGAAGGTGGGGCTGATGATGCAGTGGGGCGTGGTTCCAGCGCCAAAGGCGTGACTGCGAAGCCGTCTAACCCGGCGATGGGACAGACCGCGGCGGTGACGGCGAGTTGCAGGTCGAGATTCGGTGCGCGCCGCGGGGCGATCAATCGGGCGAGACTGTGGTCCAAGCGTACGAAGCTCAGGGCTGGGTCGCGAGCGGGCTGACGCGCGGCACCGTCATCTCGTCGCGTCTGCCTGCGGTCGAGCGCCGGAAGGGAACCGTGTCCTGCATGCCGAGCGCGCCCGAATTCCCCATATCGGGCCGATGTCGAAGCTGTTGAGCCCGGGCCTGAGGCCCGGCTTGTCGTCGAAGGCGCGAATGCGGTGCTGCGGCGCGGCCAGTCGCTCGAGGTGCGCTGGAAGGAGGCGGCGCGATTGACTGAACGAGTGGGCTGAAGACGTGGAAGCCGATTATGTCCTGCCGCGGCGTCGATCGCCTTCTCGATGCGCTGAGGGCGCATCACCGATGGGGGCGGGATATTTGTACACTACGCCTTCCACATCCGAGGCGAGCTTGCAAAGCCAGGCACGATCGATATGGTGGTCAGAGAACTGGAGGCGGAGTTGGTGTAGCGAACGGGCGATGCGGGATTGGCAAGTCTGGTCAATAATGCCGGCGCAGCAGTAGGAGAACATCATGACCTCGGTCACTGAACTCGAATTAGAGCGTCTGCCGATTCAGGCGGCGGAATTTGGCGATGACCCCATGCCGTATCTTGAGCAGGCGCGGCGAAAGCATGAATGGCTTGCGGCGACTGAATTGGGGTACCTTGTAACGGGATATCGCGCAATCGATGACATCCTGCGGCTCGATACCAAGCTGAAGATGCCCGGCGAAGAAATCGTCGACATCATGGGCGCGCAAGGGACCGGCTGGGGCGAGTTCGCCATCGATCAAATGCTTGTCAGCTCCGGTGAGCGCCACGCGAGGCTCCGCGGAAGCGTGAGTGCCGCCTTTGGCCCTGGCAACGTCAAGCGGATGCGGCCGATCATGCGTGACGCCATCTCGGGGATACTGGATGACTGGGCACCCAAGGGAGCCTTTGATTTCGCCAATTTTGCCCGGCTGTTTCCAGTACGCGTCATGTTTTCTCTTCTTGGAACCCCAATCGATCGCTTGCCTCCGATCATGGAGTCACTCGAAATCCACGGCGAGAGCTTCAACCTGGAAGTCGAGAAGATGCCCATCATCGAAGAGGGATACCAGAGACTCTGGCGGTTTGTGGACGAACTGATCGAGGAGCGTGGCAGGGTTGGTGAGAAGGGAGACCTGCTCGATACGATGATCGACGCCAACAGGAGAGGCCAGGTTTCCGCTAAGGAGCTGCGACAGCTCCTCATTCTGCTATTCGCCGCGGGATTCGACACGACGAAAAACCTGCTCATTCTGCTCATGTATTCCATGCTCCAGCATCCCGAGCTCTACCGGCGCTGTGGCGACGATCTCGAATACGCGAGGAAGGTCGTGAAGGAACAGCTGCGCTTTGCGACGCCGTCCAACACGATGCGGATCGTCACCGAGACTTTCGTGTATCGGGATGTCGTGATTCCCGCACGTACTATGCTCATCTTCCCGCTCGGAATATCCGGCCGCGACCCGGCAGTCTTCAGCGACCCGATGAGGTTCGATCCCGACCGGCCGGAAGGCCATCAGACCGAGGCGTTCGGGCGCGGTATGCATCTGTGCCTGGGCAAGTTTCTCGCCGTCGCGAACGTCGAGGAGGGGATCCATCAAATCGCCAGACGCATCACCCATCCGAGGCTGACGGGCGATGTGAAGTGGAAGCTGTTTCCCGGAGTCTGGGGGATCAAGAGCCTGCCGATTGAATTCGATCCTGTCCCATGACTCGACCCTGCACATCGACGCGGTGCCGAACCGCAGCTCAGGACCCGCGTACCTGCTGTGCGAGTCGTGCCGCGTCGGGAATAGGGTGCGCAAGCGCACGCTGGCCAATCTCTCGGCGCTCTCGGACGAGCAGATCGAGGCGATGCGCGCCGTGCTCGCCGGGGTGGCCGTGCGGCCGGTGGAGGAGCTCTTCCAGGTCGTGCGCTTTACGATCCGTTCCATCCATCACGACCCGGGGAGGATCGGGTGCGCGCCCACATCTTGCTGTGCATGCTCGCCTACTATGTCGAGTGGCACGTGCGCGAAGCCTGGCGTGAGCTACTTTTCGCGGACGAAGATCTCGAAGCCAAACAGCACCGCGACCCGCTGATTCACTGAGAAATTACGCTCGCGCTGAAGGGGAACTTCGGGCTCTGGCGCCGTGAGGCGAAGACTGTGGCGATCGCATCGAGGTGTTGAGTCACCTCGTGAGGCTTGGACAGAAAGGGCGAATGATCGCCGGTCAGGCTGACCACCGGATCGCAGGGATAGGCGATTTGCATTTTGCGCTGAAAGTCAATGGTGAGTGTCTTGTCGTCCAGACACTCGATGTAGGCGCGTGGGAGTTTTCCCCATCGCGCATCCGTGGTGCCGAGCGGCGTCCGATTGGGTTTGACGGGTTCCGGGGATAGTTTCGAGAGCGCCCAATCGGCATCCTCCGGATCGCAGGTGCCGTAGAAAGTCTCGCGCGCGGCGGCGGGATCCATCGTGATTGCGATTTCGTCGAACGTCGCTTTTTTAGCGGCGTCGGAATCCATGACGTCCCTCGTCTCGAAGAGGATGCTGCCCGGCGGAAGCAGGACGGCGGTCAGATAGATGAGGCCGATCACGCGTTCGGGCACGCGCTCGGCTGCCTCGCCGATGACGGTCCCGCCACGGCTATGCCCGACCAGGATTGAGGGTTGCGGCGAGGCTCGCACAAGCTTGGCCACGAACTCCCCCCAACCGGCGAGCGTGATTTCGGCAAGCGGCGTTTTGTCGCTTCCCATACCCGGTAGGTCCGGTGCCAGAACCTCATGCCCGGCGCGCTGGAGCTGAGGGACCACCTTGTCCCAGCACCAGCCGCCGTGAGACGCACCGTGAATCAGGACGAATCGTGCCATCTTTACCTCACCGATATGCGCAAGTGCTTTCTATCCGTCCGCAAGCGCTTCGGCCGCCTGCCCTGCTCCTTCCACCCCGGGCTAGGTCAAGGACTGGTCATCGCCAACGACGCTGTCTCGGGAGACACTCGACGCCGGTCACATGGTGAAAGTCGCAGCGGCGTCTTGCCGCTTCTCATTCAGGCTGCGAACTCACGGCCCCGCTCAGAATGCGGGGCCCGCCAGCAACGCGAACCGGTGTATACCGGCGGGGATGAAGGTGCGCCGTGCGAACTTCCACTTCCCGTCGATCCGGATGATCTCGTCCTCGTAGAAGCCCAGAACCTCCATTGCCTCATCGCGGTCGGCGAATTTTCCGCACTCCCTGATCACCGACCGGGCGCTCGCCCGATCGCCCTGAACGCTGATCGTTGCCGGTGAATTGAGCTGTACGAAGTAGGACATCGAACCGACGAACGCGATCATGGTGGCGCGGATCGGTTGGTGACCTTGGACGCGCATCCCGCGGGCGGGCACCTCCCAGATTCCATCGGTCGCGAACGTGGAAAGAACCGCATCCCAATCGGCACGGCTCGCTCCTATGCTGTAGCAATTGAGCAATTGCTGGATGGCGTACTCGTCGCTCATGGCATTCCCCTCGAAGCTTGCCCGCACCCAGGCATGGCGCGGCAGCGCCGGTGTAGTCTACGGGTGTCTGATTATCGGAATCACTTGGCGGCATCGCTTCGACGCGAGTACACACGGCAAGAGCGCTGTGCGGTAACCCCGCACGCCGGAATCCGTGCGGGGGCTCGAAGTCTAAACGACGGAGAGCCGTCCCTACCGCGGCTGATCGTACCGCATTAGCGGCGGAGAATTCCATTCTGCGCTACCGTGATGCCCTGGATCCGGCGCACTTTGCCGCGACTGGTCGCGTCGGCAATCGGTCGAATCTCGCGCTGGCGCATTCCGAGTCTCCCGGCGAGGAGTACGAGCACCTCCTCGTTCGCGGCTTGGTCGATGGGGAGTCCCGCCTCTGGTCCGCGAAAATTCAGCCTGGGCGAGCGGAAAGGGCCGGACTGCGCAGGGGTGGCATGCCGGGCAGGTGCTGAACCTCCTGTCCGTTCTTCTCTGAGTGGCAGCCGATCAGCTCGGCATCTTCAACCGAGAGTGCCGGCGTCGGTCCGACTCACCGGCTGCGCACGAGGACTTCTTGAACCGTGCTTGCAATCAGACGGTGCCGCTGATCGAATAGTTGGCCACGTGCCAGTCCGCGGCCTCCCCCAGCCCATGGACTTTCCATACGGTGGAAAAGCCATTCGTCGGCGCGCGCCGCGTGGTGGAACACGATGTTGTGCGCGAGCGAAGTGATGAGCATTTCGTTCGTTCCGCTGGGGTTGACGTGGTGAGCGGAGACTGCCTGTGCTAGTCGAAAATCCGATAGGAAGGCGATGAGCATCGCATGCTGGGCTGCTTCGGCGACGTCGCCGACTGCGCCGTATCGAATCCAGCTTTCCAAAAAGGGACTGTCGAGTTTTCCGGAGAAGCGCTGCTCGGGTGCGACCGGCTTGATCTCCACTGGAAAGGGTAGGGCGTAGAGCGCCGCGATGTCGGCAGGCAGGATATCGGGGTGGGCTGCCAGGAATTCTTGCTCGGTAACGAGCTCCTCGGGCCTCGGGACAGCGCCCAACTTGGCGAATTGGTGGCTGATACCACCGCTTTCCGCCTGGAACGAGCAGAGCATGTCGAGCAGTGTCCTGCCACCTTGACTGGCGACTACGCGCCGCGCCGCAAAGCGCGAGCCGTCGCGGACGCGTTCCACTGTGAATTCCAGCGGATGATCCATGGTGCCAGCGCGGTGGAAATAGGCCGAAAGGCTGTGCGGAGACCAGCCCTGGACGGTCCGGTGTGCCGCGGCCAAACCCTGCGCTAGCATCTGGCCGCCGAACATGGTTCCTACTTGGTTCGGCTGGTTGTATAGGCTGCGGAAGTGGTCTGGTCCAGCGTCCTCGAGCCTCAGCAGGTCAGCTCCAACTACCGCAGCAGGGAAGTCCTTGAAATCCAGCATGATGCGCGTTCCAGTCATTGCTCCGAGAAGGGTTGCGGAACACCGATTTCAAGCCTGGCGAAGTTCGGGTGACGGGGATTCAGCAGGTAATCGAACTCGCCTTCTACGACGGCACTCGGTACTCGTAGCGCAACGGAGCGCGTTTCTACGACCCAGCGTGAGCCGAGCTCCCGGGTGGAAGGTGGCGTGGGGATTTGGCGCCAATCGTCCGGCAGGGAGTGTGGGATCTCGATGAGCGGCTCATCAATGTGGACAGGGACCGCCGCCCACTTGATGGCGGCAAGCACCTGCGTGTCCTCGGCATGTACGAGCACCTCCAGCGAGGCGAGCGAGCGGCTCTCAGCGGTGTAGACGACCGCGACGCCCGGTTCGTTCCAGCGCCCGGGGTTCTGCGCGGCGCCGTGACCATCGAACGCACCGGCGAGGCGCGATGGCTTGCAGATGCGCCAAGCCGTAATCAGGCGAAGATTCCGTGCTCGATGCGCCCGAGGACTCGTTCCACCTCTCGCGCGCCAGGCTCGGTCGCGGCCACTTGCAGCGGTGTCTGGCCCCCAAGCGCGCGTAGGGGTCGTTTCAACCACTCTCGTGTGTGTTCTTCGCTTTCGAAGACCGATGTCGCAAGCGAGATGATTCGCATGAGGCGCGCGACGCGCTCGGACTCATCGGGCTTGAGCCGCGCATGTGCCTTGAGACGTCGTTCAAGCGTCTTCTCGTTAATATTGACGATCGAGCCAACCCTTGCCGGTCTGAGACCGAGGAACGCACCCACGCGTCTCAGCACCGCCGCGGGCAGGCCGGCGAGGATGAGCGCGGCCATCGCGAGGTCATTCTCGAGCGGGTAGGACTTGAAGAGTGCGCTGGTCATATGTCTATTCTAGATGGACAAATGTCCAGACGCCAGCGCATCCTGCCCGGGGGGAGGCGCACAGCGGCCATTCGAACGCCCGCTTCCTCGCGACCCGTGCGGTCTGTGGGCTTCGCTGACCGGTTTGGGTCGAAGGTCGAGGCTGAGATTTGCAGCGAGTGTGATTCGACGTTAGAGAAGGGCTGAAGCTAACAGGGGTGGCGGGTGAGGGGCGTGGATTGGATCTTCGGGTCTTCTGGCCATCAACCGATGGAGCAATGGGGGGATCCTGCTTATACTGAAGCTCGAGCGGCGAGGCTCGCTCAGTGCCGCGCCTCAGCGCTCAACGCTGGTCAAGGCCGATTACCCCCGGGAAAGAATGAAATCGATCGCACTCGTTGTCGCAGGTGTCCTCGCTCTCGGTCTCGGCGC
Organism: Pseudomonadota bacterium; assembly: GCA_021807675.1. Taxonomy (GTDB): domain Bacteria; phylum Pseudomonadota; class Gammaproteobacteria; order Steroidobacterales; family Steroidobacteraceae; genus 13-2-20CM-66-19. The sequence goes on from JAKBCR010000137.1 coordinate 7,840, forward strand.
CTACGTGCTCCTCGGGTCGCGAGGAAATGATTCCGCGGCCGACCGGGACCGTGCACTCTCGAGCCTGATCAGCGTCCAGATCGGCACGCTCAAGCGCATGACGGTACATCGATACGTGGACGGATATGGCGTGGTCGAGGCGGCACCCGCCACCTCGCAGCACCCCGCGGCGGCGGCCGCGATTGCTGCGCCTGTGACCGGTGTCGTCACGAATGTCGATGTTGTGGCCGGCCAGAGGGTGCGGCGCGGCCAGCTGCTGATGGACTTGAATTCGGATGCGATGACCGAGGCTTATGCAGCGCAGGAAGTCGCCCGGCAACGGAAGCTCTATGCCGCAAACAATACCTCGCGCAAAGCCTTGCAGGGCGCCGAAGCACAGCTTGCCCTGCTGCGCGTAACGGCGCCACTCTCCGGTACTGTTGTTGCGGTCAACGTCAAGCCGGGCAGTGCCGTGAGCACGAGCGCCGTGCTCGCCGAGGTCATGGACCTCCGCCGGTTGGTGGTGCAGGTAGACATTCCGCAGGCCCAGGCAACCGCGCTCCAGCTCGGTGAGCCGCTGCAGGTCCTGGGTACTCCACGCCTGACGACGCAGTTGCGCTATATCAGCCCTACGGTAAACCGAAGCGATGGGGCTGTGACCACCTGGGCGCCGCTGCCTCCGGGCAGCCCATTGCGGCCCGGTCAGTACGTCCGGGTGCGCACTGTCACGGCCACGCACAGGCACAGCTTGGTTGCGCCCGCCGACAGCGTGGTGAGTGATCTTGCCGGTCACAGCGTCCTCTCGGTCGTGCGGGGCGATGAGGCCATCCGAATGCCCGTCACGACTGGATTGCGGGAGGACGGCTGGATCGAAGTCTCCGGGACGGAACTGAAGGCCGGTACCCCAGTGGTCACAGTAGGCGCTTTCGGGCTGCCCCGACGAACCCGGATCCGGATCGTCAACGAGCCTGGGCGACCATCGGGCGCTAGGGTATCCGTGCCGCCTCCGGCGCCATGAGCCACCGTCCTTCCCGTTTGGGCCGGTTCACGACCCGGCACGCGCTCGCAATCACTTTCATCGCGGTACTTCTCTGTTTCGCAGGCGTGTATTCGGCGTTGACTATTCCATCGTCGGTGTTTCCGGTGACCTTCTTCCCGCGCATCGTCGTGGAGGTCGGCAACGGCATCATGCCTGCCAACGAGATGATGGCGAGGGTGACGCGCCCCATCGAGGAATCGCTCAAAGGCATTCCAGGCGTCACCTCGGTATTGTCCACCACGACGCGCGGCTCGGCCCTCATCAACGTGGAGTTTCCGTGGAACACGGACATGCAGCACGCCGAGCTCTACGTGATGGGGCGGCTTTCCGAGATTCGCAGCGAATTGCCCACCACCGCCGTGACCGATGTCTCGCGCGTCGGATTTTCGATGAGCGACCCGGTCATCGGCATCAGCCTGACGGCGACCGCTCACAGCCAGACGGAGCTGTGGAATACCGCCACGTACATCATAAAGCCGCTCTTCCTGCAGATTCCCGGTATTTCCCGCGTGGACGTCGTCGGGGGCCGGGTTCCCGAGTACCACGTCGTCGTCGATCCACTCAAGCTGCAGGCCGCCCACCTGGCATTGCAGGACGTGACCGCCGCACTCGAGCGAGACAATATGGTCGCTCCCGCAGGCCTCCTGGTGCGGGACTACCGGCTCTACCTGACGACTGTCGACGGGCGTGTGCATTCCGCACACGATATTGACGACATCGTCATCGTGGTGCGGGATGGCCACCCGATCCGGATCGAGGATGTGGCCCGCGTCGTGCCTGGGGCTGCACCGGCCTACACGAGCGTCACCGCCCAGGGCCGTCCCGCGGTGCTTCTGCAGATCGAGATGCATTCGCACGCGAGTATCCTGTCGATCGCCGCGGGCCTGAAGACCGCATTGCGGCAGCTGCATCGACAGCTGCCGCCCGATATGCATCTCGCCTTCTACTACAACCAGGCCGCCTTCGTACACGAGTCCATTGACAATGTATGGGAGGCGGTGATATTCGGACTCATTCTGTCCATCTTTATTCTGTACGCTTTCCTCAAGAATTGGGGTAGCGTCTGGACGGCAGCCGTCACGATTCCGATCTGCGTGCTGGTCACGTTCGTGGCAATGAAGATCAGCGGATTGAGCTTCAACATGATGACGCTCGGAGGCATCGCGGCCTCCATCGGGCTCATCATCGACGATGCCATCGTGGTTGTGGAGGCGATGTGTCATCGTATCGCCTCCGGAGGTCCGCGGCTGGATGCCATCCACGGGGCCATGGGCGAGATCCTGACCGGGCTGATTGGCTCGACCCTGACGCCAGTGGTGGTCTTCTTTCCGCTTGCCTATCTGAGCGGTCTCGCGGGCGTGTTCTTTCGCGCGCTGGGGCTCGCGATGGTCGTGGCACTCGTTGTCTCGCTGCTCCTCGCGCTGACGCTCACTCCTTCGCTCGCTGCGTGGATCATCCGGGGTCGTGCTGCTGCCGTGGGGGAAGGCGGTTTCCTCCTCACGCGCATCCTGCGGCTCTACGAGGGTGCTGCGCGCTGGGCGTTGCGCCATGTCGCGGCCACCTTTCTGGCGTGTGGGCTGATCATGCTCAGCGCAGTGCTCGTCTACGGGCACTTGCAGACCAACTTCCTGCCGGACTTCGACGAGGGCGGCTTCAATATCGACTACGCAGCGCTTCCTGGGGCGAGCCTCGCCGAGACTTCGCGCGAGCTCGATGAGGCCGAGCGGATCATCCGTGCCGACCCGGACGTGCAAAGCTATTCGCGTGAGCTCGGGGTGCAGCTCGGACCGAAGCTGAATGAGCCGAACTTCGGCAGCTATCTGGTCATGCTCAAGCCTGACCGAACGCACTCTACGGACCAGGTCATAGATCATATCCGCCGCGAGTTGGACCAGCGCTTCCCGATGGTGCGCTGGGACGTCAAGGGGCTCCTCAGCGACCTGGTCGGCGACCTGCAGCTCGCGCCCTATCCGGTGGAGATCAAGCTGTTCTCGCCCGATCTCGCCTGGCTGGAGAAGACTGCGCCGCGGGTTCGGGCGCAGATCGCGACAATCCCGGGTCTCGTCGACACTTTCGACGGCCTGACGGTCAGCGGACCTGCAATCGACCTGCGGGTACGGCGGGCTGAGGCCGCACGTTTTGGGCTGAGTACGAAGGCCCTTGCGGCCTCGGTGAAGAACGCGATGCTCGGTGACGTGTCGTCCTACATCCTCGAGGGGGACCGCCTATTGGGCATTCGAGTGCTGGACGATCCAACGAGTGTCGACCGCCTTACGGCCCTTCGCGATCTGCCGCTGCGGACGCCCGCGGGTGCGATCGTGCGCCTCAGTCAGGTCGCCACAGTCGCAGCGGCACCCGATGAGGTGGAATTGAACCGCGACGACCTGCGCCAGGACGATATCGTTTCGGCGCGGCTGGAAGGCGTGGATCTTGGTACCGCAATGCGCGAGGTGAAGGCCAAATTGAGCCGCGACAGCTGGCTGCCGCCCGGCACGGTCGAGTACGGTGGCCTCTATCAGCTGCAGCAGCAGTCGTTCCGCAACCTGCTCGTGGTGCTGATTGCCGCAATCTTGCTCGTGTTCACGGTGCTTGTGGTCGAGTTCCGCTCGTTCTATGAACCCATCGCCATCGTCTTTGGCGCCGTGCTCGCCCTGTTTGGCGCC
>JAKBCR010000138.1 GCA_021807675.1 Pseudomonadota bacterium
TCCGACGTCCCTGAGGGCGTATGTGCAAATATCCGGCCGAGACTGGAGAACTCAACTCCGGGTAATGGCGGCCGACGCCGCTCCGCAGCGTGGCGTGTCGCCTGGGCGGCCACACACCCGGCACACGATTACCTACCGAGCTGATTCTCCGCATGGCCTTATAGAGGACCCCAGGCCATCCCTCCAGCACTACCCCGCGTTCGTCCGAGCATAATAGGCGTCGACATCATCGAAGGCCTGAAGCACGAGGGGCAGGTACCGCTCCATGAAGGCCTTGCGGTAATCGGGGTCGCTCACCAGCATCGGCCGGTTCCTGCGAATGGCATTGATGACCATGGGCGCAACTTCCTCGGGCGGCCTGGCATGGCCGCGCTTGAAGTTTTGCGGCACCACCACCTCTTCCTCATACGGACCGCCGAACCGCGCCGGGCGGTATTTCGAGTTGTTGGCCCTCATCCCCGAATCGACGCTCGCGACGCAGAACACGGTGGATTGCACGCCCGTGCCTTCGAGCTCGCGGCGTAGATTCAACATCATGCCGATCACCCCGGCTTTGGCGCCCGAATACGGCACGTGCGCGGGCACGAGGTCCGGGACGAGCCCGGCAATCGAGGCCGACGCGACGATATGGCCCTCGCCCGCCGCGATCATGTCCGGGAGGAAGCACTGGATGAAGTTCATGACACCCATGAAATTCACCTGCACGACCCAGTCGATCTCGTCATCCGAAAGGCCGTCCATCGGCTTGAAAGAGGTGGCGCCGGCATTCGGAATGGCTATGAGGATCGGCCCGAACGCTTCGTTCGCTTTGATCTTGAGCGCCCGCACCGCGGCCCGCTCGGAAACGTCGCAAAGTGCCGCGATGGCGACGCCACCCTGGGCGCGAATACTCGCCGCTGTCGCTTCGGCATTTGCCTTGAGGATGTCGGCGACGACGATCCGAGCTCCCCCGGCCGCCAACGCATGCGCTACCGCCCGCCCGACCCCACTGCCGCCGCCGGTCACCACGGCAGCCTTTCCTGCGATTTCCGTCATGGCTCAGATCTCGACTGAAACTGCGGCCGGCCACCGACTCAGGCCCGGATGGACTCCTCGCCAACGAGACTCACACGATGCAATCGCCGTCCGCAGGTCCGGTCATAGGGGAGCACGCGGTGCATCGTTCCCGTATTGTCCCAGACGAGCATGTCTCCCATCTTCCATTGATGGCGGTAGACGTACTGCGGACGCGTGACCCATTGCCAGAGACGCCTCAGCAACTCATCGCTCTCCCCCTGGCCGAGACCATCGATAGATGCGGCCGAGGAGCTGAGGACGAGTGACTTACGGCCCGAGCGGTGAGTCCAAACCAGAGGATGCCTGCGCACCGGATAGCTGCGCCAGTCCTTGACCTGATCCGCCGTAGGGTTCGGAACGACGGAACCGTAATTGGCTTCCATCGTATGCGTCACCGTCAATTTTTCGAGCCTGGCCTTCTCCGCAGCGGGGAGGTCCTCGTATGCCGCGTAGGTGCTGGCGAACTCGGTCTGTCCGCCCTCCGGCGACAGCACCCGGGGCGTCAGAATCGCACCGAGCGGTGGCACTTCCTCCCAGGTCCCATCCATGTGCCAGCAGAAAGTGCCCACCAGATACTGCGCATAGGTGGGATTCTCCTTCACATCGAATGTCACCTTGAAGATGCCGTCCTCAGATTCGTGCTGCTTGACGATCTTCCCGTCTTCCGTCCGCTTCTCGAGGTCACCGAGCCGCACCGTTCCGATGGTCCTGGCAAACGCCAGCTGCTGACTATCCTCCAGATTCAGCCCTCGGAAGATCAGCACACCGCGTTTTTCCAGAATCCCACGCAGCTCTGCGGCGCAGCGGCCATCCAGGAGGCTCTCGAGGCCTATCGTGATTTCCGTACCGATTCGCGGGGCCAGCTTCAACTCGCCGAAGAGACCGCGCGTGCGCGCCGTCTCGGGACCGGGTCCAGTGCTCACTCGCATGTCAGCATCTCCAAAATGGAACCGTGCGCCAGGACGCTTGCCCCTGCACCAGCGCCCAGATCACTTCCTCACCAGGGCCCTGTCCTGAGAGACACAGAGGGATAGAGTACTACAATAGGCCGTTTCATTGACCGTCAGGATTCGCAGCTGCTAATATCATGACGAACAGTCGAACAGGTACGCCGCCCGCGGCGGACTGCCTACCTGCGACACACCCCAAGGGCGCCAGCACTGCCGAGAGAAACATGACAGAAACGCTGCCGGACTTCTTTGGCGATTCCTCGGTCATCTCTGATCCGAAGCGCTACTTCGACCAGATGCGCTCCCAGTGCCCCGTGGCGAAGGAGCGCTACCACGGTACTTTGATGGTGACAGGCTACGATGCCGCCACCGAGGTCCTCAATCGCCGGGACGACACCTTCTCCTCGGCGGTCTCCGTAATAGGACCCATTCCGCCGCTGCCTTTCGAGCCGCATGGCGAGGACATCAGCGAGCAGCTCGAAGCCCATCGGAGCGCGCTGCCCTGGTCGGCGCACCTCGCGACCTTCGATGGCGCCAAGCACGCCGAATACCGGGGGCTCGTCGTCAGTCTGCTCAACTTCAAGCGTATCAAGCAGAACGAGGACTACCTGTATGGCCTGGTCGACCGGCTCATCGACCGCTTCATCGGGCGCGGGTACTGCAACGTCGTGCCTGATTTCGCGCATGCGACGACGACGTACGCAATCTCCGACCTCATGGGGATACCCGAGGCGGACAGAGCCGAGCTGCTGCAGCTGATCGGCGCACCTCCGAGCCAGATCGCAGGCGATGCGCCGCACAAGATCGGACCGGATCCCCTCGTCTTCCTCAAGCCCCGCTTCGATCAGTATCTGCGCGAGCGCCGCGAGCGCCCGGGCACCGATCTTCTGTCCGATCTGGCCAACGCCCGCCGCTCCGACGGCTCGCTCCACGATTTCGAGGTGGTGTCGAACCTCGCCAGGTTCATATTCGGGGCGGGACAGGACACCACCTCCCGCCTCATCGCCATGGCCGTGAAGGTCCTGGGGGAAAAGCCCGAGCTGCAGGCGCGTCTGCGCAAGGATCCCGGGCGCATCGCCGATTTTCTCGAGGAGGTGCTACGCTACGATCCACCGGTCAAAGTCGTCTACCGCCTGGCGCGCAAAAACACCCGCATCGGCGGTGTCGATGTTGCGGCGGGCACGATCGTCACAGTTTGCCTGACGGCTGCCGACAATGACCCGGCGCGCTTCGAGAATCCGCAGGAGTTCAACATCGATCGGCCGCGGCTGCGGGAGCACATGGGCTTCAGCCGCGGCGCTCACGCCTGTGTCGGCGCCCCCCTCGGCCGACTCGAGTCACGGGTGGCGATCGAGCGCCTGCTGGCTCGCACGGTCGAAATCCGCATCTCGGAGAGGCATCACGGGCCGCCGAGCGCCCGCGTCTATCGCTTCGAGCCGACGTACACCTTTCGCAGCCTCTCCGATCTGCACATCGAGTTCACGGCAGCATAGACTTGGGCACGCCCTGCCCAGGCTGTACTGGGCCGCGGCACCCATGCGAGAGATTTGACTGGTGATCGCCAAAGCCACAGGGGCGGGCCGATGACGCCTTGGAGCCTGAAGGACCCGCTCCACAACAACGGCTTCTGGCGTTGGGCTTCGTGAGCCCAGTTGCGCACACTGCGTCGCCGGCGAGCGGTTACGCCCGCGTTCCCGATAGATCGCTGTCACTCGTCCACGGCATTCCGCTCGAAGAGGAGCCAGGACTCGGAGCCCTGACACTGCCCGGATGGCTTCGTGAGGTCACGCACAAGTTCGGCCCCCGCGAGGCGGTGGTGCAGCCGCCGCTGCGCTGGAGCTACACGGACCTCCGGACGCGGGCCACGGAGGTTGCGCGCGCGCTGATCGCTTGCGGCGTCGGCAAGGGCACCCGGGTCGCCATCCTGACGACCAACCGCCCCGAATTCCTCTCTGCCTTCTTTGGCACCGCGCTCGCCGGCGGAATCGCCGCTCCCCTCAGCACATTCTCTACGTCAGCCGAGCTCGCCTCGCTTCTGACCGCCTCGGCCGCCTCGGTCCTTCTATTCGAGCCCCGCGTGCTCAAGAAGGATTTTCTCGAGATGGTTCTGACGCTCGCACCGGAAGTTGCGCGAGGGACCGCCGGAGGGCTCGCGTCGCCGAGATATCCGTATCTTCGCCATACCGTAGCCCTCGATCTCGGTGCGCCGGTCGGTACCGTCGAGCCATGGGCTGCCTTCTTGACGCGCGGCAACGGAATTGCGGATTCCCTCGTGGAGGCGCGCGCGGCCACCGTCATGCCGGCTGATCCGGCAGCCCTCTTCTTCTCCTCCGGCACCACCGGCAAGCCCAAGGGCGTCCTCAATGCGCAGCGAGGCATCGCCATCCAGCTTTGGCGCTGGCCCCGGATCTTCGGCCTCGGCGAGGACGTGCGCTGCTGGGTTGCCAATGGCTTCTTCTGGTCGGCCCCGTTCGGCATGGGAATCGGCGGGGCGCTCAGCGTCGGCGGCACGTTGGTGCTGCAGTCGACCTTCCAGCCGGAGCAAGCCCTGGCTCTCATGGAGGCTGAGCGGGTCAATTGCCCCATGGGCTGGCCGCACCAGTGGGCGCAGCTCGTGGCGGCGCGCAACTTCAGCAGTGTGGATCTCTCGGCCATGCGGTATGTCGCGGCCGAGAGTCCGCTCGCCAAGCACCCGACTGTGAAGGTCGATTGGCAGGAGCCCACGCGCATCTACGGCAGCAGCGAGACATTCACCCTGAGCTCGGCTTATCCCGCGGGTACACCCGAGGAGCTCCTGAAGGGCGCCCATGGATTCCCGCTTCCCGGCATGACGATCAAAGTCGTCGATCCTTTCTCCGGAGAGACTCTTCCGACGGGCACGCGGGGTGAGCTCGCCGTCAAGGGTACGACCTTGATGCTCGGCTACGTTGGCACGCCGCTCGATGAGACGTTGGACGCCGAGGGCTATTACCGCACCGGCGATGGAGGGTACGTCGACGAGGACGGCCGGGTGTACTGGGAAGGCCGGCTCAACGATATCATCAAGACCGGAGGCGCCAATGTCTCGCCCCTCGAGGTCGACACACTCCTGCGGCAGTTCCCGGGGGTGAAGCTCTCGCAGACGGTGGGTGTTCCCGATGAATTGCTCGGGGAGCTCGTCGTGTCGTGCGTGCTGCCGCATGACGGCGCGGCGCTCGATGAAGCGGCGATTCAGGCGTTTGCCCGCAAGCATCTTGCGAGCTTCAAGGTGCCGCGCCGCGTGCTCTTCCTCGCGGAGAGGGATTTCGGGCAGACAGGCAGCGCCAAGGTCAAAACGGCGGAATTGCGCAAGCTCGCGGCGGAACGCCTGGCGCCGCATTGAGCAGGCGCCGACCCGGCCTTTTTCAGCTCGCGATCATTGTGCTGCCGAGCCTCGCCAGGGTGCGGGGCCGGTCGGTACGACCATCCCAATCGTGATGCACCGGACGAATCCTTCGGCGCGAGTCCCGCAATACCTCTCAACTCGTCTCGCCGGCGTCCGCAAGCAGCGTGCTCCCAGTCATGAACATGGACATGTCGGAGGCGCAAAACAGCGCCACGCGGCCGATGTCATCGGGGACACCGACGCGACCGAGCCGGGAACTCAAGGTGGCGGGGATCTCGACGCCCACCCTCTGGGAAAGCTCCGCCAGCGCAGCCATGTTTCCTTCGGTCGTGCAGAATGTCGGCGCGACACCCAGCACCCGAATGTCATGCGGCGCAAGCTCGATGGCCAGCTGCCGGGTCAGGCCCCGCACGCCGTGCTTCGATGCCACATAAGCGGCGACCCCCGGCGCCACGCCCCTGAACCCTGCGGTGGAGACGACATTGATGATCACACCGCCGCGCCCCGCCGCGATCATCCGTCGGGCGGCCTCGCGCGCGCCCGCAAAGGCTCCGCGCAGATTCACCTCCATCACCTTGTTCCACGTGTCGTCCGTCATCTCCAGGAGGGGAATGTTCGGATAGACGCCGGCATTGCTCACCCAGATATCGAGACCGCCCAGCGTCCCGACGCAAAGATCGGCCGCAGCGCGCACCGAAGTGCTGTCGGCGACGTCGAGACGCGTCGAGATCACCCGCACGCCATACCGGCGGCTCAGCTCATCCGCCGTCTCGCGGGCAAGTTCCTCCTTCAGATCGCCGATCAGGACCGACGCTCCGGCCTCGGCAAGTCGGCGCGCAATGGCCTTACCCAGGCCTTGCGCCCCTCCGGTGACGACGGCACGCCTGCCGGCGAGCGAGAGAAGCTGGGAAACGGGCACATCGGATACGTCTGCAATCGCCATGACTGGGAGATCCTCGCGAGCCGCGAAAGCTCAGCTTCTGAAATGCGGCATCACCGTCCTGGCGAAGAGTCGCAATTCCCTGATCTGCTGCTCGGGATCGGGCACGCCCGTCGGGGTCATGAGCAGGTAATCCGGGTTGATCAGGTCCTTGATGCGCTGCATCTCTCGCGCGCAATCGTCCGGATCGCCCACGATGGCCCGGTTAGGCCTGAATTCCTCGAGCGTGACCGCACGGCCCCCGAACATCACCTCTTGAGACAGCGGATCCCGATCGGCCTTCGATCCCAGATCGTCATAGGCCTGCCAGACCTTGATCACATTGCGCAGCCAGTTGGGATCGATCGCGCTCTTGGTCGGCGCGATATGCAGGTCGCGCATCAGGCATACCGCCGAGGGACGGCCGTGCTCGGAGGCGATGGCCTTGTAACGGCGGATTTTGTCCTGCAGCTCCACCAGATGCTCCGCGAAGCTGATGAGCCAACCATCGCCCAGCCGGCCCGCGCGCTGCATCGCCGGCTCGCTGACGGCGCCCACCCAGAGCGGCGGAATGAACCCGTTGAGCGGTGGCGGAACAATCCGGCAGGGCGGTATCCGGAAATGCTTGCCCTCGTAAGAGAACTCCTCACCGGAGAGCGCGAGCCGGAGAATCTCGAGACATTCCTCGAGCCGCTTGGCCCGTGTCTTGAAGCTCCATCCCGTGTTCTCGTACTCGTCGGGCTTGTAGCCGATACCCGCGCCCAGGATGAACCGGTTGCTCGAGAGCTCGTTGAGGGTATTGATCTGCTCGGCGACATCCAGCGGGTGATTTGCCGGAAGGAGCATGATGTTGGTGCACATCTTCATGCTGCGCGATCGCGCCAGCATGGCCGAGAGCATGGTAAGCGGAGCCGAGGGCTCGGAGGCGACATCGCCACCAAAGGCGGTCGTCGGAGAGAAGCGATGATGGCCGACATAGAGGATCTCGTAGCCCAGATCCTCCATCTCGCTCACGAACTCGTAGATCCTCCGATAAGGATCGGCCGAGCTGCGGTCGATGAATTTCCGATTGACCAGAAAACCGAACTTCATACGTAAAACCTCTGCGCGATGCGCCTACCTCGGGATCACGCGTCGCTGAACGGGACCGATGGCAGCATGCCCGGCATCCTAGACCGCCGCGCCACCATTGACGCCAAGGAGCTGACCCGTAACGTAGCCGGCATCGTCCGACGCGAAAAAAGCGCATGCGGCCGCAACGTCTTCGGGCCGGCCGATGCGAGGTATCGGGTAGCTCGCCAAGATCTGCTCGTAGGGTACGGGGAACAGATTCCCTTCAATTGCGCGGCGCGCCATGGGCGTGTCGATGAAGCCGGGAGATACGGAGTTGACCGTGATGCCTTTCGGTCCGAGCTCGATCGCGAGCGACCGCGTCATGGCGATCACGCCGCCCTTGGTCGCGGTGTAATGCACCATATTCGGCGCGCCACTCTGGGCACCGAGCGCCGACACATTGACGATCCGCCCCCAGCCTTCGGCAATCATGTCGGGGAGCACGAGCTGCGTGACGTGATACATGCCCTTGAGATTGACATCGAACAGCCGGTCCCATACCGCTTCGCTTATCTCCGGAAAGGCGCAGAAATCTTCCGTTCCGGCATTGTTGATGAGCACGGTGATCGGGCCGAGCGCCTGGCGCACCTTCGCGATCCCGCACTCGACCTGGGCACGGCTCGACACATCGGCCTGCACGGCAATGGCTTGGCCGCCCGCCTCGTTGATCGCACTCGCGACGGCGGCGGTGTTCTCGGGATCGATTCCAAGAACACCAATGGCCCGTCCCTCCCTCGCCAGGCGCAGACACGTCGCCTTGCCGATGCCCGCGCCCCCTCCGGTGACCAGCGCAGCCTTTCTGGGTGCGGTCATTGTCGAAGCATTCCGTTCCTGAGACTCGCCGATCGGGTGACTCAGAACATCGTAGCGCCGCCATCGACGCCGATGGTTTGACCGGTGACGTAGCTCGAGGCATCGCTTGCCAGGAAGAGCGCGGTGGGCGCGATGTCCTCCGAGGTGCCGAAATAGCCCATGGCCACCTTCGAGAGCTCGAGGTCGTAGGTCTTGCTCTGCTCCAGGTACCAGCGCGCCTTGGGTGATAGCGCGGAGGGCAGAATCGTGTTCACCCGGATTTTCTGCTTGCCCCACTCCCGCGCCGCCGTGCGCGTCAAGGCGCGGATCGCCTCCTTGCTCGCGGCATAGGCGAGGAAACCCGGCTCGCAGCGAATGCCATAGCTCGAGCCCATATTGATGATCGAGCCGCCACCCTGTTCCTTCATGTGCGGGAAGCACAGCTGCATCAACTGCAGCGAGCCGATGAAGGCCGACTGCAGATCGATCATGCAATGGTCTTCCATCTTCGCATCTTCGAGCGGCAGGAAGTCGGTGAACGTGTGGGCATTGTTCACGAGCACATCGACCCGCCCCCAGCGCGAGACAGCCTCGCGAACCGTCTTCTCGGCGTGCTCCTTGTTCCCCGCCAAGGCCTCCAGCGGCAGCACCTCGCCGCCCTCGCCGCGGACCTTTCCGGCGACATCCTCGAGCTTGCTCATCGTGCGGCCCGTGATGACCACCTTCGCCCCCTCGCGCGCGTACGCCCGAGCAATGGCCTCCCCGATGCCCTGGCCCGCCCCTGTGACTATGGCTACCTTCCCCGCCAGCTGCTTCGATGTCGAACCCACTTGAATCTCTCCTAAAGTCAACGTTTGCTTACGCAAGTTTGAAGCGCGAGGGCTGAATGGGCATGCCCGGTGCCTCGGATCGCCCTCGGAACAGGAACGAGTTCTTCGCAGTGAGTGGCACGCCGTCCTTCAGGCTGTCGCCGCCGTCCGCGGGAACTGAGTTGAAATAGAGGTCGCGCATATCCGGCCCACCGAAGCGGACCTGAGTGATCGAGCCAGCGGGGGTCTCGACCCGCGGCAGCTGTGTCCCGTCGGGCTTCAGACGCATCAGATAGCTCGACCGGAAGCCGGTGATCCAAACGTTGCCCTCGGCATCGAGGGCCATGCCATCCGCGTCATCCTTGTCGAGAAACTTCTGCTGGTTTTCCGGCGTCAGCGCGGGGGTTACATCGAACGCCCACGTGCAAGCGAACGTGTCGTTGCAGTAGAGCCGGCGCCGCGTCGGATCGAATGCGATTCCATTCGGGAAGTGGACACCGTCCGCCAGCTTGACGACCTCGCGGGAAGCGCTGAGGCGGTACATCGCGCTCGGGCGCGTGGCTTGACCCTTGATCACGTTCTCGATGTCAATGGTGCCGAAGAAAATGCCGCCGGACCCGTCGGGAGCCATCTCGTTGATGCCATTGATCGGCTGGCCATCGAGCCGGTCGAGAAGCCATCCGGACTTGCCGGTATCCGGATTGTTCCACATGATCCCGCCCTGGCCGGTCGACAGCACCGAGCCGTCCTCGTTCATCATGATGCCGCCGGTCCACATCCGGCCGTGGTTGAAGGAGGTCACTGGCTTGCCCTCCGGAGTGACCCCGTGAATCCCGCCGCCGATGACGTCGCTGTACCAGAGGACGTTGCGGCCCTGATCGACGGTCAGTCCTTCGAGATAAATCCCCGAGGCGAGCTTTTGAAAGGTTTGCGGCACGACTCTCTCGCTCGTTCGTGATGCCCGGCGCGCGGGAGCGGGTATACCCCTCTTGCGAAGAGGCTCGCTATCTGCTCGTCACGATATTAGCCCTGCCCGTCCGCGTCAAGCGCGAGATTGAGTTGTGCCCAAGGCCGGTCCCACCGAGCCCCGATCGCATCGCTGTCCCGCGGCGCACCGAGCCGACCAGAGCTTCAGATAACGCGCAATGTTGCCACCGACCACCGCCGGCGCATTCGCATGCCCCACGGCTTTGACGACGTGGTTGAGCGGGGTTCGCGAATAGCCGAACGAGCCTGCGGGGTGCGGATAATCGGCCGACCACATCACTTGCTGCGGACCGATCCTTGCGATCATCTCCAGCCCGACGGGATCGACCACGAAGGAGGCGCACATGTTCGTGCGAGGAGCGACGGCAATGTTCGAGACGTATACGGGCGCAATCTATTCGCCCGATGGTCTGCTGCGCCCCAACGAAAGGCGCGGACAGATGAAGCCAGAGCTGTCGCTTTCGCCCGGAACCTTGGTCTTTTCCACAGATAGTCACATCGAGCTCGCTACTTGCGTCGACCGAACTTCAAGCAGGATCGCGACTCAGATGTGGAATCCTGAGCGGAGCGAAGGCTTACCTGCGACTTGATTTCCGCCGGCGCTAAGGGCCCGCTTTGGATGATCGCGCAGCCGCGAGCGCCCCGGCTCTGATGTAGGCGTAAATATCCATCACCTGTGCACGGGTGAGCGTCTGGAAACGCGGCATGCCCTTCGGCAGCAGCGCGCCATCGTGCAAGACCGTCCACAGGCTATCGGGATTCGCGGCCACTTGGGACGCGCGCAGATCGGGTGCCGGCCCGCCGGCCCCGACGAGATCGCGGCCGTGACAGATCGCGCAGTTTGAGTAGAGGCCGCGGCCGGCAGCGACCTCCCCCGGCCTCGGCCGGTAAGAGGGAACATCGACCGCCTTCACGCGCGTATCCGGCGGCGGCGAGGATGGCAGCTTCGCCCGGCCACCGAGTGCGAAGGTGAGCAGCCACCGCGGCTGATGAAACCTCCAACCGACGTTCATGAACTGGCTGGCGATCGCGGCCGAGCCGCCGTAGCCGACCAGCACGCTCACGAACTGCCTGCCGCCGACCGAATACGTCATCGGCGCGGCGATGATCCCGAGGCCGGCATCGAAGCACCAGAGGCGGCGGCCCGTCGCCGCGTCGTAAGCGGAGAAAAAGCCGTCCCCCGCGCCCTGGAAGACCAGATCCCCCGCGGTCGCGAGCGTACCGCCGTTCCAGATCGTGCGCAGCGGCACCCGCCATGCGGCGCTCTCGCGCACCGGATCCCATGCGAGCAGCGCGCCCTGGCCGTCACCCGGACCGCGGGCGAGCAGGGACAACGTGACACCGCCGATGTAGAACTCGCCCGGCAACCGCTTGTTGGCGATGTACCGCGCGCCGAGCTGCATGTAGGGGATGTAGACGAGGTGGGTCTCGGGACTGAACGACATCGGCTGCCAGCTGTGGGCTCCCACCGAGCTCGGCCACACCGTCGCCTCGCCGCTCCT
>JAKBCR010000425.1 GCA_021807675.1 Pseudomonadota bacterium
CGTGGTGAGTTCGCGTATAATCGCAGCCGTGCGAACGGGTATCCTTGTGGCGCTATAAAACGTCTGAATATACTCGATCGTGGCGCCGTAACATCATTGTATTTCTGCTTTAAGTCTCGTTCGGAAAATCCCGGGATTGCGGACTACCTCGAAGTCTTGTTCGAAAGTGGCGTTCTGAACCCGCAGCTCGCGCGGATCGCGAAGGAAGGGTCTCGCGCACACGGCCTCCTCAATGTTGGCAAGGAGGACTTTTTGAACATGACCGTGCATATGCCGCCGCAACGAACACGAGCCTCCATAGCGGCAATGCACCGGCATGCGGTTGCCGAGATCGCGGCTTCTGTGAAGCGTGTAGAACTTCTGAGCAAACAGAAATCCGGCCTCATGCAAAAGCTCCTCACCGGACAAATCCGCGTGCCGGAGGCCGCCGCCAATCTCAGCCCGGCGGCCGACTGACATGGACCAGTTCGCGGCCTCGGAAAAATCGCTCTCGCAGGTGCCGGCCATGCACCTGCTCCAGGCGCTCGGCTATACGCTGCTGACCAAGGCGGAGGCCGAGCGGGAACGGCGTGGGCGGCTGTCCAACGTCTTTCTGGAAGACATCCTTGCCACCCAGCTTCGCCGCATCAACCGCATCCGTTTTCGGGGGCGGGAAGTGCCCTTCACCGAAGGCAACATCATCGGCGCCATCGAGAAGCTGAAAGAACCTCGCGCCTCCGGCCTGCTCAAGACCAACGAGGACCTGACCGACCTGCTGCTGCTCGGCACGTCGCTTGAACAGACTGTGGAGGGCGAGACCCGCGGCTTCCAGCTTCGCTTCATCGACTGGGAGCACCCGGAGAACAACGTCTTCCATCTCTGCGCCGAGTTCGAGGTGGAGCGCAGCCGCTCCCACGAGACCCGTCGCCCCGACCTCGTGCTGTTCGTCAATGGCATTCCGCTGGCCGTGATCGAGTGCAAATCGCCGTCGGAAGACTGGGCGCAGGCGATCTCCCAGCATCTGCGCAACCAGCAGGATGACGAAATCTCCGGCCTGTTCCGCACCGTGCAGGTGCTGCTGGCCGCGAACAAGAACGCCGCGCGCTACGGCACGGTCGGCACCGCGGCGAAATTCTGGTCGCTCTGGCGCGAGCGCGAAGACCGGGAGGAGAACGTTGCCGCCGCCGTCGCCACGCCGCTCACCGAGACCCAGAAGCGCGCCACCTTCGCCGGTGGCTTCGCCCAGGAACAAGCCCCCTTCGCCGCCGCTGAGGCGGGCGGCGGGCGTGGCGTCACCGAGCAGGACCGCGTTCTCTTCGCGCTCTGCCGGCCCGATCGCCTGCTCGACCTCGTCCGCCGCTTCACCCTGTTCGATGGCGGGGAGAAGAAGATCGCCCGCTACCAGCAATTCTTTGCCGTGCGCAATCTGCTCCGTCGCGTCAAGACACGGGATGCCGAGGGAAGGCGGCAGGGCGGCGTGATCTGGCACACCCAGGGTTCCGGCAAGTCGCTCACCATGGTGATGATGGCCCGCGCGCTGGCGCTTGACCCCGAGATCGACCTCCCACGGGTCGTGCTGGTCACCGACCGGATCGACCTCGACGAACAGATCCGCCGGACTTTCGCCGCCTGCGGCCTCGACCCGCAGCAGGCCCAATCGGGGCGCCACCTGCTCGACCTGTTGGGCAAGGACCGTGCGGCGATCGTCACCACGCTGATCCACAAATTCGACACGGCGCTGCGCGCCCGCGGCTTCGAGGATCGCTCGACCGACGTGTTCCTTCTGCTGGATGAAAGCCACCGCTCCCAGCACGGCACGCTGCACCCGCGCATGCGCAAGCTGTTCCCCAACGCCTGCTACCTCGGCTTCACCGGCACGCCGCTGATGAAGGCCGAGAAGAGCACGTTCGAGCGGTTCGGCGGGGTGATCGATGTCTATGCCATTCGCCAGGCGGTCGAAGACAAGGCGGTCGTGCCGCTCCTGTATGAAGGCCGGCATGTCGAGCAGCAGGTAAACGCCCAGGGGATCGACGCCTGGTTCGAGCGCACCTGCGCGAACCTGTCCGCCGAGCAGAAGGCGGACCTCAAGCGGAAATTCGCCCGCGCGCGGGAGCTGTCGCAGACCGGCCAGACCATCGCCTGCATCGCGTTCGATATCAGCCAGCATTTCGCCCAGGCCTGGAAGGGCACCGGTTTCAAGGGGCAGCTCGTCGCGCCGTCGAAGCGCGCGGCACTGGCTTACAAGCGTGCCCTTGACGAATTAGGCGAGGTAACCAGCGAAGTCGTCATTTCCGGTCCTGACGAGCGGGAAGGCTACGAGACCATCGATGAAGGCCCGGCCGACGAGGTGGTGGCGTTCTGGAAGCGGATGATGGCCCGCTATGGCGACGAGCGGCGCTACAACGAGAGTATCATCGAGAGCTTCAAGCGGCGCGAGGATCCCGAAATCCTGATCGTCGTGGACAAGCTACTCACCGGCTTCGACGCGCCGAAGAACACCGTGCTCTACATCACCAAGAAGATGAAGGAACACACGCTGCTACAGGCGATCGCGCGGGTGAACCGGGTGGAGGAGGGGAAGGATTTCGGCTTCATCATCGACTATCAGGGGCTGCTCGGGG
>JAKBCR010000426.1 GCA_021807675.1 Pseudomonadota bacterium
TGGCTCGTTGGCGCCACGCTCTGGCTGCTCGGGCATCTCGCCGCAGTCTGGGCCGCCAAGCGCGACGCCGCCTTCGTCGACGTGGTGCGTCGACATCTGCGCTACCCCCAGCACCTGGTCGCGTGAGGGCGCGGCGATGATGAACCTCGCCGAATATCGTCGCCGCGCGCAGAGCCTCGCCGACTTCCTGCCCTGGGCGGCGCTCGTGCGTGAAGGCGTCGTTCTCAACAAGGACGGTTCGTTTCAGCGCACCGCGAAGTTTCGCGGACCGGATGTCGATTCCTCGACCCTGGCGGAGCTGGTCTCCATCACCTCGCGGCTCAACAACGCGTTACGCCGCCTCGGCTCCGGCTGGGCGATCTTCATCGAGGCGCAGCGCGACCTCGCTCGCAGTTACCCGAACAGCCGCTTTCCGGACCCGGTGTCGGAATTGGTCGACGCCGAGCGGCGGGCGCAATTCGAGGAGGAAGGCGCGCATTTCGAGAGCCGGTACTTTCTGACGCTGCTCTGGCTGCCGCCGGTCGACGATTCCGCGCGCGCCGAGGCGTTCCTCTACGAGAACCGCGCTCAGGCCGGCGCCGATTGGCGCGCGGCGCTGGATGGTTTCGTCGACCGCACCGATCGCGTGCTCGCGCTCATCGAGGGCTTCATGCCCGAGGCCGCGTGGCTCGATGACGGCGAGACCCTGACCTACCTGCACGCCTGCATATCGACCCGGCGCCAGCGCGTCCGCGTGCCCGAGACGCCGATGTATCTGGACGCCATCCTCGTCGATGAGGACCTCACCGCCGGCCTCGAACCACGGCTCGGCGGCGCGCATCTGCGCACGCTGACGGTCATGGGTTTCCCGTCGCAGACCTGGCCGGGGCTGCTCGACGACCTCAACCGCCTGGCGTTCCCCTATCGCTGGGCGACGCGCGCCATCTGCCTCGACAAGACGGACGCGACCAAGGTTCTCGGCAAGATCCGGCGGCAATGGTTCGCCAAACGCAAATCGATCATGGCCATCCTCAAGGAGGTCATGACCAACGAGGCGTCGGTGCTGATGGATTCCGACGCCGCGAACAAGGCGCTGGACGCGGACGCCGCGCTGCAGGAGCTGGGCTCCGATCTGGTCGGCGAAGCCTATGTCACGGCAACCGTAACCGTCTGGGACGAAGACGCCCGCACCGCCGAGGAACGGCTGCGTCTGGTCGAGAAGGCGATCCAGGGCCGCGACTTCACCTGCATGCGCGAGACGGTGAACGCCATCGAGGCGTGGCTCGGATCGCTGCCCGGTCATGTCTACGCCAACGTGCGTCAGCCGCCGATCTCGACGATGAATCTCGCCCACATGATGCCGTTCTCGGCGGTGTGGGCCGGGCCGGAACGGGATGAGCATTTCCAGGCGCCGCCGCTCTTCTTCGCCCGCACGGAGGGCTCGACCCCGTTCCGCTTCTCGCTGCATGTCGGCGATGTCGGTCACACCCTGATCGTCGGACCGACCGGCGCCGGCAAATCGGTGCTGTTGGCGCTGATGGCTTTGCAATTCCGCCGCTACCCGCGCGCACAGGTCTTCGCCTTCGATTTCGGCGGATCGATCCGCGCAGCGGCGCTGGCGATGGGCGGCGACTGGCACGACCTTGGCGGCGCGCTCGCCGACGAGGCCGTCGAACCCGTCGCACTCCAGCCGCTAGCGCGCGTAGATGACGCCGGCGAGCGCGCCTGGGCCGCCGAATGGGTCGCGGCCCTGCTCGGCCGCGAGGCCGTCACCATTACGCCCGAGCTGAAGGAACACCTATGGTCCGCGCTCACCTCGCTTGCCTCCGCGCCGATGGCGGAGCGGACGATCACCGGCCTTTCCGTTCTGCTCCAGTCGAATGCGCTCAAGCAGGCTCTTCAACCCTATACGGTTGCCGGACCCTGGGGTCTGCTTCTCGACGCAGAGACCGAGCGCCTCGGAGCGGCAGACGTCCAGGCTTTCGAAACCGAGGGGCTGATCGGCGCCGGCGCGGCGCCCGCGGTTCTCGCCTACCTCTTCCATCGCATCGAGGATCGGCTCGACGGCCGCCCGACCTTGCTCATCATCGACGAGGGCTGGCTCGCCCTCGACGACCCCGGCTTCGCCGGGCAGTTGCGCGAATGGCTGAAGACGCTGCGGAAGAAGAACGCGAGCGTCATCTTCGCCACCCAATCGCTTGCCGATATCGACGGATCGTCGATCGCGCCGGCGATCATCGAAAGTTGCCCGACGCGGCTTTTTCTACCTAATGAGCGCGCGCTCGAACCCCAGATCGCCGCCGTCTATCGCCGCTTCGGCCTGAACGATCGGCAGATCGAGATCCTGAGCCGGGCAGCGCCCAAGCGGGACTATTACTGCCAGTCACGGCGCGGCAACCGCCTCTTCGAACTCGGGCTCTCCGAAGTCGCGCTCGCCTTCACCGCCGCGTCGTCGAAAACCGATCAGGCCACGATCTCACGCCTCCTCGCCGAACACGGCCGCGACGGTTTTGGCGCCGCCTGGCTGCGGGCCAAGGGCGTCGACTGGGCGGCCGAGATGCTCACGAAAAATCAGGAGACCATCCCATGATCCGTCATCGGGTCCGCATAGCGCTCG
>JAKBCR010000139.1 GCA_021807675.1 Pseudomonadota bacterium
GAAAGATCGATGGCTTTGAACATGCCGTTGCACCAGATCAACGAATGGCCCGGATGAAAATCGTCAGATGCGCTCCGTCGCCCGAGGGGTGACGCTCAGCGGCTCGAGGCCCGCCGTTTTCCAGCGCGCTTTCCCGGGCGTTTCCCCGGCCGCTTGCTCGCCGTGCGATGCGGCTTGGCGCGTGTCGGTTTGCGTGCCGATCGGCGCGGCTTTCGCGCACGCGGCGGCGTCAACTCCGACGCCACGTCCTCCACTACATAATATACGATGGAGTTGCGGTCGAGGAATCTGGCCTCATCCTCCGCGATGGCCGCGGAGAGCTCCTTGTCGGCCATCAGCCTCGCTTTCATCCGCTCGAAGCTTTCCCGGTCGGGGAAGCACAACTCCATCACGAAGTCATATACCGGTTCCGGCGCGTCCGGATTCTCGCGGTGCAGATAATGGCGGACATAGCTGATCGCCTCTCCAGCCATCGCCTTTTCGCCAAGCAGCCGATGCCTGGTTTCGTAATGGGTGTAAAAATCCTCCCAGCTCATCTCCGGCTTGCGTTTGGAAAACCAGAACGTCTTGAACATCGTTGACTCTCCGGTACTCAGCTCGCCCATTCGGGCCCGTCACGGGTGTCTGGTGCATCATACGCCCGAATCGCCATCGCGAGGAATGCTGCGTGGGAACCGCTACGGATCCGGCGCCATTACGGCGCCCCGCTGTATGCTCCTTGCATCGTCCGTGTGGAGAGGCCGCATGCGTTTCGAGCCGCCGATGCAATATGAAATCCTCGCCGACGGGCTGGCTTTTCCGGAAGGACCGGTCGTCATGTCCGACGGCTCGGTCATCGTCGTGGAATCCTTTGGCGGCCGGGTCACGCGATGCTGGGCGGGACGGAAGGAGACGATCTGCATGGTCGGTGACGGCCCCAATGGCGGGGCGATCGGGCCGGACGGGGCGCTTTACGTCTGCAATAACGGCGGTGTCGGGCCCGATTACTTCGCTCGAGCGGACAGGGTCGGACGAATCGAGCGCATCGATCTTGGGACGGGACGCTTCGAGCGCCTCTACGAGGCCTGCGATGGCAGGCCCTTGAGCGCTCCGAACGACCTGGTGTTCGACTGCGAGGGCAACCTCTGGTTCACGGATTTCGGGCGGTTGGAGACGAATGGGAAGCAGTTCGGGGGGCTTTATTGCGCGCGCCCCGATGGCTCGGCGATCACGCGGATCAGGGGACGGGCCACCAGTTACAACGGCGTCGGCATTTCACCCGACATGAGTACCGTCTACGTCGCCGACACGATCGAGGCACGCGTCTATGCCTTCGATCGAAGCCTATCGGAGCAGATTCCTCGGCTGGTCGCCACCGTTCCGGGTCAAGTGAGCCTGGACAGCCTCGCGATCACCGCCGCAGGCAATGTCTGCGTTGCCACCATCGGTGAGTACGGCGCGATTGCCACGGTGACGCCGGACGGAAAGGTCGACGTCACACCTACCGATGATCGCGTCACGACCAACATCGCCTTCGGCGGCCCCGATTGCCGGGATGCATGGATCACATATTCCATGAGAGGGCTGCTCGTGAAGACACGCTGGCGTGAGGCTGGATTGCGGCTGGTGTACAACGCATGAGAGAAGCGCCGGTGCTCAACTGCCCGACTGGATGTGGGGAGCGACACCCTCGGTGCCGACGATGACGCGCTGCAGAACACGCTTGCCACAATCGTGCAACGGTCCACGCATGTGCTGCAGCCCGATGTTGTCCCAGAAGACGATATCCCCCTTGCGCCAGTGGTGCTCCAGCACATGGCCTGGCTGGTAGATGTGGTCGTAGATCGCGTGAAGCAGATCGCGACTCTCCTCCCAGTCCACGCCGGCGATGCGCGCGGCCTGCAGCTCGTTCAGCCAGATACAGTCGCGTCCCGTATGCGGATTGCGCAGGATGGTGGGCCGCGTGCCGCGCTTCTGGGCGGCAGGATCGCGCCGATCGCAGCTTCGAAGCGCGATCGCGTCGTAGGCCGGCGAGATCATTTCGACGTACCGGCCCTCGATACGATGGCGCAACCGCATGGGAAGAGAGGCCAGAGCATCCGCCGCGCTGAGGAAGCAGGTCGATGAGGCATCATCGATCACATCGAGCGCGTGCAGCGCAAGGAGGTCGAACGGCGCGTCGGTGTAGGCGGCATCGGAATGCCATCTCAGCTCCGACAGCGAGGCCGCGGCTCCGCTTTCCGTGGACAGGTATCCACTCTCCCCGGTGCGGATCAGCACAGGGCCCGCCAGAGCGCAGAGCTCCCGCTGTCGCGCCATGGACAGGCATTGTCCCCTGGCGAGCACGAGTCCGTTCGTCCACAGCAGCTCGATGAAAAGCCCGGCCTGCCCGGCGGACAGCGGGGCCGACAGGTCGGCGTCGAGCTCGATGCCAAAGGGATGAAGCCGCCGCCAGTTGAATCCGCCTGCGCTCACCGGCTCGATCACGGCGAAGGCCTCGGCGCATCCCGGATCGCCAAAGCCCTCGGGCTCGTTCCGCGGATGCGTTGTAGATAGTCGCGCGGCGTTTCGCCCATCGCTCGACGGTACGCGCTCGATAGAGCGGCAGGGGAGCTGAAGCCCATCTTGTACGCGATGGCCTTGACGCTGAGGCGCGACGAAAGCAGGTGGTTGACCCGCTGCATGCGCTGCTCGGCGATGTAATGCCCGATCGAGCGTTGTCGGCTGCTGCGAAAGGCGCGCGTCAGGTGTCGCACCGACATTGCGCAGAGACCGGCGAGCTCCGTCAGGCCGGGTGGCGCGCCGTCTCGGGCCACACGCTCGTCGATGAGTCGCAGGTGCCTGCGGGAGAGTCCTCCGGTGCCTCGAGGCTCATCGACTTCCATCAGGTACCGGATGAGCTCGAGGTAGAGCTGGCCGGCTACCGATTCGATCATGGCGGCGCCTGCGAGGCCCGGCACACGCAGCTCATCGGCGAGCTTGGCAAGGAGAGCTCGAGGGGCCGGGTGGGCGATGTCCAGACTGGCTTTCATACGCGCGTGAGTCCATTCGAAACTGCCGTGAAAGAAGCGCTGTACGGCCTCCGGTCGAAAGCTGCAGACGACCGAATATTGATGTCGACACTGGCTCTTCGCGTGCACGATCTGGCCGGCGGGAATGAAGAACACCTGCCCGAATCTCTCGAACTGATGTAACCCCGGAGCCTCGGGAAAGCGCCCTCGAGCCGCGTCCGCGCGCAGCATCGCGAACTCCAAGCGATGCTCATTGGAGGCGCCGAGGATGTCGATCGGCTCGTTCCAGACGCGGCGTATGATCTGCGCATGCCCGAACCCGAACGAGGCCGCGGCCTCGATTCGCATGGTGCTCGTCGTGCAGGGCTGGGATCGGACCGTCACCCGGCAATGCTAATCCGCGCGCTCCGGACAGGGCAAATCATGTCCCGCATTGATAGTCATGGCCGCCCGGCAATAGGGCCGGGCATTGACGCGCAGAGGTCATCGACATGAATCTAGGCCCGGTATCGGGATGGGGGCGTATCGTACACAGATGAACCGGGCTGCCGAGCTGATACGACGGGCGAGTCGTGC
This sequence comes from Pseudomonadota bacterium, assembly GCA_021807675.1. Taxonomy (GTDB): domain Bacteria; phylum Pseudomonadota; class Gammaproteobacteria; order Steroidobacterales; family Steroidobacteraceae; genus 13-2-20CM-66-19. The sequence goes on from JAKBCR010000139.1 coordinate 3,567, forward strand.
CACCGGGCTCGCGGATCTCGGTGAGGATTCCTTCCGCGAGGGGCTCGAGCGCCTGATCCGGGCGCTCGATACCGAAGCGCGTCTGTCGGCGCAGGGCGCCGCCGCGCTCGATGGGCAGATCGTCCACTTCCTCTCCCAGCGCCTGCAGGTCGAAGACTGGTACCGGCGCCACCCCGAGATCGATGAGGAGCAGATCGTCGCGCCGCTCATCGGGCTTGGCCTGCCGCGCACCGGATCGACGGCCCTGGGGTGTCTGCTCGGCGAGGATCCCGCCGTCCGGGTACTGCGGACATGGGAAGCGAGCACGCCATGCCCGCCCCCCGAGAAGGCGACCGAGCACTCCGATCCGAGGATCGAGGCGACGCGCGAGTCGCTTGCCCGGCGCGCCAGATCGTTCCCGCGGATGCAGGCGATGTATCCGAGCTCCGCCACGTCCCCCACGGAATGTCACGGACTGCAGGCCCTCGACTTCAAGACGCATCTTTTCCAGGCATTGGCACAGGTGCCCAGCTATTCGCAATGGCTCAACACCGAGGCCGACCTCGTGCCCACCTATCGGTACGTGAAGCGGGTGCTGAAGCTGCTTCAGTGGCGTTGCCCACCAAAGCGCTGGAGGCTGAAGAACCCCTCGAACATCGTCTTCATCGACGCACTCGATCGAGTGTTCCCCGATGCGCGCTTCTGGATGACGCATCGCGACGTGGCAGCCGTGATTCCCTCCTCGGCCGATCTTTATTGCGAGCTGGCGCGTCCTTTCTCGAACGACATCGACAGGGGCTATCTCGGCAAGCTCAACGCCGATACCTGGGAGCTCGGCATGCGCCGGTTGATCGCGATGCGCGATGCGGGCAATGAGCACCGGTTCTTCGACATTCATTTCACGCCGTTTCAGAAGGACTCGCTTGGTGCGATCCAACGGCTCTATGATTTCATTGGTGAGGAGCTCACCCGCGAGGCGCGTCTGCGGATGGAGCGGTGGCGCGCCGCGACACCGCGGGAGAAGCACGGGGAGCACCGCTACGATGCGGCTGACTTTGGCCTCAGCACGCAAGGCTTGCGTGAGCGCTTCCGTTTCTATTCCGAGCGCTTCGGAGTGGCGATACCCGCCGAGTAGCCGGGTGACCGTGGAGACCTTCTTGACAGACAAAATCGACGACCTGTGCGGCGGGCTGGCTCCCGAGAGGGATCTGGTCCTTCCCACACAACCCACCGAGCCTGAGATGCGCGAGAGCGTCTCCGTCTGGCTCTTCGAAGAGAGCGGCGCGTTCGGCTTTCCGCGCATGGGGATCGAGGCGGAGGCTCGGTGCTGGAACGATCGGCGGCTCCAGGCCGCCTTCACCTTCCCCGATGGACGCGCTCTCAACGGCGCCGCGCGTGGCGCCCCGCCATCGCCGATCGATGAGCAGGGGCGCCCGACGATCATCGGCGCCGGCCCGCTCTCCTTTCGTTGCATCGACCCCTTTCGCCGTTGGACGATGACCTATGACGGCACGGCGCTCGAAGGGACCGCTCGCGAGCAGATCGACAGGAGTTACGGCAAGCGCGGCTCGAAGCACATCAGGCTTCATGTCGATATGACCATGGTGACGCCCGCCTGGGTCCAGGAGACGAGCCTCGATCCCCACATGACCGAGACGGAGAAGGCCAACGCCGCCGCCATGGGGCTCGGCTATCGTTTCGAGCATCACCTGCGCGCCGTCGGGACCTACGAGATCGACGGCAGGACGTACCCATTCAAGGGCACGGGTACACGCATCCATCGCCAGAGTATTCGGCGGCTCGAGGGCTTCGTCGGCCACTGTTGGCTCTCCGCCGTCTTCCCGGACGGCAGTGCCTTCGGCAGCCTCGCCTATCCGCCGCGCGAGGGCGGCGATGGCGAGTATTCCTACAACGACGCAGTCATCTACAAGAACGGGCGGCTCTATCGGGCACGGATCGTGAGCGCGCCGTTCCTCCGCCGGATCGTGCCCTCGGGGGACGAGATGCTCCTGGAGCTCGAGTCGGACCTCGGCCGCGCCATCATCGAAGGCACTACCGCGCTCGGTACCTTTCGCATCGGCAATCCGGACATGGGCGGCCTCAATCTGCAGCAGGGAGGGGCGCTCTTTCGCTGGGGCGATCAGCGGGCCTATGGCATGTGCGAGCGGTCCACGCACGAAAGCCTCACGACGATCGGCTGAGGCCGAGGATGCCTGCAGTTGCTGCTCACCCGGCACATGACACGCAGGGCGACATCCGCAAGGCATGTCCGGGCTGAGCGTGCCCTGAAGGCGGGAAATGTCCAGGACCCGCTGGGGTAGAATCGGTGCATGGATTCACCATCGCACTCGCGCCGCAGCCCACCGTGGTATTACGGATGGAACATCGTCGGCGTCTGCGTGCTTTCGCAGGTGGCCGTCAGCGGACTGACGGTCGGGCCGTTCTCGCTCTTCCTGCATGGCTGGTCCGTGCAGCTGCACAGCCCCATCAGCACTTTCACGTTGGGGTTCTCTGCCTTTGGACTGATCACCGCGCTGCTGGCGCCGCTTGCCGGCGTATGTGCCGATAGATATCCGTCGCGCTATCTCTTCGGCGGCGGCCTTCTGGTCATGGCCCTCTTTTGCGTGGCCCTGAGTTTCGCGACGGCGAGCTGGCAGATCGTGGTGCTTTACGCGCTGCCGAACTCCTTCGCGGCCGCCTTTGCCGCATTGATCCCCGCGAATGCCGTGGTTTCCAGGTGGTTCACCGGTCGCCTCGGGCTTGCGCTCGGACTGACGGCGCTCGGTCAGGGGCTGCCTGGCATCATTTTCCCGCCCATTATCGCCGCGGTGATGCCTGGCCTCGGGTGGCGGATGATCTGGCGAATCGGGGGACTCGTCGCCGGCCTCATCGTCTTGCCGGTCGTCTTTTGGGTTCTGCGCGACCGGCCGGCCGAGCGCGACGGCGCAACGTATTTGACGAGCGGCGGTGCTGCGCCGCTGCATCACGCTCACCGGGGCGCGGACTTGAGCTGGCGGGATTTCCTCAGGCGCCGGAACTTCTGGCTCCTCGTGGCGATATTTCTCGTGCTGATCGCGGGCCAGCTGGGTACCGCCCCGAATCTCGCGCCGATCATCGCGAGTCATGGGCTGTCCGAGGAAGACGCCGGCGGACTGCTCGCGCTCCTGAATCTCTCGCTGCTCACCTCGACGCTGGCCGTCGGGATGCTGTCGGATCGATTCGGAAGCCGACTCCCGCTCGTGGGCCTCGCCTTCGCGAGTGCCGCGGGTTCCGTGCTGATCGCCTTGGGAGCGAGCCTGCCATTCATCGGGCTGGGCACCGTCTTCATCGGGCTCAGCGCCGGATTCTGGCCTCTCCTCGCCACGACGGCCGCCGCCGAGTTCGGCGTGACGAACGCCGGTCGGGCGTTCGGGCTCGTGACGTCCTTTTTGCCGCTCGTAGCGCTGGCTCCCTTCGTGATCGCCAAGACCGAGGAGGCGACCGGCAGCTATGTTCCGGGGCTGTCCGTGCTCGCGGTCTTGAGCCTGCTGGGTGGGATGGCGTACCTCCTTCTGATGCGCGAGCCGCGCAGCGCCGAGGCGGTCTCGGCCGGGAGGGACGGATCGGGAAGCGCATCGGACGGGTGATTCGCTCAAGGACGCATGGCGGCACTCACCGAGTGAAGCGCGCCCGATCCACCCTCAGCGGCTTCAGGTACGAGATGTCTTGCCGATCACGGCTCGGCGGCAAGTAGTCGGTATCGCCTTCGAAGCCGGTGGGCGCCCAGAATTCGTTGCGAATCTCGACGAGACATGCACGCGCCGCAATGCCCCAACGGCCCTGTCGCTTTTCCAGTCGGTCGATATAGCGGCCGCTCGCGGTGGTGTAAAGCGGGGGCTGCCTGTTCAGGCTGCGAAAAATGTAATAGCTCTCGGCATGAGCCACGTTGCCGTCGATCTCGCAGCGGTGGTTCGTAATGTGGTGTTGTGTGCGGTGCTGATGCGTCGAGTGCAGATCGAAGACGTGGTCGGCAAACTTGGCGACCGGACCGACGAATGTGCCGTGGTCATCGATCGCGTCGGGATGATAGGCGGAAAGCAGGACCTCGCGGTCGAGGCGGTCGATGCCGCGGCAATAGCGCATCATGCAATCGTAGATTTCCTGGCGGTCCTTCATCTCGCGGATCATCGCAACGATCTGTGGATCCATACCGGACTCCTCCGACAAACGGTTAGGTGCGCAAAGAGCTCGATCCTCAACCATCGAGTCGCGCCGGACTGCGCATGAGGTGCGGAATCGGGATGGGAGGGTACCCCTGAATTCTTTCGTCGGTGAACCACAGCCAACGCCCGAATGCCTGATCGGGGTCGATGGCGAACCGCCGCCGTGTCTCACCGACGAGGCGCAGATCCTTGCTGCGGAGGCATTCGGCGGCCGCCGCCACATCGCGGACCTGAAAGGTGAGGCACCAGATCCCCTGGGTCTGCCGGGCGTGGCGGGCGAGGGCGCAGTCCGGGTCGGCCGCCTGCATCGCCTCGATCACGGCGTCGCCGATCAGAAATGCCGCACACTCGGCGCCGTCGATTCGGCGTCGCGCGATCTCGGGCCACCCGAGATGGCCGGCGAATACCTTGCGTGCCGCATCGAGGCTGTCACAGGAGATTCCGATCGACTGCAAGCCCTCGAGCCCGAGCGGGTGCCTGTCACGCCACCGCAAAGGATCCCAGTCGGAGCGCAGGCGCGGGTCGTTGGCGAGATCCCCCGTGAGGAATTCGAGCCGCACCCCGAGCGCCGCATTGCGGTCGACCAGGAAGTAGCGATCCTCGAGCAGCGGATAGGAGCGTGGCTCCCAGCCCCGTTCGCGCACCCACCTGCGCGCCACATCGAGGTCATCAACACGGAGGGCGATCCCGATCCACTGATGCGGCCTGGCATTGGCGCGAAGCATGTTTCCGATGATCGAATCGGGTCGCAGCCCGGGACCTGCGGGGGCGGCCGCGTAAAGAACCGTGTTGCCGATCGCGAGAAGCGTCTGCTGACGATCGAGCTTGAGCCGCTGCGCCTCGGGCGTCATCAGCACTTCATAGAGGGTATCGGCGGCAAACACTTCCCGCAGGAAGGCGTCCCACCCCCGCCGTGTCGCCTCGTCAGCAACTGCGAAGCTGATATGGGCGAGCGGAAAAGCGGGCATCATCGACTCAGCCGAGCGCCGGCAGCAGCCACTTGCCGTTCTCGACGAAGTAACCTTCAAGCACCTCTTGCCCCAGGGGCGCCAGCATGTCGTGAGCCTTGCGGTTGATGCGCGCGCCGCCTTCCAGATGCGGATAGTCGGTCGAATAACAGTAACAGCTCGCGATCCGCGGGTAACGTGTGAAGAATTCGGCGACCGGCTCTACGATGTTGTGCGGCGTGACGCGGACATTGCGGGCAAGATATTCCGAGGGCTTCAGTGAAAGCACCCGCTTGATGCGGCGGGCAAAGATCGTGGTCGCCCACATATCGAGATTGTCGGCCAGAGGGCCCAGCCAGTGCGCACCGAGCTCGATTGCGCCGAACCGCAGCCGGGGATGCCGCTCGAACACCCCGCCGAGCACCATCACCATCAGGAAATGCTCGACCGGCAGGTGCAGGGTCGCGAAGGAATAGGGCTCGAAACCCAGCTCGAGCGAGGCTCTGCTCGGCGCGAACGCCGGTGCATCGCTCCAGGTCGCGCTCCTGAGGAAACCGAGATCGCTCCCCACATGCGCCATCACCGGAACATTGTTTTCGGCGAGCAGCGCCCAGAACGGATCGAGCGCAGGCGAGGCCGGGGAGAGGTTGGCAGGGGGCGAGCCGCTGTTGATGAGAATGCCCCTGAGCCCGCGGGCGATCAGGTCCCTCGTCTGATCCAGCAGGTCATCGGCATCGCGCGGCGCCTTCAGCATGCCGACGGGACGCAGCCGAGCCGGGTTGATGCCCGTCGTGCGGACGCACCAGTCGTTCCATTCGTCGGTCGCGGCGAAGCCGAGCTCGCGCGTCTCCGCTTCGCTGATGTTGCCAAGGAAATGACGCAACGCGGTCGCGATGGAGCTGCCGCCCTCGGGCGTCGCGAGCATCTGGGCCCACAGGCCGTAGCTGGGGAAGATCAGCTGGCTCCTGACACCCATGAGGTCGAGTGCCTCGAGCCGGCGCATCATGTCGAAAGCGCCGGGAGCGCCAGTGTGGCGCAGCGTCCAGACATTCTCATGAGTCATGGGCGCATCATCAGCCGCCTGCCCGGGGCGGGCGATATAGTCCTCCCCCGTTGCCTGGATCATAGGCGCACAGACCTCCGCCAGCCTGGCGGCCACCGGGCCGAAAATCTCACCCCAGAGATGCGGCGGCGCGAATTCGTGGCCGTCCACGTCGAGCGTGCGTTCGAGCAGCGGGGTCGCATTCACCGATGCCTTCCTGTTCTGTGGCGGTGCCGTCCAGTCTGCCATAGCGTCAAACGCCGAAAAAGTGCGCAAAAGTCATCGTCTACGACGGCTGTCCTCACCCCGGATGCGCGCCGGCGGCTCATCCCGGGACGTCCGCCAGGGAGGCTCGCTCTACGTGACGGGCGGCACGGTTCGACTGAAATTTAAATGTGACGGTCGCTTTGGGCGGCAGTATGATTCCTTCCGGGGTGAATCGTAGGGCTTTAACCGGTGAGCCAGCCGTGCTGACGGCAGGAAGAGAAACCATGCCACTCAGTTGCATTGATCTGTCCCCGAGGATGGGGTCAGAAGTCAAGATCACCAAATCCGAGCTGATGAGCGGAAGGCGCGCCAGCGAGATACGCGCACTGCTCGATCAGCGCGGCATACTCCTCTTCCGCGGTTTGGCACCCGACGATAGCGAGCTGCGCGCCATTGCCCGCACGCTGGGAGACCTGCGGATCGGTGCCGCGAAGCGCACGGCGGACGGAAAGACGCTGACCGAGGGCGAGGAGGGAATTCTCAAGGTCTCGCTGGATGAGACGGTGAATCCGGAATACGCCCGATTCCTCATCGGCAACCACCTGTGGCACATGGACGGCACCTACGAGGAGATTCCGCCCCTCGCGACATTGTTCACGCCCTTCAGGCTTTCGAAAACGGGCGGCGATACCATGTTCGCCAACACTTATGCCGCCTTCGACGATCTGCCCGATGGCGAAAAGGCCGAGCTCGAGAAGCTGCGCGTCGTCCACACCATGCAGGCTGCGCTGTTTCCAGCCAAGCGCGACTGTACGCCCGAGGAATTCGCGGTCTGGTACAGCTATCCTCAGCGCCTGCATCCGCTCGTCTGGCACCACCGTTCGGGCCGCAAGTCGCTCGTCCTCAGCACCTCGGGCGCTTACGTGGAAGGCATGCACCCGGCGGAGAGCCATGATCTCCTGCAGCGGCTCATGGCGCATGCCACGCAGGAGAAATACACCTACCGCCACAAATGGCGGATGGGGGATCTGGTCATCTGGGACAATACGGGCGCCATGCACAGGGTCATGCCCTTCGATAGGGAGAGCGGGCGGGAGTTTCACCGCGCAACGCTGAACGGCGAGGAGTCGGTCACCGCGACTTCCGACAGGTTGGTGCCGGCCTCAATACGCGTGAGTGCGTGACCGGGTTGGATTGATCGGCCTGGTCGGCGGGTCCCGGGCCGGGATCGGCTCGTGCACGCAGTCCCGCACCGCCCTCCGTGTCCTCCTCGGATTCCTCGCAGGGCAGTGTTTTGGTGAGCGGAACGATCCAGTACTGAATCGAGCAGGGAATCTCGCTCAGACGCGGCCGGGGGCCGTTCCCGGCCGCGTGGGCGTGAGTCCGTGGCGAGTCGATACCCCGGGCGCAGTGCGAGCCTGATCGCCGCGCTCTCGCTCGCCCTTTTGACATAGAT
>JAKBCR010000011.1 GCA_021807675.1 Pseudomonadota bacterium
GGATCCCCGGTATTACTCAGGTATCGCGCCCGCGCGCATTTGGGGAAGATGTCAAAAAGCTCAGGTTACGGACGCCAGCCGAACTCACCGCGTCTGCCGGACAACGACACCGCAAAGCGCTCCCGCGCGCGCGGCCTTGGGATACGGATTACTCCTGCACCGGATCGGCCCGGCGTACCGGCGAGGCCTGCCAGGCAGCTGCAGAGAATGATTCCGCCTCCTTTGCGCTGCGCATTACCGGCTGCGCTTCCGGTCAATTCATCCCCTCTCACGCGGCCGACTCGACTCCGGCAAGGGCGGTGCGGTGCATCATGCGTCCGGAATCCGCTGCGTACGGGATCACCCGATGCAGGGCCGAGGTGTTATCCCAGATGACACAATCCCCCTCCTCCCAGCAGTGTCGATAGGTAAACGCCGGCTGGGCCGTCCACTCCAGAAGTCGCGAGAGCAGCGCGCGGCCTTCGGCCTGGCTCATCCCGATGACGCGGTCAGCCGTAGATCCGATGATCAGCGACTTCGTGCCGTCCCGGCGCGTCCAAACCAGCGGATGCTCGCGGCCCATTGCGCGCCGCGCGTCATCGAGGCCCTCTGGAGGACAGAACTCCCGCACCGAAGCGGTGACGGTGTGATACACGCGCACCCCTTCAAGCTCCCGCTTCTCCTCCGGCGGCAAGGCCGCGTACGCCGCCTTGGTGCTTGCGAACTCCGTCTGACCTCCTTTGGGCGCCAACCTGCGCGCGCTCAGCACGGTCGCCTTCGGTGGAGGGACATCGACCGTCAGACCGTCCATGTGCCAGAAGAAGGTTCCCAAAACGTACTCGGGCTCGATCTTCGCGCCCTTGTTCAACGTCACCTGGTATACGGCATCCGCGCCGCCGCGACCCGGCACTCGAGCCGCGATATTGACCCGCTCACCGAGCGCATCGGTGAGTGCCAGCTGCTGCGGATCGGTCAAGCCTATTCTGGGAAACACCAGAACGGTGTGTCGCTCGAGCAGCATGAGCAACTCCTGGCTCACGGCGGAATCGCCGATCGCCGAGCGGTCCAGCCGGACCTTCGCGCCGATAGCCGGCTTCAGGACATCTACTTCGAGAGACATGACTCACCTATGACCATCGACAAATGACAAGAGAACAGGGCCGCAAGCCGATCGAGCGTATCCCTCAGACACTGGACCTGCCATCGCTGAATTCGATAGGCAGGCCCTTGTAACCCCATATGCCGTAAAAGGGACGAACTTCCGACTTTCCGGCACGCCGCGGATTGCGCATCCGCTGCGCCAGCAGGTGCAGGCCCTCCTGGATCTGCGCGCGGGCGATGTATTGTCCGAGGCACATGTGCTTCCCCAGACCGAACGCCATGTGCCGGTTCGTGTGGTCGATCGCGCGACCAGGGTCGAATTGATGCGGATCCTGATATATCGTAGGATCGCGACCGACGATGCTCAGGGGGAAGAACAACATGGTGTTCTTCGGAACCTTCACCTCGCGATACGTGATTTCTGCATCTGTAAAGCGAAATGAGGTTCCGGGGTTGTAATAACGAAACATTTCCTCCACGACTTTCCTGCAGTACTCATGGTCCTCCGCGCAGCGCCTGTAGACGTCCGGCAAGTCCATCAGCGTATGCATGAGATACGTCATCACATTCTTGGAAGTATCGTACCCCGCCACATAAAGGAACACGAGAAGATCCGTCAGCTGCCGTGTCGAGATGCCACCCTCGTCGCTTGCCGTGATCAGCACGTCCAGCAGATCCGGTGTTTCGCTCCGACCCGGGTTCTTCCTGCGATTTTCGATCAGCTTCTCGCAGAACGCTTCGATGTGCAGGTAAGCCTCATCGAGCGCTGGCAGGAGCTCCGGTTTCAGGCTCATCCCCAGGCCGAAGGTTTCCAGCGACTTGCGCAAGCCGGGGACCGCCTCGAGGGGGCCCCCGACGAGCTGACTCAACACCGATACGGGATAATATGAAGCGAACTCCTCGAAATCGATTCGTTCCTTCGGTGTCCATTCGTCGAGCAATCGAGCCATCGTCTGGCGCATGATGGGACGCATCTGATTGGCGAAGCGAGGTGTAAATTTTGCGGCGAACGTATCGCGCATGAGCCGGTGCTCACGTTCTGGCAACGCGATCATCTGCTCGTCCGTGAACCGCCCCCAAGGCGATCCCTTGGCGCTCATGATCCTGACAACCTCATCGAACGAGGGTCTCATCTTGTCGTCCATTGACATCAGATCGCGGATTGCGTGGTACTCGAACACACAGTAGCCGTGCTCGCAGCGCGCTATCCAGGGATGCACCTTTCGCGCCTTTTCGACGAATGAATAGGGATCCGCCGCGAATTCGCGCGTCCCCATCGGCAGATTATAAAGTTCGAGAGCGCTGAGCTCAGTCATGGTGGCGTTTTCCGGAGGAGACCAGGAGGCAAGGGCGTCACCTGCGCCGGCGAAGCTGCGCCGAGCAGGGACAGCCGCGGCTCAATCTACGTACCTGACTTCGACGACGGTCTTCTCGCCGTTCGGTCCCATTGGAGAATCGTACTCCACCACCGTGCACACGGGATTATTGTGGGAGGCGAAGAGATTCAACTCGTCCTCCTTCACGATCGGCAGCCGATCGGGAGAACTGATGATGCGCTGCGAATTCTCGAAGTCCTCCCGCGACTTCCACCAGATTTCCATGATGCAGTCGAAGCCGGGGTCTATGACAGCGCCTGTCACCGGATTCTTCTCCGGCACCAGATAGCGCCTCACATAACGAACCGCGTTGGGTATCGACGGCGCTCTTCCCTTGCGCTTCGAAAGTTGGGAATGCTGATTTTCGTAGTAATCCATGAACGCTTCCATGGTCATGTCGGGTCTTTTCCGAAAAAAGCAGATCTGCTTCAGCACAGTCACCTCCAAGACACGGGAGCAACGATTCAGCGAGGGAGCGGCGCGCAGCCGCGCGAAGTGGACGTCTCGCTCCCTATTACTCTTCGATCATGGTAGCGCCAATGCGGATACCGGGAAACCTGTCGCGCCCGGATCTCGTCGATGGCGACCCCCTATAATATCACCCAACTAGTTTCATTTAAACTCTGTTATCCTGCCCCACCGCACCTGCGCTTATCGCCACGATGCTCGCTGCCCGCGCGAACTCCGGCTCGAGCCGGCATAATCACAGGTCAGGGTCACTGAAAACGGCCGCCGAGGTGCCCCTCGACCCTGCTTGCCGACAGCACCCATTGCGAGCGGCGATTTGCGCCGATATATTTATTACCCATATCGTTTCATTACACGCCGAGTGTCTCCAGTGCGCAACCCGACGAGAACTGCGGTATCTCTTCCCGGAGTGACTTCGCCATGACCCCGCAGCAGGCGGTGACGTTCAGGGACGCCATGAGTCGGTTTCCGAGCGGCGTCGTCATCGCGACAGCCCGAGACGAGGACGGCAGGCCATGGGGCTTCACCGCAAGCTCCTTTTCATCGGTGTCGCTCGAGCCACCGCTCGTGCTGGTGTGTCTCTCCAAGGCTGCCGACTGCCACCGGGTTTTCAGCTCCGCCACGCGCTTCGCGATCAGCGTCCTGAGCGCAGCCGACGAGACGGCTGCCGCTACGTTCGCCAGGCGTGGAGCGGACAAGTTCGCGGTCTCGAACTTCGAGGTGGATGAGCACGGCTCTCCTTTGCTGCGGTCGGCCATCGCCACCCTGAGCTGCCGGAAGTTCGACACCTACGATTGCGGCGATCACAGCGTCCTCATAGGACAGGTCACGGGGGCCCGGCTCGGGCCGGATGACCATCCGATGATCTACTCCGCTCGAAAGTTTGGCCGCTTTTTGCCGAACGCTCCGGCTCACCTGACGGCCCATGAGCAGGTACGTTACTGTTTCCGGTGCGGCTCGTCTCTCGCGCTCAGCGTACCGCCGGGAGACACTCTCGGCCGCCCCGTCTGCCACAAGTGCGGCCACATACATTACATCAATCCGACCGTGATCGTTGGATGCATCGCGGAGGCGTCTGACGGAAGGATATTGCTGTGCCGGCGGCGAATCGCGCCGAGGCGCGGCTATTGGACGTTTCCGTCGGGCTTCCTCGAGCGCGGGGAATCCTCGGAGGAAGGAGCCCGCCGCGAGACGCTCGAAGAGGCCGGAGCGGACGTCGGCATCGAGAGGCTCCTGTGCGTGATAGACGTCCCACAGATCAGTGAGGTGCATCTCATCTACCGAGGCCTCCTGACCGGCAACGCTGCTTCGGTCACGACCGAGAGCTCCGAAGTGGCGCTGGTGGCGGAGCCGGACATTCCCTGGGAAAATCTGGCATTCACGTCAATCGGAGAGAGCCTGCGACGCTACTTGGACGATCGGGCGCACGGCCGCCGGCTCGTGCACCGAATCGACCTGCGGTCTGCACCCGAGCGTGACAACCAGGACTCCGACGCGCCTGCTCCGGCCGCCCCATAGCGCCTCTTGGCAGAGGCCCACTCCCCCTCAGCCGGAGAGCGCGCGGACGCGGGCTTCCATGATCTCCTGGATCTGACTACGCGCGTCGCCGGCGGTCGCCCCACCGTCGACCGCCAGTATCTGACCTGTCATCTGCGCCGACCGGTCGCTTCCGAGAAAAACAGCCGTATTGCCGATGTCCCTCGCCGTGGCCTGGCGCTTCAGCGGCTGCCAGCTCATCCTGACATCGGCGATGGCCCTCTGCATGCGTTCGTTGGCATCTCGTGCCTTTCCAGGCTCCTGTGCCGCAAACGTACCCATATTCGTCGGGATGTTTCCCGGGCAGATGCAGTTCACCCGGATCATGTGCTTTCCGAGCTCGATCGCGGCGGACTTCGTAAAATGAATGATGCCGGCCTTGGCCGCACGATAATTGGGAAATCCATGGCCGGCCTTGACTCCCGCAATCGAGGCGGTATTGATGATCGAGCCGCCCCCGTGCTTTGCCATGTGGCGCGCGGCTATTTGTGTTCCGAGCATCACGCCGAGCATATTGACTCGCATCACTTGCTGGAATCGACTGAAGTCTTCCTCCAGGAATGAGCCGTATGACTCATCGGACATCCCGGCGTTGTTGAACATGACATGGAGTCCACCGAACTCGGCGACGGCGAAATCGACGACCGCCTGGACCTGCTGCTGCTCCGATACGTCCGTACGCATGAAGCGGGTCGCAGAGCCCAATTTTGCGCACAAGGCCTTTCCGCCCTTCTCGTCGATGTCGGCAATCACCACCCTGGCGCCTTCCTCGACGAAGGATTCCACCGAGCCTCGCCCTATTCCGTTGGCTCCGCCTGTGACTATCGTCACTTTTCCTGACAGCTCATTCGCCATTCTGGTCTCGCCTGTGCTGATCGAAGTGTTGCTTGGGGATGGTGGCTAGTTTTCGGCATGTCCGAAGCCGAAAATCGTTCTCCACCAATTCAGGAGCCTCTTGCGGAATGCCGCCAGCCGGTTACCGCTGCCCCCCGGCGCCGCCGCCTGCGATTCGGGTGCGCTCGCTGCCTTCTCGATCTCAGCCTTGAGCCGCCCGGAGAAGGACTTCGCCAACTGGGGCAACAGCGGAGTGCTCATCGCCTCCCAAAGCCGACTCATGGGTCCGCTGCCCTCGACGCGGATCTTGAGCGAGATCTCCGTCTCCCGGGCCGAGATCCGCGAAGCACTGTAAGAGCCGCTGCCGACCACCGGGTCCCCCTGCAGCCGATAGGAGAATCTCACCTGGCTCGGAGCATCCCATTGCTCGACGTGCACCAGGACGGTGACCTTCCGAACCAGTCCGCCCGTGCCGACCTTGACCGTCCAGCGCGAATCGTCCGAGTTGATCTTCTCGCAGGACTGGCTTCCCGGGATGAGGCTGGCCCAATTCTCGATGTCTTTGACGTATTCCCAGACGTTCTCGATGGCGGAGGCGATCGAGACTGTATGCTCGGCTTCGATCACGTCAATCGCCTCGCAGACCCGCCCGCCCAAGCTCCTTTTTCAGGAGATCGCTCGCGCTGCCGGCAGCATGCCGCCCGGCGAGATAGCCATGGGTCATGCCGCGCGCATTGGATATCCCGCTTTGCATGCTTGCGCCGGTCTCCAGGCGGGCCACTGAGTTTCCCGCGACATACAGCCCCTCGATCGGCTTCTCGTCCCAGCCAACGGCCCGGGAGTGAATATCGGCGACCAAGCCGGCCGCGGGGATGGCGCTTCCGCCGAGGCGGTGCAACTCGATCGCATAAAACGGCGGCTTCACCAGAGCGCCGAGGTTCGGATGGGGCTTGTTCTCGGGATCGCCGCACATCCAGGCACCCCAGGGATGCGTTCCCCGAAGGAACTCGGGATCCTCGCCCCTCTCGCAATACCTGTTGAAATCAGCGATCGTGCGGACCAACGAATCCTCCTGTACTCCGATCTTGCGCGCGAGCTCCGGGACGGAGCCGGCCTTCGTGCCCAACTCATCGGGCAGGTCCTGACCCGGCATGACGGAGCCGAACGGATACTTCTGCCGCGCCTGGCTGTCCAAGATCGCCCAGCACGGGAAATTGGGATGAGTCTGAGTTCCTCCGTCGATGAAGTCGACCGCGTAGAGAATCGAGCGATAGAACGCCTCGTTCCCGAAGCGGCGTCCCTTGCGATTGACGACAATGGTGTGAGGCAGCCCGATCGGCTGCATCGCGTTGCGCCAGATAGGCTCGCCGCTCGGAAGCTCCTCGCCGGGCACGCGATAACCGAGCGCGGTGATGTCGGGGACGCGCGCGATGCGCGCGCCGACCGGACCGGCCAGCCGGAAATTGGCTCCATCGATGGACGGGAACACCATGGATCCGATATCGAGCTGCTGGCCGAGACTCCTGCTGTAGTCCGCATTGCGCTCGTAGCTGCTGACCGCGAGGACGACACCACGACCTGCCCGTACGAAGACATCTTTGCCGTCCCGGCTCGCGCGCACGCCGACCACGCGTGTGCCGTCGCAGACGAGCTCTTGCACATTGCAGCCAGTATGCAACGGGATGCGGCGATCCAGCGCGCCCTTGACGAAATAGGACGCCAGACCCGCGCCCAGGCAGCGCTGATCCTTCTGCAGACGCTCGGCCATGACGTCATAGTCCCAGTTGGCCATATTGGCGACCCCTCTGCCCTTCTCGAACATTTCCTCATGGGTGAGGGCATAGGGAACGGTGGGAGACACACGGGTGCGTCCTTGCCACTCGCCCAGGGTGTCCGCCGGAAACGGCAGCACTTCGAGCAAACGACCTTCCGCGACGCTGTCGGGGGTCACTCCGTAGTAGTAGTCGGGACACTTGCGAATGACGCGCGTCTTGAGCCCGATCGTCTCCTCGAAATACTTCAGTGCGACTCGCGCATGCACGGCGAAATTGAGAATCGCCGCGTCCTCGCCATAGCCCATCGCGAGGCGCTTAAGGTAGCGAAAACCGCTTTCCGGTGAGTCCTCGACTCCCACCGTCGGGGAACGGTGATTTCCAGCGACCCAGAGCTCGCCGAGAGACAACGCGGTCACGCCACCGACTTCATCGGTCCTTTCCAGGACCACGGCTTTCGCGCCGTGCTCGTGAGCCGCTATTGCAGCCGAGAGGCCCCCGATGCCCGAGCCGACCGCAACGACATCCGCCTCGATATCCCATTTCGCCGGGAGATTTCTGATCATCACCGCTTACCCCAAGTCGTGATTGCCCCGCCCCCCGTCCTCGGAACGCTCACCTCGCCGACGTCAGGCCCGTGATGTCCGCACGAGCGTCCGGCGATGAGCCCCCGCACCCCTGGTTCGTCCTGAGGAAACTGCCCAGGTATCTTTACCCCTGATATTAGCATCCATCAGGTGCATTTTTCGAGAGGACGTCGGACCCGTCCGGGTCGTGGTAGCCGGAGAGTTGGCCGCCGGCGGCCACTGAGATCGTCCTCAGGATCCGTGGGCCAGCTTCTCGCCCTTTTGCATCAGCAACGGGTATATGGTTTCGTCCGCCAGGATCGTGCAGAAGTACTCGTTGAGCTGCTTGATCTTCCCGTCCTTGAGCGTGAAGACGAACACATACTGGTTGCAGTAGGGCTTGCCGTTGCCGAGAACGGCATTGCCTTCGAACTCGATGACGACATTATCGCCTTCGGCGATGACTTTCTCGATCTTGGGACGGAAGCCCGTCGGCACGATCTCCTTGAACGCCCCCACCGTGGCCAGCATCGTGGCACGGTCCCGGCGCCCCGAGACCTTTCCAAAGCCCTTGGTGATCGTGAATGCGTCGGGCGCCAGACAGCGCTCCTGCCGCTGCACGTCCGCGACGCTCATCGCGTCCAGAAATTCCAGGGCAACCTTCTTGTTCGCTTCGCTCATGTCTTTCTCTCCACCACGTTCTATGCGATCAGTCACTCATAATCCCAATCGCCCGGCTTCCTGCTTCAGCAGATCGCTCGGAACACCCGTCGCATGCCGGGCGCCCAGCCACCCGTACGTCATTCCGCGCGCATTGGAAATGCCACTTTGCATGACGGCGCCGGTCTCCATTCGAGCCACCGAGTTCCCGGCGGCGTAAAGCCCCTCGATCGGCCTGTCGTCCCAGCCGAGGACGCGCGAATGATGATCTACCAGCAGGCCCGCGGAAGGGATCGCGGTGCCGCCCATCCGGTGCAGCGGAACTGCGTAGAACGGTGGCTTCACTAGCGGACCGAGATTCGGATTCGGCTTCTGGAAGGGATCGCCGCACATCCAGGCGCTCCAGGGTTGCGTGCCGCGTCCGAAGTCGGGGTCCCTGCCCTGCTCGGCATTTGGATTGAAGCGCGCCACCGTCTCCTCCAGCCCCGCCGCATCGATCCCGATTTTCCGGGCCAGATCGCCGAGGGTCTGGGCCTTCGCACCGAAGCCTTCCGGCCAGTCCTGACCGGGCGTGAGAGAGGCAAAGGGGTATTTCTCCAGCACCTGGCTATCGATCACCACCCAGCAAGGAAAATTCGGATGTGTCTGGTCGCCGCCGTCGATGACGTCGATCTTGTAATAGAAGGAACGATAGAAAGCCTCGTTGCCGAAGCGCCGCCCGGCACGGTTTACCACGATGGTGTGAGGCTGCCCGATGACCGGGAGCGCGCTGCGCCATAGCCGCTTGCCCTCCTCATCCTCTTCTCCGGGCACGAGGATGCCGAGGGAGGTGATGTCCGGCACGCAGGCGATACGCGCGCCAAGAGGTCCGGCCAGGCGGAAATTGGCTCCATTGATCCCCGAGAACACCATCGATCCCTGCTCGAGCTGCCGGCTCAAGGTCCTGTTGAGATCCTGGTTCTGCTCGTAGCTGCTCACCGCGACCACCACGCCCCTGTTGGCCTTGACGAAGAATGCCTTGCCTTCTCTCTCGGCGCGGACGCCGATTACGCGCTTGCCGTCGGCGATGAGCTCCGTGGCGCTCGTGCTGGTCAGCAGCGGAATGCCACGGTCGATAGCACCTTTCACGAAATAGGCGGCGAGCCCGGGCCCGAGGCAACGCTCATCGTCCGTCAGGCGCTTTCCCATCAGGTCGAAATCCCATTTGACCATGTTGGCCGTACCCCCGGCGCCGAACATGTCACGATGGGTGAGGCCGTAGGGCATTTGCGGCGAGAGCCGGGTCTTGGCCCGCCAGTCTCCGAGCGTCGATCCCGGGAACGGCGTCACCTCGAGCATCCGCCCTTCGGCCACGCTGTCATTGACGACCCGATAATAATAATCGGGGCAGCCGCGGATCACTTCCATGCGAAGTCCGATCTTGTCCTCGAAGAACTTCAGCGCATGGTGCGCATGGGCCACGAGATTGAGAATGGCCATGTCGCTTCCATAATCCATGGACAATCGCTTGAGATAGCGAAAGCCGCTGTCGACCGAGTCCCGGACGCCGAGCGCGGCGGCGTGGTGATTTCCTGCCACCCAGACCTCTCCCATCGAGAGGGCGGTGACGCCGCCCACCTTGTCGGAGCGCTCGAGCACCAGCGCCCTCGCCCCCTTCTCGTGCGCTGTGATGGCGGCGGACAGGCCCCCGATTCCCGAGCCGATGGCGAGGACATCGACTTCCATATCCCAGGCGACGGGCAGGTTGCTCAGCATAAGATGACATTGCTCCCGGTTGGCTGATCTGTGCGGTTCAAGCAAACGTTTCTTCACCAGAAGAAGCGTCGTGCGGTAGTGACGCGTTCGCGGTCCATTCCGCTGATGCGAGAAGCGTGGCAGCCGATGACGAGGGATTTACGTCCGGTCTTGTGCTTCCAGACCCGGGCGGCGGCGCAGAGACATCGCCGACGGCGATCGCCTATCACCGGGTAATAATGTCCCCTCGATCGTTGCATTGTCAATCCGAGCTTCAGCCGATCGGCGCCATCCCCTCGAGCGCAGGCTCCGAGATTCCCGCGTCGGGCCGAGGCCCGCCAGCGAAACACCTGCCCCCGCTGCATGGCCATGGGAGTCGTGCCCGGGACATCGCCCCGGAACCCCCGAACTGCCGCATAGACGTCGCGCTCAGGTCGACGTGTGTCATTCAACTATTTTGAAGTACATCGAAATGTCGGTTGGCGCATTCCATCTGCGCGCTTACCAGATTGAGGTGGAACACGCTTGAGCACAGCGCCTCCGGATCAAGTGCCGGGCAGGCAACGCCCGACAGACGACCGGAGAAAAGGCGCTGGCGGCGCAAAGAAACCCGCGGCGCTCATCCGAGCGGATCGAAAATCGACTGGCCTGCGCGCCCAGGAGGTCTGCACACCACTACGTTGACCTCTCGTGGCTCTGGCCGATCAATTCCTGCGCATCCTTCGCAAGAGGCTTCGCGCGCTCGAAGGAGAACTCCGGGCGTAGCGCATTGAGGATCATCGCCCAGAAGGACCACCACGATATCGCCGCCGTGAGCTCGACTGCGCCGCGCTCGCCATAGCGCCCGACTACCCGCGAAAAGAGCTCGCCCGGCACATCGCCGGTGGCGACCGCGAAGGAGTACTCGATCACCAGCCGCTGCTCCTCATCGAACAGGCTCGAGGTCCGCCAATAGGGGATGGCGGCCTGCTGCTCGAGAGTGATCCCCGACACCTGGGCGTACCTCAGGTGCGCCTGGAACGAGAAGTCACACTTGAAGTGCAGGTTCAGCGCCTGAATGGCGAGCTCACGGAGGTCGCGACGCTGCGTCCAGGGCATCTCGCGTACGATGTAGTCCGCGAGATGAGCGATATTGAGCGCCAGCCGCGGGCTGTGCGCGAGCAACGCGTACCCGGCGTGCGGTTCGGCCTTGGGATCGCCGGGGCAGAGATGCTCGAAGAGCGCCGCGAGCTCTCCCCGGGTCGTCTCATCCGGATTGCCGGGGTAATCGCTCGGCTTATAGATGTATCCGATACGCGCCATGACTTCGCCCTGTCACGATCGCGCGAGATCGGCAATCGCCTTCGTGTCGTAATAGAACGCGGTGATCTCCACGACCTTGCCATCCCTCAGCTCCCAGACGTCGGTGAGCGGAAACGTGATGGGCTTGCCGTTCCCGGCGATGCGGCAGGACAACTTCCCGACGACGATCACCTTGTCGCCGACGGTGGCGAATTCCCTGGGGGCCACCGCCTTGATCTCGGTGAAAAAGCCTCCAATCGCCTTCAATACGTCCATGTAGCCCTGCCAGCCACGGTACTCGCCGCCGAACGGCAGGCTTGCCGGCACGTGCAGCGCGATACCCTCGGAGACGTACGGCTTCACGATGTCCCATCGGCCCGCGTGTCCGTTCTCGAGCATGACCTTTACGATCTCCAGGTTCCTCGCGGCGACCTCGGTGTCAATCGGGGGCATGCGATCTCCTCAACATGGATGATGGCGTCGGACGGCTTTACTTTGCGGCAAGGCTATCCTTGAGCGCACGCTCGAAAGCGAGCGATGTCTGCTGGTCGAGATGCTCATAAATGCTGACGATCCTGTCATTGCGGCATCTCAGCAGCACGAGCAGCTCGTTCTCGTAGACGAGCCCATTGTGTGCTCTGCACCGGGTTATGGCCTCGACCGCGACACGGTCGTCCTCCGCGGTCGTGCTGCGAATGTCCATCCGCAGGTCCGAGAAGACTTTCACGAAGCCTGCGAACCCCGCGGCCCTGTCGTCCTTGGACCGGGTGCCCGCGTGATGGAACGTCTCCGGCTTACCTGCCACGGTCCATGTCGCATCGTCCGACATCAGCGCGAACATCTCGTCGAACCTCTGCCGCGACATCAACTCGTAGAACCTCAGAACGAGGGCCCTGTTCTTCTCGGCGGACGCGGATGCGGTCATGCTCACCTCGACTGAATCTGCTAAACCGGCGCCCAGATGGGGGCGCCACGCTCGGCACGCAGGGAGGGAATCACTCTTCCGTCGACATCGGTGATGCCATATTCCTGCGCCAGCTCGGCGGCGATGAAGGTTCCGCCCGTTCGCTTCATCACGGCCGGATCTCTGGCGAGCGCCGCGATGATGCGCCCGGGGAATTCGACGGACGTGCCGACGGCACTGTTGAGCTGCGAGGCCATTCCCGGGACGGTCTTCAGGTTCTCCCGCGCACGCTCGGTGTAGGTGAAGCCCTGCCACAGCGAGATCGAGGCTACGTTGTGCGGCTTGAGCTCGATCGCCATGTCGCGCGCCATCCGGTCCGTCCCGCTCTTACAGGTGCCGAAGATGACGTTGTAGGTGTAGGTCACGCCGACATAGCCGGAGAGGGCCACGATCAGTCCGGACTTCTGCGGCGTCATGATTCGGGCAGCATGCCAGGCCGCGACGTAATTCGAGCGCAGGCCGACATCGATCATTTCCCAGTTGGAGATGGGCTTATCCCAGAACGGGCCGGGCTGGGTCAATTCCTTGGGGATGGCGATGGCGTTGTTCACCAGAATGTCAAGCCGCCCCTGCTCCCGGGCGACCTGAGCGAAAAGGGCGGCGACCTGCTCATCGTTGGCATGGTCGACCTGCACCGCAACGCCCTTGCCACCGCGGCGATCCACCTCCGCGGCGGTCTCGCCCACGGTGCCGGGAAGAGCAGCTGCATCGGGCCTGACGGTGCGGCCGGTCACGTATACGGTAGCGCCCTCCTCCGCCAGGGCTAGAGCGATACCCTTGCCGATGCCGCGACTGGCACCGGTGACCACTGCGACTTTGCCTGCAAGCGATTTCATGCCAGCTCCTCTGCGCACCCGGGCGGCCTCGCCCGCCTCTCGGTCATCGGAGGCCCCGAATCCGCGTGCGCTCGGTGGGTAATGTTCTGCCGTACAGCTATACCTGAACTCGCTCGGCCCCGGCAAGGTGTCGAGGAGCATATCGGGGCCTATCCGGCTCGGTATTGACCCGGAAGGACCGCCAGTTGGCCACAGGGGACATCCCGGGGACATAAGCTTGCCACCCGGGCAGGGAGCGGGACAGGCCCGAGCCGCGTGCCAACAGTCCTCCCGGGTGGCAGAATTGCACGGCTCGGCGGCAGAGGAGCTAAGCTCATGAAGGTGACGGTAATCGGGACAGGTTTCGGCCGATATGCGATGGCCCCCGTCTACGAGAAGCTGGGTTTCGACGTCGAGGTCGTGACCCCCCGCGACAAGCAGGCGGTCGCGCGCGCGTTGGCCGCCAAGGCCGATCTCGTCTCGATCCACGCTCCGCCCTTCTTGCACCACGAGCTGGTGATGCGGGCGTTCGAGAACGGGCAGAACGTCCTCTGCGACAAGCCCTTCGGCAAGAGTCTCGCGCAATCCCAGGCCATGCGCGACCGGGCTCATGAATCGGGCCGATTGCACTTCCTCAACTTCGAAGTGCGCGAGAAGCCCAATCGCGCCAAGATGAAGCAGCTCATCGACTCCGGCGCGATCGGCAAGCCGCTGCACCTCAACTGGACTTTCTACAGCAATGGCTACCGCCACGGCGCCCATGGCTGGGTCAGCGACGGGGAGCTGGGCGGCGGCTGGATCAACGGGTACGCATCGCACTGCATCGATTTCATGCGCTGGATCTTCGACAGCGAGGTGGCCCAATGCGGCGGCATCGCGCGGATCGAGGTGGCTCATCACCTCGATGGCGGCGGCGTACCGCGGAAGGCCACGGCCGAAGATGCCTACTCGGCGTGGTTCGTCATGGAGAACGGCTGCACCGCGGTCCAGGACACCGCCTACGGCGCTTCCGTTCCCATGCCGATGTCGGTGACCATCATGGGGAGCGAAGGCGGAATCCAACTCGTCGGCGATACGAAGGTCGTCGTGCGGCGCGCCCAGGAGGACCTTACCGGCGTCCCGGCAGCGGAGCGCATTCGCCTGGGCCTCCTGGCGCAGGAGGGCGAAGTGTACGAGTTCCCGCCAGCCCCTGGCGAAGCGCACGAGCCCGCCCTCTTACCGTGGCTCACCCGCGTCAGGGAAGCCCTTTTAACAAACACCCAGATTTCACCGTCGTTCGATGACGGCTTGCGCGTAGCAACGGCCATGGATCAACTCAAGAGAAACATTGTGACGGTCGCCCAGGTTTGCTAAAAGGCCGTGGAACGCTCCCGGCGAGATCATGCTCGTGCGCTGAGGCAAGTCGAGCGCCCGATCACCGGGTCGGCTCGATGCACCCGCTGCGACCCTACTTCAGCGGGCGCGGCGCTCCGGTACCCATGTACCTCGCCAGATTGCGGTGGAAATTGATGACCGGCTGCTCCTGTCGCGGGTTGGGAAGCGTTCCTCTGAAGCCGCGGCATTTCATTCCCCGCTGCACCTCGCTCATGTTCGCGAAGTCCTGAATCAGCACCGAGCGCCATTTCTGCACGTCCGTCGGCTCCGCGAAGACCCACTCGGTCTTCGGCTCCCCTCCCTGCGGAAATCGCTCGAGGACGGAGGCCTCGAAGATGCACTTGTCCGGATCATGGCCATGCGGACGCGCGCGATAGCACAGAGCGAAGGTGTAGCCGTGCGCAATGCTCAGGTTCGGAAAGACATTCCAGGCAATGCCGCTGCGCGCATAGTGGTCAGGGTCGATGTCCGGCCATCTCACGCCGCGGGCCGCGTCGTCGCGCCGCGCCGACTCGAGAAAATGCGCCATGACCCGATCGGGAGGCGTGCCTTCGGGCAGCTCCTGCACCAGCCGCGCAGCCGCGTCCACGAACGTGCGTGTCGTTGAGGCATTTACCGTCCGGAACACCTCCTCCTGCAGATCCGCGATCGACACGCGGGCATCGGCGCCCCGCCCCGCCCGGACGATGGTGTTGCTCTGCGAGGTGCTCAAGCTCGGATCGCGCTCCTTGAATCCGTGGTGGCTATGCCACCCGTCCGACTGGCTCCACGTATAGAACTCCGCGTACTTGAGAAGCTGCGGATGGGTCCCTTCCACGTGATAGCTTTCGATGAATGCCTCCATGGCGGTCTTCCAATTGCAGTCGAAATACCCCCATTGACGCCATCGGTAGCGCATTTGCTCGAGCTGAAAGGGATCGAGCATGCTCGCGGCAGGCTCGAGATACTCGCGCAACGGCTCGCAATCGGGGTCCATGTTGATCCAGACCCAGCCGCCCCAGGTATCCACCCTGACCTCGCGCAGGCGCAGGCGCTCAGGAGCCAGCGCGCCGCCCCAGTCCTCCTTGTCCAGCACACGGATGTTCTCGCCCTCGAGGTCGTACTGCCAGGCGTGATAGCGGCAATGGAAATGGCTCGCATGGCCGCAGCCGCTCATCAGCCGGCGCCCCCGATGTGCGCACACGTTGTAGAACGCGGAGATCTTGTCCGGCTTGCTGCGCACGATGAGAATGGTGTCATCGAGAATGTCATAGACGACGAAGTCGCCGACATTCGGAATTTCCTCCACCCGGCAGGCGTGCTGCCAGACTCGCGGCCACAGCCTCACTCCTTCCGCCTTCGCATACTCCGCTGACGTGAATGCCTCCGTGCCGATGGTGACCGGCTCGACATTCGGCTCCTCGCGTGAAGCGGCTGCTGTGCTCATGATGTCCTCCAGGGCCGGCCTGAGCGGCCTCTACGGAACGGCATTCAGTGGGATGAGGAGGCGCTGCGAGCAGGCTGCGCCTTCACATCTTTGCAGGCATACGAGCATGAACCGGCGCCTCCATCTCGTGCAAGACCGGCCGACGCGATCGGCCGCTCTCGGCGGCGTACCCCGGGAAGGCCGGCTGGGTCCGATGGGAGGCCCGGCCCCCGTGCCCGCCGGACCGGTCCAGCGCAGCCGAATATACCGCCACCCGCCCTGGGAGGTATTGATCCGAAAGGACGGCGACTTGGCTGTAAAGGACAGCCCGCGCAAACGCTCCCGCGGACCGTCGGGACGGCTCGGGATCCGGGAGCCGGCTGGCATGCAGCGCTTGCCCGGCACGCATCCCCTCTGTTTACAATCGCCGCCACCCTCGAGCATGTAACGGGCTGCGCTTGCATCCACTTCCACACGTCCGACCGGTCAGGAATGCGCCATGAGCCGATATGTTTTCGCAATGGACATAGGCGGCACCTTCCTCGACGCGGTCGTTGCGGATGAGGATGGCGAGATCACGACCACCAAGGTGCTCGCCACGCACGAGGATTACGCTCGTTGTGTGCGGACGGCCGTCGCAGCCATGTCGCGAAAGCTCGGGCTTTCGGAGGGTCGATTCCTCGCCCGATGCCGACTGATCATCAACGGCACGACGGTGGCGACGAATGTCCTGGCGGAAATGCGCGGTCCGACAGTTGGATTGCTGACCACTCGGGGCTTCGCGGATACTCTTTACGTTGCGCGCGTGCATCGTTGGGGCACTGTCGATCTGTCGCAGGTCCGACCCTTGCCGCAGATCGTGCCGCGGGACCGGATCGCTGAGCTTGCGGAGCGCATCGACAAGAGCGGCAGGATCCTCGCAGGACTCGAGGAGACGGCCGTGGAGGCCGCGGTCCGCCGGCTGGTGGAAGACCAGGGCATCGAGGCGCTCGCCATCTCCTTCCTCTGGTCCTTCGTCAATCCCGCGCACGAGCGGACCGCGGCCAGGGTCGCCCACCGGCTCTATCCCAACCTGCCGGTGTCGCTCTCGAGCGAGGTGTTTCCCGCGATTCGCGAATACGAGCGCACCAACACCACCGTCATTGACGCTTTCATCTCGCCAGGCGTGCACAAGTACCTGAGCGAGATCGAAGAGTACCTTCGCGGCAATGGCTTTTCCGGCGCGCTGCGGCTGGTGCATGCCGCCGGCGGCCTCTCGACGCCGGACGAGGTGCGCAGGGCCCCGGTGACGCTGATCAATTCCGGACCGGTGGCAGGCTATGTGGGTGCAATGAGGTTTGGAGCGGGTATCGGCCGCCCGAACCTCATCACCGCCGATGTGGGTGGCACGAGCTTCGACACCGGTGTCATCATCGATGGACGGCTCAGCCTGCGCCATCGCACTTCCGTGTCCGCGCCGAAGGATCCGAGCCCAGGGTATCTCACCGGTCTCAGCATGATGGACGTCTCGGCGATCGGCACCGGTGGCGGCAGCATCGGCTGGGTGGATGCGCGCGGGATGATCCGGGTCGGCCCGCACAGCGCCGGCAGCAATCCGGGCCCCGCCTGTTTCGGACTCGGCGGCGCCGAGCCGACCCTGACGGACGCCTGTGTCGTCCTCAATCTGCTCGACCCCGACAATTTCCTCGGAGGAGCACAGAAGCTGAGCACCGAAGCGGCGGTGCTAGCGGTCCGCTCACGGCTGATGGAGCCGCTCGGCCTGTCCGACGAGTTCGAGGCGGCCGCCGCAATGTACCGACTCGCGCTGGCCGAGATGGCCAACAATGTCCGGCGCATGTCGATCGAGAAGGGACACGATCCCCGCTCGTTCTCGCTCCTCTCCTACGGCGGAGCCGGTGGGCTCTTTCTCGCGGCCGTCTGCGCCCTCGCCTCCGTGCCGGAGATGATCGCGCCGGAGAACTGCGCGGTGTTTTCCGCCTTCGGCGCTCTGCTCAGCGACTACCGCCGCTCCGCCCTGAAGGGCTGCGCATGGCGGCTCGGGGGCGACCCGCGCGTGATCAGCGAGGCGGTAAGCGCTCTCGAGGCCAAGGTCACGAGCGATGCGCGGGAGGCCGGAGTGCCGTCGAATGCGATCCGCATCGAGCGCACCGCAGAGATGCGCTTCGTCGGCCAGTCCTCCGAGATCTCCGTCCCGCTTCCGCAGGGGCCGGTCGGTCCGGCTTTTGCCGCGAGCCTCCGTGAGAACTTCCGCGCGGCATACATCCGGGCATTCGGCGCTGGGGCCTTCTGGGCCGATGCCGAGCCGGAGATCGTCACGCTTCGCGTCACCGCCGTGGCGCCCAGCACGGTAGCAACTCGCTCGAGCACCGGCAGGGCGAGCGTGGCTCGGACCAAAAGAGCGCGGAAGGTATTCTGGCCATTCGACATGGCATTTTCCGAGTGGACCGTTTGCGAGCGCGATGAGTTTTCAACAGGCGGCAGCTCGGTGGGCCCGCTGATCGTCGAGTCGGCCGATACCACCATCGTGGTCCCGCCGGGCTGCATCGCAAGCATGGATCGCACGGGAAGCCTCGTCATTCAAATCGCGGGAGTCGAGCATGCCGCCACGCAGTGAGCCCGTCAGCCCCGCCGCGGACCTCGTCACCGAGGAAGTCGTGCGCATGGCCATCCGGCAGATCACTACCGAGATGGCCTCGGTGCTCTTTCGTATCTCCGGCTCCCCGGTCATCACCGAGGCCGAGGACTACACCGTCCTCATTTTCGGCGCCAGAGGCGATCTGCTCGATTGCCCGAGAAGTCCGGCCTACACGGGCCCGGCCGCCACGGCCGTGAAGACGCTACTTGCGGAGTTCGGCGAGGGCCGCTTCACCGACGGTGATGTCTTCCTCGGCAACGACCCGCACTCGACCGGTGCGATGCATGCCAATGACTTCCAGGTCATCACTCCCGTGCTGCTCGAGGAGCGCTGCGTCGGCTTCTGCTACCTCCATGCACACATGCTGGACGTCGCGGGCATCGTGCCGGGAGGCTGGGGTGTCGGGGCCACGGACTGTTACGGCGAAGCCTTCCGGATGCCACTCGTGAAGTACATCGAGGCCGGGCAAGTGAACGAGGCGGTTCGAAGGATAATCGCGAAGAACACGCGCCTGCCTGCGGCGATGCTGAACGACATCCAGGGCATGGTGGCGGCCGCGACAGCCGGCGCAAGCCAATTGCGCGACCTGGTCGCCCGTTACGGCGCAGAGCGTTTCGAGGCGATCACAGAGGCCTTCATCGAGCGCACGGCGCAGGCGGCACGCAAGCGGCTCGCGGGCCTCTCCGACGGCGTCTACGAAGTGACCGACTGGATGGAGCACAACGGGCACACCAGCGCCCTCTTCGAAGTACGCGCGAAACTCACGGTGAGGCAGGGGCACCTGCATTTCGAATTCACGGGAGCTCCGCAGACGAACGGCCTGATCAACGCGACCGAGAGCGGGCTTCTGGGATTCGTGACCTCCGCGCTCGCGATGATGCTCTTCTGGGATCTTCCGGTGAACGAAGGCCTGCGCAGGGTGTTTACCGTCAGCGCGGCACGAGGCAGTGTCCTCTGCTCGGTGGAGCCGGCGCCCGTATCGTCAGGACATATGGACGGCGCCGAGAAAGCCCTCACCTGCACGGCCCGGCTCCTGGCCCAAGCCATGTCGGCGGCTTCGGCGCCGGAGCTCCGAGAGCGCGCCTGCGCACCCTACGGCGCCTCCGTCAGCATATGCGTTTTCGCGGGTCCCGATGAAAGCGGCGCTTACAAGGTCTTCGCGGACATGTCGGCGCTCGGCTGCGGCTGTGGCGGCTCTCCGGTCGCGGACGGGATGGATGCGGGAGGACCCCAGGCTGCGAGCCTGGTGCGCATTCCCGATGTGGAAAGCTACGAGGAGGCCTATCCCGTTCTTTACCTCTATCGGCGCCTTGCGAAGGATTCCGGTGGCGCGGGCGAGCACCGCGGAGGCGCGGGCTTGGAGGCTGCCTGGATGCCCTGGGGCGCGAAAGAGCTGGTTGGGATCACCAATGCGGCTGCCTGGCAAATCCCCGTTCCGGGTGCCCAGGGCGGCTACCCGGGCGGCGCGACGGAGCAGCGACGCATCGGCGACGCCGGACCCGTGCCCGAGATCGCGAAGGAAGTGGAGCCGGCGCGGGGTGAATCGATCGAGGCCAAAGCCAAGGATGTCGCATTGAGCCAGGACGACATCTGGTACATGCGCTATCCCGGAGGTGGTGGATGGGGCGATCCTCTCGAGCGCGATCCTGCGCTGGTCGAGCGCGATGTCCGCATCGGAACGGTCAGCGAGGAGGCTGCCGGAGCCATCTATGGAGTCGTCCTTCGCGACGCTGCACCGGGTTATGAGCCCGAATCGACCCGCCACAAGCGCTCCGCGATCCGCGAGGCGCGTCTGACATCCGCGCGGGACACTGATCACACCCGAGATTCACGACTTGCCGACACTCTTGCCCGGCACGGCGCCTACGTTGCACCTCGAGACGAGGTGAGATTGATGGAGACCTTCGACCCCAGAACGGGGCGCACGCTGAACGTTGGCTATACGGTCAAAACAGACGCTCCTACCGCTCTTCCGCCCGCGGGCCATCGCATTCTTTGAACGCCAAGAAGCGCTGGATCCGGGCTCCTGCGCGAACGAAACGCTGCTTTGGGCAAAAAGCGCGGTTTTTGCCCAAAGCTCGCTCGGCGGAGCGAAGCAGTGCTTCGCGGGAGGCACCGCCTCGCCCTGCGGCGGCGGGGCACATCCTGTGCCTGGGGTGGCGCTCGCGCGGCTTCATGATATCGGGGTCGACATCGGTCGATGGGCAACTATTAGGTACGGACAAAATCGCGCCTTTTTTTGTCTTTGCCTCGATACGTATTATGATTTTGCGGGGACAGGCGAACTCCTTTCTCAGGACCATGGTGGCGACTGTCGCGATCCCGTCGACGGGCCACCCGGCCGTCCTTCGAAGCAAAGCCTTCCTGGAGAAGCCATGAGCGAAACAGCCAAGGTCGCGAGAGAAGCGGTGCCGCCGGCGGCCGAAGACATGTCGGCGCCCTTCACCATCGGAACGGAGGCCTATATTTCCCGGGAGTATGCGCGCGCCGAGCGCGAGAAGCTGTGGCGCAAGGTGTGGCAGCAGGTGGGGCGCATCGAGGAGATCCCGGAAGTCGGCGATTATCTCACCTATGACATCCTGGACGACTCGATCATCGTCGTGCGCACGGCGCCCGATGCGATCCGCGCCCACTACAATGTCTGCTCGCACCGCGGCCGCAAGCTCATCGATACTCCCCCGGGCGCCAAGCGCGCCCGCGGCAAAGGCAAGCACTTCGTCTGCGGCTTTCACGGCTGGACCTACAATCTGCAGGGCCAGTGCACGCACATCACCGACCGGGGCCTGTGGGAGGACACCCTGACCGAGGAGCGCACGCGCCTCGGGGAGGTCAAGGTCGATACCTGGGGCGGGTGGATCTGGATCAACATGGATCCGCAGTGCGAGCCGCTGCGCCAGTATTTGGAGCCGGCCGCCACCATGCTCGATCCCTTCGAGCTTGGGAACATGCGCTGCCGGTGGCGGCGGTGGATCATCTTCGAGTGCAACTGGAAGGTCGCGCTCGAGGCGTTCTGCGAGACCTACCACGTCGCCAGCACGCATCCGGAGTTCATGAAATTCGGCGACTTCCGCGGCTGGGCGCGCGCGCAGGGCAAGCACGGCAACATCGGCTACGACGCCCCCAAGGGGCTCGATGAGAACCAGGCGAAGCTGCGCCTGGGGTCGGGGAGCGATCCGCGAGTCTCCACCGCCGAGATGCAGGTGTACACCTGGGAGCAGGTGAACACCAACACGACTCAGACGCTGGTCGATGCGTCCAAGCGGCTCGTGAAGGAGCTGCCCGAAGGCACTGCGGCGGACAAGGTCCTCAGACACTGGCTGGATTCCGCCCGCCGCGACGATGCGGCCCGTGGCGTCATCTGGCCGACCGTCGATCCGAAGCACGTCGGTCAAAGCGGCACCTCCTGGCAGATCTTCCCCAATTTCCAGATCGGGCACGCGTTGAACAACTCCCTGTGCTACAGCGCCAGGCCCTACGGGTACGATCCGGACAAGTGCATCTTCGAGGCGGCGGTGTACGAGCTCTACCCCAAAGGCCAGGAGCCGCAGACCGAGTGGGAGTACCTCGCCGCGGATGATCCGCGATGGGGCACGGTGCTGCCGCAGGACTTCTCCAACATGGCGGCGGTGCAGCAGGGCATGAAGAACGGGGGCTTTCGCGGCACGCTGCCCAATCCCTATCGCGAGCGCAACATCGCCAATTTCCACCGGAACCTCGCCAGATACATGGGCACCGCGGCACCCGGAAAGCTCAAGTGACGCCCGGTCTTGCCGCGGTCGAGGACCTCCGTTTGCCGGCAGCGGCACCATCCGGTCTGGAGTTTTGAGAGATGAGAGTGAACATCGGAGTCTTCGCGCACAACGCCAGGGACTGGGAGCGCGTGCAGAGCGGGGACTTCAGCCGCCCGCCCGCAACGCCTGATTGGAAATGCGTCGAAGCGGGACTGGCGCTCGGGGATCTGGCCGAGCCGCTCGGGTTCGACGGAATATGGGCTCCCGAGCACCAGGGGACGCCCTACGGCATGACGCCCAATCCCCTCCAGACCCTCACTTACTTCGCGGGCCGCACCGAGCGCGTGACTTTCGGCACCATGGTTGCCGTCGCACCCTGGTGGCACCCCGTGCGGCTCGCTCACCAGATCGCCTATCTCGACATCGTCTCTAACGGGCGTTACACGACGATCGGCCTTGGCCGTGGAGTCGCCAAATCGGAGTTCGACGCCGTCGGCGTGCCGCGGGAGCAAAGCCGCCAGCGCTTCAACGAGACGCTCGAGATCCTGAAGCTCGCCTTCTCCGGCGAGCGATTCTCCTACGAGGGTGAGATCTTCAAGATCCCGGAGATGTCGCTGCGCCCCGCCCCCAGGAGCAAGGATCTGTTCTCGCGCATCTACGGCTCGTCCGCGACCCGGGACTCACTCGAGCTGCTTGCCCGCCGCGGCATGGTGCCGCTGTTCGTGGGCAACAAGCCCATCGAGGAAGCCGGCGAGGAAGTGCAGTTGGTGAACACCTTCCGGCAGGAGGAAGGGTTCGCGCCCTGTCAGCCGAAGAACGTCCTCTTTGCCTACTGCGTACCCAAGGCGAGCGAGGCCGACAAGGCCGACGAATGGATCCTGCAAGCCAACGTGGACGTCAATCTGCACTACGGCTTTGCCGACGCATCCAATTTCAAAGGCGTCAAGGGCTACGAAGCCTATGCTTCCCGGGAAGCCGCCGCGACCGCCGTGCTGGCCTCGGCCGTGACGGGCAAGCCGACCACGCGGGACGGCAAGCCGAAGGCGCCGGGATATCATGAATCCAACCTCATGATCGGCACGCCCGAAGAGATCATTCGGCGGATCCAGGCCGCGCAGGAAGCGTGCTCGTTCTGCGAGATCACCATCGTCTCGCAGTTCGGCGACATGCCCCACGAGGAAGCGATACGCAGCACGAAGCTCTTCGCCAAGGAGGTGCTGCCCGTGGTGCAGAAAATGCCGGCACCACTGCACCCCGCCGCGCTGCCCGCACGCTAGACTGCACGGGGCAGATCACAGCCGTTGCGCGCACGCATCAGCAGCTGTCTCCATGATGCGACGCATCCGCGCCCCACGGCTCCCGCGACGCGTAAGGGCTATCCTTTATAGCCAAATTCGCGGTCTTTGAAGTCAAGACAATCGCCACTCGGATTTGTTACAGTGTGGTTATAATGAGTCACACCCGCACTGAACGGGTGGATATCGGCGCCCGCCGGCATGGCGGCCTGCGCTGAATGCTCGATCATCAAAGAACCACCAACGGGAGGGGAGCCTGCCCATCATGATCGGTACGCCATCGCCGAGCGCTGGAAATCGCTCAAGGCAACACTGTATCTCGACCGCTCGCGACGGAGTGCGGGTGGTGGCCGGAGCCACCAAAGCCACACGCTACGGCCGGCATGCTTCAAGTATCCGTACATAAGCCATTGCATTCGAGGCCGCGGTACGTCGCTCCTCGAAGAGTCATCCAACCCCATTTTCACGCATACCTCTTGCCGGATCTGCCATGACAAAAAGCCGCTCACATCTTTCCGCGAAGACTTTCAACCGGTGCGACACCTCCCTCGCCCTTCCAGCCGAGAAGAGGGTGGAACGCGCGGTCGCCTTGATTCTGGCGCTCGCCGCGATGGCG
This sequence comes from Pseudomonadota bacterium, assembly GCA_021807675.1. Taxonomy (GTDB): domain Bacteria; phylum Pseudomonadota; class Gammaproteobacteria; order Steroidobacterales; family Steroidobacteraceae; genus 13-2-20CM-66-19. Next base: position 24,143 of record JAKBCR010000011.1, read on the forward strand.
CCCGTTGCCTACGCCCAGACCGCCCAATCGAATGGCCAGAGTAACCTGAATTCTCCCGTGGCCCTCAACGAGGTCGTGGTCACCGCGCAGAAATACAAGCAGCGCATTCAGGACGTGCCGATCTCGATCACTGAAATCTCAGCGTCCGCGCTGGCCAAAGCCAACGTGACCACAGCGAGCGATCTACCCTCGCTGGTGTCCGGCCTGGTCTGGGGCCGCCAAGGCGGGTGGTTCACACCCAGCCTGCGCGGAATCTCCACCAGCGTAGTGGCCGTCGGCGCCTCCTCTCCGGTCGCGATATACGTGGATGGCGTGTACCAGGCCATGCCGCTAGGCACTTTGGCGGACCTGCCGGACATCAAGAGCATCGAGGTGCTCAAAGGGCCGCAGGGAACGCTCTTCGGACGAAACGCCACCGGCGGCGCGATCAGCATCAACACGCTGGACCCCTCTTTCGTACCCACCGGCAACGTGGAGGTGGGATACGGTGAGATCGGCGGCGGGTCGGCCAAGGAGTCCCCGCACGAGACCGCCAGCGCCTTCGTGAGCGGGCCGCTGGTCGGCCATACGCTCGCCGGCAGCCTCTCGGCGTATTACGGCCACACCAACGGATATCTCACCAACGACCTGAACGGCAGCCGCAATGGCAGGGTCGACTCCCAGGTCTTGCGCGGCAAGCTGCTGTGGCAGCCGGTCGACAACGTGAAGGTCCTGGCCAGCGCCTTCTATACCCATCGGCTGGACGGAGCCGTCGATGCGCCATTCCCCTATGATGGGGAGACGGCTGCGCAGTTCTATCCCGGATCGATCATCCCGACGCAGCCCTGGCACATTGCCTATAACTTTCAGAGCCCGGACGTGGAAACGGATGCGCGCGGCGGGAGCATCAAGACCACGGTCGATCTGGGCTTGGGCACCCTCACCAGCATCACCGCGTACTCGAACACGGAGGCCAAAGTATTCACCAACGGCTACTCCGCATGGGCAAACCCGGTGAGCGTCCCCACCGACCCCCCGCCGTTCCACCTGAACTGTATCACGGCATTCGCCTGCGTCACCGCGAACCCGATCTTCTCCTATGATCAGACCTCCTCCCAGGAATTCGACTTCGCCTCCAACAAGATCGGCCGCTTCCGGTTCGTCGGCGGATTGTATGGATTTTACAACCGCGCCCGCGAGCACGACTCCTATAACAATGCCGCCTTCATCGACGACACCGTCATCAGGGATGAATCCTACGCCGCATTCGGTGAGGCGACTTACGACGTGACCCGCAAGCTGTCCACCATCTTGGGCGTGCGGCTCACCCGTGAGGAGCTGAAAGCGAGCGGCTCATTCTTCGGGGCAGCGCTCGCCCCCTATGGAAACAAGACCTGGAACTCGACGACACCTCGGCTCTCCGTGGTCTACAAGCTCACGCCGACCGTCAACACGTATTTCACGGCCAGCGAAGGCTTCAAGGCCGGTGTCATCTCCGGCCAGTACACCCCCGGCGTGCCGCCCGCCAACCCGGAGACGGTGTATGCGTACGAGCTCGGCATCAAGGCCGCCGAGGCGCGGTACATGCTCGACCTGTCGACGTACTACTATGATTACCGCGATCTGCAGGTCGAGACCCTGATCGATTCGGGGGCGGTGACCGTGCCGCAGAACGCGGCGCGCGCGCGAATATTCGGCGTCGATTTTGACGGCGCGATCCGGTGGACCGACGAGTTCGAGACCCGGCTGGACACGACCTATCTGGGACATGCCTACTACAGCTCGTTCCCGGATGCGCTCGCCTATGTCCCGCCGCTCACGGCAGCCGGAAAGCAGACGGTAACTTACAATGCCACCGGCACCCGCATGCTTTCCGCTCCGGTCTGGACGGGCACACTGTCCGGGACCTATACGAAGACCCTGACTCCGGGCACCTTCGCGGCAACCGCTTCCGTCTATTTCTCGAGCGCCTATCGGTGGGACTACACGGGAGCCATCCAGACGGGCAACTACAGTCTCATCAATGCCAACCTCACCTTCACGCCGGCATCGAGCAGCTTCAAGTACACCCTGTACGGCAAGAACCTTGCCAACAAGGCGTATGTCCAGGGCATGACGCTGGCGGCGGTGGCCCCGAATGCGTTCTTCGGCCAGCCGCGCGAAGTGGGCGTCAAGATCGATTACGTCTTCTGAGGGCGATGCGCTCGTCACCGGCTCGAGACACCGCAATCGGCGGGGCTGCCGTCAAGGTTTCGGCAGCCCCGCCACCTCGGGTGGGCGGGCCGATCTTCCCCGAAGCGGCCAGGAGATTCAGATGACACCGATCGACCGGATCCTCGCGATGGAGGAGATCAAGGCCGTTAAAGCGCGCTACTTCCGCCACCTCGATACGAAGCATTGGGCCGAGTTCGGCAAGGTCTTCACGGCGGATGCGACGCTCGAGGTCGCGCCGCGGGAAGGCGACCCCGGGCGCAAGGAGACCGGTGCCCCGCAGATCCTCGCCTGGGTGAGCAGCGCGCTCGCCGATGCAATCACCGTGCATCACGGCCACATGCCGGAAATCGAGATCCTCTCCCCCGATCGCGCATCGGCCATCTGGGCCATGGATGACATCGTGATCTGGAAGGACCGGGCACTGCACGGCTGGGGTCACTACCACGAGACTTATCGGCGCGAGGTCGATGGCTGGAGAATCGCGAGCTCGCGCCTGACCCGCCTCAGAGTGAAGATACGGAGCCGCGACTGATTTCGCGTACGCGGCGCATTCCCACGCAATCTCGCCCTGCACAGGGCACGGGCGTGGGCGCGCCGCGAGGGACCGGAATGAGGGGGCTCGTCAGATCTCGATGCAGATCTTGCCGATGTGTCGGCCTTCCTGCAGATATCGGTAAGCGCTGGCCAGCTCCGCGAGCTCGAAGGTGCGATCGACGACGGGCCTCAGGGCATTGGCCTCGATCGCACGAATCATATCCTGCTGATCCTTGCGGCTACCCACCGTCACGCCTTGCAGCCGCAGCCGCTTGGCTTGCACGATGGCGAAAGGCATGACATCGGTCTTGAAGCCGGCCACCGCCCCGATCAGCGCCAGGTGCCCGCCGGTGCGGACGGCCGCCAGCGACTGCTTCAATGTGTTGGGCCCCCCGACCTCGATCACGTGATCGACTCCGATTCCGCCCGTGATGTCCCGAACGGCATCACCCCACGCCTCGACCTCCCGATGATTGATCACGTGATCCGCTCCGAGTGACTTCAGCCGCTCGAGCTTCTCGGCCGCCGATGAGGTGGCGATCACGACCGCGCCCGCCGCCTTGGCGAATTGCAGCGCGAAAAGGGATACGCCACCCGTACCCTGGATAAGCACGTACTCGCCTGGCTTCACGCCACCATCGACGACGAGCGCACGCCAGGCCGTGACACCGGCGCAGGTGAGCGTGGCGCTCTCGATGTATGTCAGGCCCCTCGGAGCGCGCGTGAAATGCGCGGCCGGACGTGTTACGAGCTCACAAGCGAATCCGTCCTTCGGCCCTCCGGGACTGGTCACGAGCTGCGAGCGCTCGATGTGGCCATCGAGCCACCCGGGGTGGAAGGTACTCACGACGGCATCCCCGGGCTTGAATTCCGTCACGCCCTCGCCGACCGCGATCACTTCCGCCGCCGCATCCGAGAGGGGAATCAGCCCGTCGGCCACCGGAAAGAAGCCGGTCGCGACCAGCCCATCACGGAAATTCAGTGATGCGGCCCGCACCCGAGCCTTGATCTCCCCGGGGCCGGGATCCCGCGCCTCCATTGCCTCGAGCCGGAGGTTGTCGAGACTCGCCGGTTGGCGGATTCGCATCGCTCTCATGGGTATATCCTCGTACTCAATCGGTCCGGTGATCTGCGTGTCCCCGGGAAGGCGGGTCTTTGGGGGTGAGGCGGCAGGGCAAATTGGCGATCTGGCGACTCGATCGGGCAGATGATATACGTATCGCGATCAATTTAAAGCCGAAAGGCGCCTCGGGTATGCCGGCAGCATCGGATCCTCAATGTACGTGCGTATGAGGAACAGCCCCTGAGGAATGGATGCCGCGAGGCCGCGTTGGAAACGAGCGACGGGATTCAACATGAGTCACAAGTATTCGCGTGTGTTCAGTCCCATCAGGCTCGGGCCCGTGGACATCGAGAACCGGTTCTACTGCTCGCCGCATGCGATTCCGCTCAGCACGCCGCGCGGCGCGCCTACGGAGGATTTTATCGCCTACTGCGAGGCCCGCGTGCGAGGCGGGTGCGGGCTCATCATGGTGAGCATGAGCGTTCCGCAGCGAGGCCGGGGTGTGCAGCCGACGCCCCACATTGAGGAGAACATCCCCGCGCTGCGCATGCTCGCGGACGCGGTACACGGTGCCGGAGGAAAGTTCATCGTAGAGCTCTGGTATCACTGGGCGAGGCCGGGCAAGTGGGACCCGCTCAGCCCCCCGGCGCCTGCCCTCGGGCCTTCGGCGGCGCAGTTCAATCTCTTCGGCAGGAGATCGGCAACGCGCGAGATGAGCACCGCGGAAATCCGGCACATGATCGATGCGGTCCGGGACTCGACACGCAACCTGCGCGAGGCCGGGTTTGACGGGGTCATGCTGCACGCCTCTCACGGCGCGATTCTCGAGCAGTTTCTCTCTCCCTACTTCAATCGGCGATCCGATGAGTATGGGGGCACTCTCGAGAACCGGATGCGGCTCCTGCGGGAGTCCCTGACCGCCGCCAGGGAGGCGTGCGGCGAGCGAATGGCCGTCGGAATGCGGCTCAATTGCGATGAGCTGCTCACCGGAGGCTACGACACCCGTGAGTCATACCAGATCCTCAAGCGCACGGTGCAGGCCAGGCTCGTCGACTTCGTCGATCTCGATGTTGCCGTCGAGCCCGATCAATTCCATATCGGCATGCCCTCGGTTTTCGTGCAGCCGCACGTATACCGGCCGTACGTCGAAGCTGTACGCGGGGCGGCTGGCAACATCCCTGTACTCAGCGTCCTCGGCCGATTGACTTCGGTCGCGGACGGCGAGGCGGCGCTCGCATCGGGGGTCTGCGATATGGTCGGGGCCGCGCGAGCGCTGTTGGCGGAGCCGAACCTGGTGAAGAACGCACGCGAGGGCAACGAAAGCCGCAGCCGCACGTGCATCGCCTGCAACTGGTGTATGGCTGCGGTGTATGACGGCGCACAGAGCTGCACCATCAACCCCTCGAGCTACCGCGAGCGCGGCTGGGGTACCGTCGTGCCCGCCCCTCGCAGGTCCAGGGTAGTCATCGTGGGGGCCGGCCCTGCCGGCCTCGAAGCCGCGCGCATATGCGCCCTGCGCGGACATGCGGTCGTGCTGTTCGAGTCGAGAAGCAGCACGGGGGGCGCTTTGACTCTTTGGGCACGCCTGCCGGGACGCGAGTTCTACCAAAAGGCGATCGACTGGTGGGATGCCGAAGTCCGGCACCTGGGCGTCGAGTTGCGCCTCGGCCGCGAGGCCACCGCGTCCCATATCCTCGACGAGCGACCCGATGCGGTCATCCTCGCCACAGGGGCGCGCTATTGCGCGAGCGGCCGTAGCAACCATCGCGATCTGGACATCCCGGGTTACGACAGCGATTTCGTTTACAGCCCCGAGGAGATCCTTCTGGATCAGGCTCGGCCCTCAGGCAAAGTGCTCGCTCTCGATGCAGAAGGACTGCACACCGGCGTGGGCATTGCGGAAATGCTGGCGCTCGCCGGAGCGGACGTGGAGTACCTGACGCCGTTTTTCGAGCCGGTGTCGCCGCGTGTCGTTGCGAGCCTGGAGCTTCCCCTCATCATGAAGAGGCTCCGCGCGGCGGGCGTGCGGATCTCTCCCTCCGCTTACATCAGCCGGATCGGCGATCACGAGGTCACCGTGAGCGACGTCTATTCGCAGCGAGAGACGATCATCAGGGATGTCGATGCGGTCATCCTCTCCACGGGGCGCCTCGCGGTGAACCATCTCGAGAAAGAGCTCACCGGAAAGGTCGCGCAGCTTTTCGCCGTCGGCGACGCGCTCGCCCCGAGGATGTGGGCGTCCGCGAGCTACGAGGGACACAAATTCGCGCGCTACATCGGTGAGCTCGACGCGCCAAGATCGGTGGCGGACGTCTATTTTCGCCAGGACGATCCCGGCCTCTGATCGTCTGACTGGAGTGCCTTGTGCCTGCGGCGATCATCTGATATCCGAAGATATTGAGGAGTGCTTGTGCCATGAGCGACTTTGCGAGTGTCGAAGCGGCCATCCGGCAGCTGCATGCGCGGTATGCCGATGCCGTCTGGCGCAGGGATCTGCAATCCTTCGGGGACTGCTTCATCGAGGAGTGCGAATGGCGGATCGGCGGGGCCGTGATCCGTGGCCGCACGGCGATCGTCGAGCACATGCGCGGCGTGTTCCCGAAGTTCCGCAGGATCCTCGTCACCTTTCACACACCGATCCTGACGGTGGCGGGCGCAACCGCGAGCGGCAGAACGTTTCTCACCGAGCAGAGCGTCCTGGCGGACGGCCGCGGCTTTGCACCGATCGGCACGTACTTCGAGCGCTTCGTGCAAGACGGAGACTGTTGGCGATTCGCGTGGCGTCTCTTCCAGACACAGTATGCCGGCGCGCCGGATCTGTCAGGCACTTTCTTCGACAACCCGGATTTCGGGCCCCCGCCTGCAATGCCACCGCTCGATGCCCCGACCTTCAACTACACCGGGCTGCACGCCGCCAATGATTAGCTCGAGGCCGCCCCTCATGAGCGTCAGCGAGGCGATCGCACGGCGACAGTCGGTGCGCGCATTCAAGCCGGATGCGGTTCCGCAAGCCACGATCCGTGAAATCCTCGATCTGGCCCGCCGCGCTCCATCCGGCGGCAATCTGCAGCCATGGCGGGTCTATGCGCTCGCCGGCGAGCCGCTGGCGCAATTCAGAGCTCTGATTGCCGAGAAGCTCGTACGCGGTGTCAAAGAGAGCCCCGAGTACGATATCTACCCGCCAAACCTGTGGGAGCCATTGCGCACGCGTCGGCGGGAGGCCGGGGCTCTGCGATACACGGCACTGGGAGTCACGGACAAGGACAAGGAGGGACTCGAGGCCCTCACACGCTGGAACTATGAGTTCTTCGGCGCGCCGGTGGGCCTCTTTTTCTGCATAGACAGGCGCTGCGGTCCGCCGCAGTGGTCCGACGTCGGGATGTACATGATGTCGGTGATGCTGCTCGCGACCGAGCGCCGCCTCGACACCTGTCCCCAGGAAAGCTGGGCGAGCTGGCCGAGAGCCGTGGCGCAGTTCCTCGATCTTCCCGCGCAGCTCATGCTGTTCGCCGGGATGGCGCTCGGCTACCGCGACGACTCTCATTCCCTGAATCAATTCCGCACGCCCCGCGCCGGGCTCGAGGAATTCGCCGAGCTGAGAGGCGGCGCCGACTAACCCACTGCCCGCCGCAACGTGGTCGAGTAACGGTACCGATACGACGGATGAGTGCTGAGGGTGACCTGCGCGGTCAGGCCGTTGGAGGTCTTGTACGTGCGGCGGACCTCGAGTCCCGCCGTGCCGGCCTGGACTCTCAGCGGGCGCGCAATCGCCGATGAGATGAGCGTCGCGCCGATTTCCTGGTGAACCTCCACTATCTTGTGTCCGAAGAGATTCTCGATCAGCGGGAATAACGGCCCGGTGTGCTGCGGCAGAACTCGGCGCACTGCCGCGTATTCCCGGTGGACGAAATACTCGGCCCAGCAGGCTGGGTGCTCGAGACCCTCCGCATACCCGAAACCGCGAGCCCAGAGCCACTCCTCGCCGCTCAGGAGCCCTGTCCGGCTCGCAAGCGCCCCATCGATGACCACCATCTCGAGCGACTCGATGGCGAAGCGCTGGCCGCTCGACCAGCTGATGAGATCGTTGATGGACACGATGTCCCGGGAGCAAGAGCTCGCCGCGGGTCTCGGGACGACCGTGGTACCCGCCCGAGGGCGAGAGGCGACGAGGTTGTCCGCACGAAGCCGCTTCAACGCCTCCCTCACGGTGAACCGGCTGACGGAAAAGCGCTCACACAGCTCATCTTCGGTGGGTAGTCTGGAGCCCGCCGGGTACACCCCGTCCGCGATCTCCTTCTTCAGAATGCGCTCAATCTGCACGTACAGGTGATCGTCGGATTTGCTGCTGACAGTGCAACGGAGGGGCCCCGATTTCCGAATCGGCTCTTCCGAGCGGAACGCCGTTTCGCTGCTCGACTGCACCATGATTTCGCCGTTTCGAGATGACACCGTCGACCTGCTATCCGGGTTAGTGGCCAAGAAATCGGCAGCCCAGCCTGCCGCCTGGCCTCGCTGGACCGCCGCGCACATTGTCATTATAATTCTTTTTGAGGAACCAAGTTTCCGCTTTCAGAATTTTCTGCTCGATTTTTCCGGTCTCAGCGGGCCAAAAATGGCCTCAGGACTGCGATTACTTATATAAGACATTGATAATATTGTATTTAAAGTCCATGATGGCGCGTTGAGTAAAATATCCGTATATATGAATAGAAAATCGGATCTGGCGCTGGAAAGAGAGGAAGTCCCGGGTCTCGCTGACGGCACCTCGAATCCCGTTACGCCGCTGAGGACCAGCCGAGTGTCCGATGCCACGAGCGCGGAGCGCGTTCTCGCCATACTCGAGATGTTCGAGCGAGAGCGGCGTCCGCTGTCCCTCAAAGAGCTGTCCGAGTATTGTCAGATTCCCGGAAGCACTTGCCATATGTTGGTGCAGACGCTCCTCAAGCGGGCCTACCTTTACCATACGGGACGGCGCAAGGACCTGTACCCGACGCGAAAGCTTTATGACATCGGCGCGTCCGTCGTCGCTAATGACTCCATCCTTCAAAAGATGGAGCCCACCATGCAGGAGCTTCGCGACTCGACGCGAGAGACGGTGATTCTCGGGAAGAGACACAAGGACAGCATCATCTACCTCGAAGTCCTCGAAGGGCCGCAGACTGTCCGCTACAGCGCGAGAGCGGGCGACAGCAAGCCACTGCACTCGACGTGCATCGGCAAGGCGATTCTTTCGGGAATGAGACCGGAAGACATCCGCCAATGGTTGACCGAGCATCCTGCGGAGCGTGTCACCGAGAATACGATTACGACGTATGCGCGTCTCATGGACGATCTGCAGACGGGCAAGCGACTCGGGTATTTCACCACTCACGGCGAGAACGTTCCGGACGTCAGTGCCGTGTCCGTCCCTCTGGACATCAACACTGAATCGTTCGGCCTGGCAGTCGCCGGCCCGAGCCACCGCATCGAGGCGAGATTCGATGAGATCGTTCGATTACTCAAAGAGGCGCGGACGGAGCTCATCGATCAGGGAATCGCGCGAGCGCAGCACTAGCCGCGCTCGTGTCGCCGCGGGCGCCGCCCTCCCTATCGCCGCACGGCCACAGGTCTCATGACATTCAGATTCTCATCATCGAACGACGTGCGTCACACCCTCGTCAGTGGTGTGCTGCTCGTGACAATCGACCGTCCCGACAAGCGCAATGCGCTCTCACTTGGTGTGCTCGACAGCCTGCGCCACATCTTCACTGATGCGGCGGGCGATACCGCCATAAAGGTCGCAGTCATTCGAGGGGCTGGCGCGAAAGCCTTTGCCTCGGGCGGTGACCTCACCGAGCTGGCCGCCTATCGGGAGCGAGAGGACGCGGAAGCGCTTTCACGGCACGGCAAAGCCGCGCTCGATGCCATTCGGCTGTTCCCGGCTCCCGTCATCGCCCGCATGCAGGGAGTGGCTCTGGGGGGCGGGGCCGAGCTCGCGCTCGCATGCGACCTGCGAATGGCCTCCGCCTCATGCAGGCTCGGCTTCGTTCATGGCCGGCTATGTATCTCTCCTGCCTGGGGCGGGGGCAGAGATCTCGTTCGTATCGTCGGGCCCGCGAAGGCGCTGTACCTGATGGCCAGCGCAGCCGTACTCGATGCGTCAGCAGCACAAGCCATGGGCTTGGTCAATCTGGTGGGTCCCGAGGACCCCTCCTTCGACACCTGGTTCGAGGAGCGCCTGGCCTTGTTTCGCGATCAGCCCGCCCAAGTACTGCGCGCCTACAAGGCGATCACCGGATCGTCACGCGCCACCGATGCCGAACCGGCCGAGCGGGTGGAACGGGAGAGCTTCTGTTCGCTCTGGTGTCACGACGATCATTGGAACGCGCTGCGTAAGCTCGAGGGTGGGAGGCCGTGAGCGCGCGAGACGGAGGCGGCGAGAGGATCGATCCCCGGCAGCCACCTTCCCCGAGACCCGAGACCTCCTCGGGCATCCCGCTGCCCGAGTTCCTCGCTCGCGAGGACGGCGAGATTCCCGGCGAGTATCCCTTCACCCGCGGGATCTTCAAAAGCGGCTATCGCGGCCGCCTGTGGACTTTCCGGCAATACTCAGGTTTCGGAAGCGCCGAGGAAACCAACGAGCGCTACAAGTTTCTCCTCTCGAGTGGCTCGACCGGCCTCTCCGTCGCACTCGATCTGCCTACCCAGTGCGGCTACGATCCAGACGACCCGATGGCGCGCGGCGAGGTGGGCAAGGTCGGCGTGTCGATGTTCAGCCTCGCGGAGGCTGAGACCGTTTTCGCCGGCATCGATCTGTCGCGGATCTCGACCTCTTTCACCATCAACGGCACCGCCGCCATTCTCTACGCGATGTACGTGGCGCTTTCGGACAAGACCGGGGTGCCGCGCTCGGCCCTCACCGGAACGATCCAGAACGACATCCTCAAGGAGTATGTCGCCCGGGGAACGTGGATCTTTCCGGTGCGGCCGTCGATGCGGCTGATCGCGGATACGATCCTCTTCTCGAACGAGCATACTCCCCGGTTCAATCCGATCAGCATCGCCGGAGCGCATGTGCGTGACGCCGGCGCGACGGCCGTGGAGGAGATGGGCTATACACTGGCCAACGGCCTCGCGTACGTCGAGGAGTTGCTGCGGCGCGGTGGCGATGCGAACAGCTTCGCCAAGCGGCTCAGCTTCTTCTTCTACGTGCACATGGATTTTTTCGAGGAAGTGGCGAAATTCCGCGCGGGCCGGAGACTCTGGGCAAAGCTGCTCAAGGAGCGCTACGGGATCACCGATCCGAAGGCGCTGATGTTCCGTTTCGGCGTCGTCTGTGGCGGCTCCTCGCTCACCGGCATGCAGCCCTACAACAACATCTCCCGCGTGGCGATCGAGACCATGGCGGCCGTGCTCGGCGGCGCGCAATCGATCTTCACGTGCGCCTATGACGAGGCGTTCCAGATTCCCACCGAGTTCAGCACCGAGCTGGCGCTGCGCACCCAGCAGATCATCGCCTACGAGTCCGGCATAGCGAAGACGGTCGATCCGCTGGGCGGGAGCGAGTTCGTGGAATGGCTCACCGACCGGATGGAGGGAGAAATCGCCACCATCCTCCGGGAGCTCGAAGATTACGGAGGTGTCGAGAAAGCCATCGAGGACGGATATCTGCAGATGCGAATCGCCGAGCGGGCGCTCGAGCGCAAGCAGAAGAAGGACCGCGGGGAAACCGTGGTGGTCGGCGAGAACTACTTCGGGGCCGCGGGCGCGGCGGCGGTCGAGTACGGCGAGGTGTTCAAGCCGGATCCGGCCTCCGAGCATCGGATCCGCTCGCGACTCGAGGACCTGCGCCGGCAGCGCAATGCCGCCAACGTCGCCCGGACCCTGGACGCGCTGGAACGGGCCGCTCGCACGTCCGATACCAATGTGATGCCCTACCTCGTCGATTGCTGTCACGCGTATGCGACCCTGGGCGAGATGGTGGCTCGGCTCAAGGCGTGCTGGGGCGAGTTTTCCGAGCCCATCAGACTGTGAGAGCGACTCCAATGGAAACTCTGCGCGGCAAGCGAATCGTGATCGCCAAGCCGGGACTCGACGGACATGACGCCGGCGCGAAGATCATCGCCCTGACACTGCGGGACGCTGGCGCCGAAGTCATCTACACCGGCCTGCGGAAGACTCCCGAATACATCGCCCGGGTGGCCGTCGAGGAGGACGCGGATGCGCTCGGTCTCAGCATTCTGTCCGGCAGCCACATCGAGCTCGTGTCCGCCACCATCGAGAGCCTGCGCCGGCTCGCCGCGGAGGACATCAAGGTGTTCGTCGGCGGAACCATCCCCACCCCGGACCATGAGACATTGAAGGGATTCGGGGTGGCGGCCATCTACGGCGCGCAGATGCGGCTCGAGGATGTGGTGGCATCGCTCGCGGACCACTTGAGATGACGGTCGGCGGACCGCTTTCCGGCATTCGAGTCATTGAGGTTTGCCACATGTTGGCCGGACCTTACTGCGGAATGCTGCTGGCCGATCTCGGCGCGGAGGTGATCAAGGTGGAGACCGGCAGCGGGGACATCGCCCGCTCGACGGGCCACCACACCGTGGACGGCCACAACGTTTACTTCGCGAGCCTCAACCGCAACAAGCGCAGCGTCCTCCTGGATCTGACCGATGCCGCATCGCACAGCCAATTCGAGGCCTTGGCAGCAACCTCCGACGCGCTCATCACCAATCTCAGGCCCGGAGCGATCCGCAAGCTCGGCCTCACCTATGATCAGCTTCGCCGGATCAATCCGGATCTGGTCTGCGTCGCCCTGACGGGGTTCGGGCTCAATGGCCCTTACAGCGACTTCCCGGCCTACGACTACATCATCCAGGCGATGACGGGCGTGATGATGCTGACCGGAGATCCCGACGGGCCGCCGGTCAGAGCGGGCTATTCGGTCGTGGACAACAGCGGCGGCATGATGGCGGCGATCGGGCTGCTCGCGCAACTGGTGGGAAGGAAGGGCGGCCAGGTGGACATCGCCCTCTACGACACCCTTCTGTCCCAGCTCAATTATCTGGCCGGCGCATACTTGAATGCCGGCGAGGTGCCGCGCCGCCACCCGAATGGCGCCCATCCAATCTTCGTGCCGGCCCAGATCTTCCGGACCGGCAATGGTCACGTCGCGCTCTTCATCACCCATGACCGCTTCTGGCAGACATTCGCCGGTGCAGTGGACAGGCCCGATTGGCTGCGCGATGCACGGTTCGCGACGATGGCCGCCCGCGGCGAGCATCGCGAGGTCGTGATCGCCTCGATTCAAGCGCAGCTGCTGCGCCGCGGATCCGGCGAATGGGTGGCCTTGCTGCAGCCGCTCGGCATCGTGATCGCCGAGATCCAGGGGCTTCAGGACGCACTGGCGAGCGCGCATGCCGCCGCCCGCGAGATGGTCATCTCGATCGAGACCTCCGGCGGTCAGTTGAGGCTCGTGGCAAATCCGATCAAGGTGGGCGGCTTCCAGGAGACTTACCGCGCGCCACCCCGACTCGGAGAGGACGCAGCCCTTGTCGACAGACCGCATCGTGGCCGCTGAAGACCTGCCATGGCGGCGCAAGCTCGCACGTGAGCTGACCCTGCGTGCGCGGGCGAGCGTGCGAGAGATCCTATGCGCGCCGATAGCCTTTGGCGGCAAGGCAAGGCGCATCGGCATCACCGGTCCTCCCGGCGCTGGCAAAAGCAGTCTCATTGCGATGCTCGCACGACACTGGGAGCCCACGGGCCGAAAGCTCGGCGTCGTCGCAATCGACCCGACGAGCCCACTATCGGGCGGAGCGCTGCTGGGTGACCGGATCCGGATGGACGAAGTCGCCCGCAATCCCAACCTCTTCATCCGCTCGCTGTCGAGCGGCGCGGCCCACGACGGCCTGTGTCCGAATCTCCTTGCGGTGCTCGACGCGTTCGAGGGAGCGCAGTTCGAAGATCTCATACTCGAGACAGTCGGTGTCGGGCAGGTCAACTACGACGCCCGGGTCCTGGTCGACACGCTCGTGCTGGTCCTCGTCCCGGAATCCGGCGATACGGTTCAGGCCATGAAGGCGGGGATCCTCGAGACCGCGGACATTTACGTCGTCAACAAGGCCGATCTTCCGGCTTCAGGCAAGCTGGCGGCGGAGCTGCGGTCGATTGCGGCATGGCGCGGGAAGAGCCGCCGGTGGACCCCTCCTGTCATCCTCACCTCCGCCCTCGAGGGGCGGGGCGCGTACGAGCTGGCGGCGGCCATCGAAGCCCATCGCCATGCGGTTCTCGATGAGGACCGAATGCGCGCCTTGGCCGCAGCCCGTCGGGAATACCACATCCGCTCGCTCATCACGCGCAGGATCGGGGAGCTCCTGGCGAGCGGCGAGCACGAATCCGCGGACCTTTCCGTGGCCGAGGGTCTGCGCGTCATCGTCGACAGGCTTCACCGCGATATGACCGGCTGAGGAGCCTCCTCGGCAGCGTCCGAGATCAACACTGCCGCGAATCGCCGGTAGCGGATCTTCCATCCATCCGACTGACGCAGCAGCCGGTCGTGATACCACCCGCAGGCCCGGCGGATCTTGCGGTGGGAGGCTCCCGGCATCAGCAGCGCGTCGACATAACTTGTCGCCGTCGCCTCCTCTCCTTCGCCCGCGATCACGAGGTTGGTCATCCGATGCAGGGTCGGTCCCCAGCCCTCATGGCCCTTCTCCATGCGATCGACGAAGAGAGCCCGTCCGCGCCAGCGACCGAGCTCGCCATAATCCGCCTCCATGTCCTCGGTGAAGCATGAGGCGAAAAGCGGCCAATCTCGGCGATCGATCGCGTCGGCGTAGCGAAGGATCACCGCTGCTGTCTCACGCTCGTCATCGACGCTCATCACCTGCTGGGCTCCGGAGTCGGCTTGGCCGGGAGATTGCGCATAGGAGCAGTATGCCACGACCTCATGGCCGTTCCGAGCCTGCGCCAATGCTGACCGGAGCGAGCCGCTGGAGTATTCTCGTGCGATGGTCGACAACGATGTGCGCTCGCTGGCGCGGGGGCGGCCGGCGCTGCTTTTCGCGACCCTCATGTCGGGCCTGATGTCCCAGGGCTTCACGTTTACCGCTTTCGTTGCCGCGTTGCCGCAGATGGCACGAGACCTCGGAAGCCACGGGGCTTTCATTGCGCAGATGACCATGGCGCTCGCCGCGCTCGGTCTGATGCTCGGCTCACTCGTCAGCGGCTGGATACTCGAGCGCGCCGGAACGCGCGTCGCGCTGATTGTCTCGACCGTCATCTTCGGGCTGGCGGGCGGGGGCGGCCTTGTCTTCCGCGAGCCATCGCTTCTGCTCGCCTCGCGCTTCGCAGTGGGCCTGGCTTCGGCCTGCATGGTAACCACCTGCCTCTGGGGGATCGGCGCAGAGTACGAGGGCAGCCGGCGGGCGCGAGCGCTCGGCGTCGCCTCGGCGCTCGCCAACCTCGTCTCCCTCGGCGGCACGCTGCTCGGAGGTGCGCTGGCGGCACTTGGCGGCTGGCCGCTTGCCTTCGTTCAGTTCCCGCTGTTCGGCGCCGCGGCGTGCCTGCTCGCTTCCGTCAGCCTGCGCCAGGTCAGGCCCGGCAGCCGAGCCCCGTCAATCGAGGGCGCTCAGCTGATCCTGCGACTCTTACCGTTCTATTTGCTGGCCGCCCTGCTCTTTGCCGTCATGTTCATGGCGTCGACGCAGTTTGCCTTCCTCCTGCAGCTCGATGGCTTCGGCAGTCCCTCCACCCGCTCGCTTTTCATCGGCGCCATGACCCTGGTGGCTGCGCTGACGGCATTCTGCTATGGCCCTCTGCAGCAGCGGCTCTCGGCGACGGGCGCCTTCCTGCTCGGACTCATCGCCATGGGACTCGGACTCGCAACGCTCTCCTTCGGCGAGCGGCTGGCGTACGCGGCCATTGGAGCAATCCTCATGGGCCTCTATGTCGGCATCATCGGCCCCTACGTGTACCACTCGGTGACCGAGAGGACCGCCGAGGCCGCACGGGGTCGAGCCATCGGACTCCTCAACGCGTTCTGTTTTCTCGGGGGGTCTCTCAATCCGCCCGTTTTCCAGACGCTCGCCCGACTGATCGGGCTGCACAAGGTGTTCCTCACCGCGGCGCTCCTTATGGCATTGCTTGCTCTTGCTACCGCCCTGCGGGCGCGACGCCAAAGCGCGGCCGCGGGCTCGATGCCGACCGCTTGATGCCCGCGACCCGTCTCGCCTTCGCGCGCGGGAAGCCGTGTCCTACAGCGGGCTGACGCCTGCGACGCCCATGTACTTGGCGAGATTGCGCTGAAAATTGCTGACGGTGCGCTCCTGCTTCGGATTCGGCAGCGCACCCTGGAAGCCCCGCGATCTCATCCCGCGCTGAACCTCGCTCATGTTCGCGAAGTCCTGAACCAGCACCGAGCGCCACTTCTCGACGTCCGTCGGTTCCGCGTAGACCCACTCCGTCTTCGGCTCCTGCCCGGACGGAAAGCGCTCGAGAACATAGGCCTCGAAGATGCACCGATTGGGATCAGGGCCATGCGGGCGCGCCCGGTAGCAGAGGGCGAACGTCAAGCCAATCCCGATGCTGAGGTTCGGAAAGATATGACAGGAGTTGCCGCATTTTGCGAGATGCGCCGGACTGATGCTCGGCCAGATCACGCCGCGCGCCGCATCGTCGCGCCGTGCGGATTCCAGCCAGTGCCGGGTCACTTCGCCCGCCGGCGTGCCCTGAGGAAGCTCCTCCGCAAGCCGGGCGGCCGCATTCACGATCGTCTCAGTCGTCGTCGCATTCACCGTGCGATAGATCTCCTCCTGCATCCTGGCGATGGAGACACGGGGATCATCACCCCTGCCCGCGCGGAAATATGTCTTGCTCTCCTGCGTCTGCAGACTCCGGTTCCGCTCCTCGAAACCCTTGTGGCTGTGTAATCCGTCCGCCTCGCTCCAGGTGTAGAACTCGGCGTATTTCAGCAGCTGGGGATGAGTGCCCTCGACATGGTAAGCCTCGATGAAGGCCTCGATGGCGACCTTCCAGTTGCAGTCGAAATAGCACCACTGCCGCCAACGGTAGCGCATCTTGTCCATCTCGAAGGGATCGAGCATGCCGGCAAGCGGCTCGAGGTACTGCCGCAGGGGCACGCAATCGGGGTCCATGTTGACCCAAACCCAGCCGCCCCAGGTGTCGACCCGGACCGGCTGCAGTCTCAGGCGCTCGGACTGGAGCCTGCCGCCCCAGTCCTCCTTGTCCAGCACCCGGATGTTCTCCCCTGTCAGGTCGTACTGCCAGGCGTGGTAACGGCAATGAAAATGTGTCACATGGCCGCAGCCGTCGACCAGCCGACGGCCACGATGCGCGCAAACATTGTAGAAGGCGCGAATCTCTTCAGGCCCGCTGCGGACGATGAGAATGGTGTCGTCCATGATGTCATACGTGACGTAATCCCCGACTTCCGCGATCTCCTCAACCCGACACGCATGTTGCCATACCTTCGGCCAGAGCTTGTCGCCTTCGGCACGGGCGTACGCCTCGGAGACGAACGGCTCCGCGCCGTATGTGACCGGTTGAGACAGCGCTTCATCGAGACCGTCGGCCGATTGCGGCATGTCTTGCTCCTGTGGCTTTCTCTAGCGGGCGCGACCCGCCGCTGCCCATGTATCCGCTGACGAGGCGGCTCCCCCGGATTTCAGCTCGCGAGAGAGTGGTTTCAATCGACGCCGGCTTCCGGCCTCCCCGCCATCACGCGCATCGCGCGAAGGGTCAACGCACGCGGCGGCCTTCGCCCTGAGCTGGCGTGGCGAAACGCGAAACCATCGATAACAGCTGCGTGTGAGAACCGACGCTTCCGAATAGCCGAGTTTCTCGGCCACGAGCCCGAGCGGCATGTCGAGCCGCAGGATATAGCGACCCGCCAGCTCGCGCCGGACCTCGTCCTTGACGCCGTCGAAGGAAGCGCCCTCGTCTCTGAGCCGACGCTGGAGTGTGCGGGGATGTAAATGTAGCGTCGACGCCACCTGCTCACATGTGCACTCCTTGCGTCCGATCGACTGCTGAATGAGCTCGCGGACTCGTGCCGTGAACGCAGCCTCCCGGCGGGGGTATTGAGCCTCGATGTAGGAGGCCGCCATCTCGTAAGCCCAGCTGTCCGGCTCGGCCACCGGGCAGCGGAGGTCCTCCTCGCCGAATACGATTCCATCCGCGCTCTGTCCGAAGCTCACGTCACATCCGAAGGCCGCCCGGTATGTGTCGAGGGCAGACAGCGGCTCGTGCCTGAAGAGGATCCCGCGCGCGCGGGCCCCTCCCCCTGATATTTTCAGGACATTCCTGCTGCCGAGCAGGAGCGCATACTCGACCATCTGACGCGTGTCGAGGGTGTCGTGCGGAAGGATGTCGACTCTGAGAAGTCGCCGATCCGTGGGAAAAGGCTCCATACTCGCCCGAGTCGCCAGGCTGTAGGCGTGGGTGTGATCGGTGCAATAGCGGATCGCCTCTCCCACCGTTGCGCAATTCCTGAGCACGACCGCTACCGGGCCGAGCGCCCTGTGGCTGTCCTGCAGCGCAGCGAGCCGCAGTCCGAAATCGCGGCACGCAAGATTCTGCGCGGCCGCCCGCACCAGCTCGACCACGGACCGATACTCGATGGTGGAGCGCTCATCTGCCGGCGGCATCGAAGCGAGCGCCGCGCAGCGCAGGAGCGCATCCGGATCTCCCCCCAGCCGCCGCACCAGATCGGAAAAACAATGTAGGACTTCGGCGCTTACCGTCTCGAACGCCGCCCCTGGCCGCGTGGAGGGTCGCGCGCCTGTCTTTCTCCGCATCGCCATGAAGCCCCCAGAGGTCTTCGCGTGTGGTCCTCGACCCCGGAGCCGCGCGTACGATGCATATCGATCACGCGCCCCGCGTGAGTTGGAGTATACAGCCCTGCCACCGGGCAGATCACTTGTCCGGACAAATCAGGGCCGTGCGCGAATTGGCGGTGCTTGCGCTCAGGACTTGGGCGGTCCCGCGCGCCGCAGACGGGCAACCACATCGTCCGGAACACGGCCGAAGAAATGACCGACGGTTCTCGGCTCGACTTCCGGCTTCATCCGCCAGTGCCGATCGAACTCCTCCCGCCTGTGAAACGGAAGCGGGCGCTCCTCGGCGAGGTGGCGCAACCGTCGCTCGTAGCGCTCGAGGATACCCGCGCGCGCGGCATCATCCACGTGTGTCACCGAATCGGCGATGAAGGGCTCGAGGATGTCGAAGCCGCAAAAGGCGAGCACGCCGTTTTGAACCGGCCAAAGATTGACCTCCAGGAGCCCGTTGAGCCCGTCTGGCGCCATCATCTGCGGATAGGCCGACATGGTCGTGACAAGCATGGCGCGCTTGCCACAGAGGCCCCCGCGCTCGTACCACTTGCCCGCACCGAAGGCGAAGCCAGGCACGAACACCCGGTCGATCCATCCCTTCAATATCGCGGGAAGCGAGAACCAGTAAAGCGGGAATTGCAGGATCAGCAGGTCGCACCAGGAGACCTTGGCGATCTCGGCCGTGATATCGCTCGCGAGGCTCCCGGTCGCATACCCGTGGCGTTGCTCCGCGAAATAGTCGAGGCGATCCTCCTGCTCGCGGCTCTTGAAATCCGATGCCCGCGCGACCGGATCGAAGCTCATGGCGTAGAGATCGGAGATGCGCAGCTCATCGCCGAGCGACTCGAAGGTCCGCTTCGCCAGGCTCAACATCGCTCCATTGAAGGAGCGCGGCTCGGGATGCGCGTATACGATCAGAACTCTTGCCATGTGCTGTCTCGCCGCTGACGTGGACGGCGCGCCGGTATCCAGCGGCCATGGAATTTCGGCGGCACCCGTTGCGGCAGCTTGACCCGCGCAATGGGGCCGTCCGCGAGGCACCGAGACGGCGTGATCCAGAATTCCGATGTCAGATCGATCTCGTTCGTGACGAAGCCGACCAGGTAGCCGTCATCCTCTCCCGCGCCGCCCTCGCGAGCCGCGAAACTCGCCTCATAGCCGATATGCCCTCCTGGAAAGGGCAGATGCTCCCGTCTGCCGCTCAAGAGGTCGTACTTGAGCCAGCCGCACCCCTTCACCGTCGGCTCGGCTGCCCGAAGCTCGACCATGTAGCTGTAACGCGCGCCCGAGCAGATGTTGGCGTCGTTGACCCGCGGAAACTCGACGTGGACGTCGTCGAGCTGACGCTCGTGGACGATTCCTGTCTTGACGTTCACCCGCCACATATAAGGGCGCGCATCAAACCGATGCTCGCCATCTACGATGGGCCCATCGCTTCGAATATGCCCACGGCGATCGATGCGTGTCGGATGCTGGATGCGGGCGCCGACCAGCACGAATTCATCACCCTCGTCCCACGCGCAGGAGACGTGCCACATGAAGCAGGGAGCAATCTCGAACCATCGCACCGGTGCGTCCGGGTCGCGGCGCTCGAGCAAACCGATGCGGGCGGGCGCCTCCGGCTCGAAAGTGAATCCGATCGTATCGTGGCCCGGGCGCGTCAAGTCGATCATCAGGGGGAAATCGAATACGCAGAAGAAGCGCTCGCTGATCGCCATGTCGTGCTGCACACGGGGTCCTGGAAGGTCGACGGGCGTGTAGCGGGTCACGGTGCCGGAGTCCGCAGCGGCTCCCACGTGCAAGAAGGGGTGCCTGCGTGCCCATGACATGAAACACAGCTCCCCGCTGCGGGGATCGAGCTTGGCGTGCGAGGTCAGGCCACCCGCGAGAGTGCCCTGATAATCGAACGTGCCACGGGTGCGCAAGTCCGCGAGACCCAGCTCGACGGGCGCGCCCCCTTCCCACCAGAGCGCGAGAAGCCGGCCGGCGTGATAGACGAGATCGGTGTTGGCGACATTCTTGTGCCGCTTGCCGGCGCCCGGCTTCGCCATGGAACCGACATAGGTCGCCCGACCCGCCGTGAGGTCCTCCTCGAGTCCGCGCGTCGCGATCCAGCGGCTGCGGAAAGTTGCGCTCCCATCCTCCAGCTGGACCCCGTGCACCATGCCGTCCCCATCGAACCAGGAATGGCCGCGATTCGGTACAAA
>JAKBCR010000140.1 GCA_021807675.1 Pseudomonadota bacterium
CGTCGAGCTCGGCAAGCGCGACTTCCTGAGCGGCATTCCCCTCAGGATCACCTGACACTGGGCTTTCGCCGAGGTCACCGGGTCGAGTTGATCCGGCTCACCACCAAGGTGGCCCCGCCCCCCCCCATGGACCCCAGTTCCAGCCGTACCACCCGCCCGGGGGCTCTCGGTATCCCATGGCGATACCGGCCGAGACGATGGCAGGCCTCACGGCGAGTCTGGCTTTCATGGCATGAATTCCTCGAGCGTCCGTCGCCGCGATGACCACGCAAACCGCGCGCCATTCTCGAGTCCGCGCAACGGGAGGCTGCCGACGCAGGTGCTGTGTCTGTCCGGGTGGTGCATCGCAGCATGCTTCGTGTTGGCCTTTGCCGCGCGGCAAGTACGATTGCGCGAGGCGCATACGCTCCTAAAGGAAGTCATCCGGCACCGCGGCAAGTACTTATTGAGACCCATTCCGTCCAGGACAACCATGGCTCCCGTGAACTGCCGCACCGTGCGGTCTCTCAGGAGTTTCCACCATGGTCAATCACTCCGCAAAGCTGGCCAGCTTCAAGCCTGCGAAGCCGCAGGCGGCGGCCCCCGTTGCCGCCGGCACAGCGTTCGAGTCGGAGCCCAATTCCGGCTCGAAGCAGAATTCATTACTCGCATTCTCCCCGGCAACGGCCGCAACCGCGCAGATACGGCGCGCAATGATCGCGGAGGCCGCGTACTACATTGCCGAGCAACGTGGCTTCGGTGACGGTCGCGAGGTCGAGGACTGGCTGATCGCAGAGAGGCAGATCGATGCAGTGCTCGCCGGCTGACCACGCGCCAGCTCTCTGACACACATGACGAAAACCTTCCCCAGGATGCTCATCGCGGCGCTCGCGGTCCTTGCCCTCACCGCCTGTCACTCGCGCCTACCGCGGCCCGGCAAGCCGACAGCGCCGCAGGAAGCAATGCCATACGTGATCTTCTGACCGGCGCGCAACCTCACACCCGAAAGGCGCGGCCGGTGCTACCGGCGGCGAGCTTCCGCTCTCTGGACGTGGTGGGCGGACTGAGGGCTGACCGGGCTGCGAAATCCCGGAGGCTTGACGACCAGCACGTCACATTCGAGAGTATCGAGCATTCGCTCCGAAGTGTGGCCGGCAAGCAGCCGCCCGATGCGCGAGCGGGAAGCGACGCCCATGACGACGATGTCGGCCATCACCCGCCGGGCAAAGCGCGGCAGCTCTTCGAGGGCGGGACCTTCGACAATGCGGACCCGTCGAGGCGGCACGGCGTATTCTTGAGCGAGCGCCAGCACCCCTGACTCCAAGCTGCCGCGGCAAGCGGCGGCCACGTCGGCCCGGACCGCTTCGGGAGCGTCCCGCAGCTGCGAGTCCGCTCGCATGGCCTGCTCCCAGGGAACGTGCGCATGAAAGATCAGGAGCTTCGCCGAAAGCGCCTCGCGAAGCCTATCTGCCCATCCGAGAATCTGCGCATCGAGAGCCGCCGGCTTCTCGTGCGCGTGGCTGGGATCGATCGCTGCGAGAACCACGGCATCGACATAGGGACGGCGGGTCTTGATGAATAGAGTCGGGCACGGACAGCTCTCGATCAGCTTGAAATCCGTGCGACCGAGCATGCGTCTGGCCGTGGGACCTCTACGTGTCGGGTGGGCGACGAGCAGGCTCGGCTGGTGCCGCAGCACCTGTCGGACGATCCCCGCGTATGGTGGGGCGTCCCAGCGGATACTCGTCCGCACCCGCACGCCGCCCGTGCGCATCCGATGAGCGAGCACTTCCAGCTGGTGGCGACGGCTCTCCACGACTTCATGAATGTTCTCCCTGGTGCCGCGAGATGCGAAGAGCCCCGGCCGTGCGAGGCCGGCATCGTAGATGCAGTGGAAGAGCTCCACCTCGGCTTCGAGCGCACGGGCGAGCGCGGAAACCTTGCCCATCTCGATCGGGCCGATATCCCCGGGGACGGGAAGCGCAACCATGATGTGACGCGACCGCATCGTGGCTTCATCAGGTCGGCCGAGGTACCGCGGGCGCGGGCTCCTCACTCACGGGGCATTGGAAGCGCTCGGGCTTCACGACCAGCACGTCGCAAGCGAGCGCATCCAATACCCTTTCGGCCGTATGGCCGATGAGAGCTCGCTCCGGCAGGCTTCGTGACACTGCGCCCATGACCACGACCTGGCCGCGCACTTTGCGCGCAAATACCGGAAGCGCCGTCTCGACTGCGCCGAGCTCGACGTGCACCCAGTCGTCAAGAACGTCATGGCGAAAGGCGAATTCCTTGATCCGGGCTTCAACGGCTGCGCGGCGAGCGGCCTGTTGAGCGGATATCGACGACGATCCGGGTATTGCCGCATCCGCAGGCCGAGGCGTTTGGGACACGGCATGGTAGATGTACACGGGTGCGTCGGTTAAGGCATATGCGATAGTCCGCGCCGAACCAATGATCGCCTCGTCGAGCTCTTGCGGCGTCTCGAGAGCATGCAATGGATCGATCGCCGCAATGACGCTGCCTCCTGCGTAAACCTCGGGTGTTTTGAGCAATAGAAGCGGACAAGGGCAGGCTTCTATCAGCCGCGCCTCTCGATATGCAAGCGTGCGCGGCGTCACGTCGCTCGTCCGGATGGCAGGGACGATGAGCAGGTCCGGCCGATGTCGCAATACCTGGCGGATTACACCCTCGAACATCGGGTAATCCCAACGCACACTCGCGCGCACCTTGAGCCCTTGGTCCCGCAGCCGGTCCGCCAGGCGCTCGAGCCGCCGGTGCTGCTCGTCGACCCGCGCGGCGATGCGTTCCTCGACGGACTCGCGAGGTTCAGGTAACTGCACGATATCGGGCTCGTAGAGGCTGAGGAACATCTCAACCTCGGCCCGCAGCCCCCGCGCGATCCGGCCCGCCCGGTCGATCACCGGCGGCGGTACGACGTCGGTGCTCGAGAGGGCCAGCATGACTTCTCGCCAGAGCATGGACATCATGGTCCCTGACGGCGCACCTGCGCATAATTCGTACTGCTCACATGCAGATAGGTACTTTCTCCAGTTGAGCGGTCTGTCGAGGCAGCCCGCGCGCTGAAGGAGCCGGGACTTCAAGCTACAATCACCGGGTGCGCGGACTACCCCTCATGAGGATTGCCGGAATCGATGTCACCGTCGATTGGAGCCTGCTCATCATCTTTGCCCTCATTACGACCAGCCTGGCCTCGGGGCTTTTCCCGCAGTGGCACCCCGCGTGGAGTCCGGCAACCTCCTGGCTGACCGCGCTCGCCGCGGCGGTGCTGTTCTTCGCCTCCGTGCTCGCACACGAGCTCTCGCACTCCCTGGTGGGCCGCGCCAACGGGATTCGGATCAAGCGGATCACTCTTTTCGTGTTCGGCGGAATGGCGCAGATGGAGAACGAGCCCGGTCGCTGGCCGGCGGAGCTCTGGATGGCGATCGTCGGACCGGTGACGAGCCTCGTCATAGGGGTGCTGTGCCTTCTCGCCACCGGCATCGGCGCGTCGGCGGCAGCGCAGATGAGCAGCGTGCCCGAGCTCGAGCGGCTCCTCGCCGGCCTCGATCCTGGCCGCACACTCCTGCTCTGGCTGGGACAGATCAACATCGTGCTGGCCATCTTCAATCTGGTACCGGCCTTCCCGCTCGACGGGGGACGAGTGTTGCGCGCCATTCTCTGGGGAATCACGCACGACTTGCGCCGCGCCACCCGCTTTGCGTCCGCCCTCGGCCAGGCGTTTGCGTGGATTCTGATCGCCGCCGGCATTGCGATGGTGCTCGGCGTATCGCTGCCCTACTTTGGCAGCGGCGCAGGAAATGGCATCTGGCTCGCCTTCATCGGCTGGTTCCTCAACAACGCGGCGCTGACGAGCTACCGCCAACTCCTCACCCGGGACCTCTTGCAGGACATTCCAGTCCGCCGTCTGATGGTGACGCAGATCGAGACGGTGTGGCCAGACATGCCCCTCGATATGCTCGTCAGCAATTTTTTGCTGCGCACCGATCAGCGCGCGTTCCCGGTGATGGAAGGAGAGCGTCTCATCGGTCTCGTCTGCCAGCGTGACGTCGAGCGGCTACCGCCGGCGCAACGACACTCGACATCGGTGCGCGAGGTGATGAAACCGGCCGATCAGATTGTCTTTGTCCACGCGGATGACGATACGCTCGATGTCCTGAGCCTGCTGGCGCAGCGGGATATCAACCAGGTGCTGGTGCTCGAGCACGACCACGTCGCGGGCCTGGTTCGCCGAGCCGACATCCTGCACTGGCTCGCCCTGCACGGCTCGCCAAAGTCCCCGACCCGCCGAGGGGACGGGCCACGCTAGCCTCGCGCCCCCTCATCTCGCGCCCAAGGGCGACCCGCCCCCCGCGATAGGGCTCGCGCGCCCACTTGCGCTTGAGAAAGGCGATGATCTCGGCCCGACCGGTGAAGAATTCCGCCCGGTTTCGCCATTGGCTGTCCTCGGTGTAGGCCAGCGCAACGCGCTCCGGCTCCCGGCTGTTCCATGCGTCCTCAGCCGCAGGACCTTCTGCGCGGCGGTTGCGGCGTTGAAAGGAGGCAACAGGGGCGGACGACTGGACATGCAAGTTACCCCTCCGCCTCGGTCAGCGCGTGGATCTGGGTGGGATCGCCGCGCAGCCTCTCGATCGCATCATAGGCGGCAACCTCGTCCGCTGCGGGCGCGACGTCGATGGCGCCCCACCACCTCGTCGCTCGTAAGGAGCGTGATCCCGTCCACCAATGCCTCAGCGGGCGGCCGCTCGCACGGCGGGGATGACCTCGCTCGCAAAAAGAGTCGTTCCCTTCGGTCCGGCCGCCTCCGGGTGGAACCCGGGCCCTACGACGACGAAGCGCTCGATGCCGAGCGCAATCAGCTCGAGCAGGCGCTCGACGCAGTGATCCGGCGGCCCCACGATCGCAAACCGTTCCACGAATTCCCGCGCAAGGCTGGCCCCTTTGATCTTTCCATGGGGGGTGACATTGCCGTGGCGGGTCATATCGTAGCCGCGCCGGATGGCGGCGAAATTCTCCTCGTCCTCCCGGCTTTTTGGACCCGCCGCGTCTCCCTGGATGACCTGGAACCGCGCCAACGGCGCGACCATGCCCGCGGCCACCGGCAGCATGGCGTCAGTATCCGGGTGACAGACGACGATGATCTGAGCACCGTAGCTGAGAGTCCCCTTCTCATCCCGCTGCCTGGCCCGGGCCGCACGCGCGATGTCGATACCCCACTGCAACCGCTCCGGTATCGCCCCGACGCTGAAGGTCAAACGCTCGGCCAGGGTCGCTGCCAGCTCGATCACCTTGGGACCGGTCGCGGCCACATCCAGGGGTACTTTGGGCAAGCCTTCGGGCAGCCACTGCAGTCGGGAAGCTTCGGGCCGGTCTCCCAGGGACAAGGTCTCGGCCGAAGCCGCGCTCGCGACGCTCATGTGATCGCCGAAAGCGACCTCGCCGCCGCTCAGCAGAGTCTGCAGCTCGACCAGTGCCTGGCGGAATACGGCGAGGGTCGCCGGCGCATGACCCAGATACGCGAGCGCGGAATCCCCCCGCCCGATGCCGAGGACCGCCCGGCCTTTCGAGAGCGACTGCAGACTCGCCGCGGCTGCGGCCGTAACCGCCGGGTGGCGGGTCAATGGGTTGGTGACGCCGGTCGAGAGCTTCAGCCGCTCTGTCGCCACCGCCCATGCGCCCATCATCACGTACGGATCGGCGCTGAGCGATTGCGAATCCATGAACATCTGTCCATCCCATCCCTGCGCCTCGATCTGCCTCGCCTCAGCCATCGAAGTGGCGCTCATGGAGCCACCCGCCCGCCAGAATTCGATCATCGCCCGCCTCACGATTGGCAATTGGGGATCATTACGCGCCGACGAGGGATTCTACGCCAGGTCGTGGCCCACGGGCCGGTCCGCTCCTGTGCGATGGCCGCCCGGGCGTGCCCCGATCTCGCCGGGCCGCGCGCGCCGCCTCCGCTCGGCCGGCCAGCCGCGTTCAGGAAACGACGCGGCCGCCATTCACACCGATCGTCTGTCCGGTCACGTAGCCAGTCTCGTCTCTGACCAGCCACGCGCACGCATTGGCGATGTCTTCCGGCACGCCGAGGCGGCGCACGGGCATGTTCGCCGTGAGCTGGTCGATGGGAATCGGAAAACGACTCCGGTTGGCTTCCGACATGATCGTTCCCATCACCGACCCGGGCGGAATGTTGTTGACGGTGATTCCATACGGCCCAAGCGCTTCCGCCAGCGAGCGCGTCATCGATACGATCGCACCCTTTGACGAGGCATAGTGGACCTGCGCCTTGGTTCCCGTCTGCGCACTCGACGAGGAAATGTTGACGATCCGCCCCCACTTGGCGGCCTTCATGTCGGGAATTACCTCCTGCGTGACCGTGAAGGCGCCACGTACGTTGACCGCGAACATTCGATCCCACAGCGCATCGGTCAGTTCCTCGAAGGGCAGGAATTCGGCCATGCCGGCGTTGTTGACGAGGACTGTGACGGGCCCCAGCGCAGCGCGCAGCTTGACCAGCGCCGCTCGCACTTGCGCCCGGTCAGTGATGTCCGCGCCGAGCGCGATGGCACTCCCGCCGGCTGCCTTGATCTCGGCCACCGCATCAGCGCAGCGCGCCTCGTCGAGGTCGAGAACGCCGACGGCGTGACCTTCCTTGGCAAGGCGCACGCTGCATGCGCGTCCGATCCCCGCTGCAGCCCCCGTTACGAGCGCCACTCTCTTCATCAGTCGTGCTCCAGTAGGTTGGGTCCGGCGCGATCGCTATTGCGGCAGTTTGCCGGCACGGATCTGGTCCATCAGGTCCTTGCCGTAGATCTCCTCGAGCGTGGGGTTCGGATCCGGAAAGCCGCGCAGCTCCTGCCCACCGTCGGCAGCGAAGATCTGTCCCGTCACCCAGCCCGACTCGGGTCCTGCCAGGAAGCGGATTGCCCGCGCCAGATCGTCGGATTCGCCGGCGCGTCCCATGGGGATGAAGTCGGTGAACGCTTTCACCAGCGCCAGATCGGAGAACATGAAGGCGGTTCCTTCGGCTCGCGTGAACCCCGGCCGTACTGCGTTGACGCGGATCTTCGCCTTGCCCAGTTCCAGCGCCGATACCTTCACGAACATCTCGAGCGCCGCTTTCGCGGCTGCGTACGGCGCAAGCCCGGCGCAGGGCGTACCGCCCGCCGTGGAGGAGACGCAGACGATCGAGCCGCCCGCCTGCATGCGCGGAACCCCGTGGCGGATCATGAAAAACGCGGTAAGCACCTCGACCCGGTACTCCTCGAGCATGTCGGCTTCCTCGACCAGCAGGACGGGCTTGTACGTGCCCTTGCCGACGGCGGATACGATGATGTCGAGCCTGTTTTGCAGCGCGAAAGCCTCTTCGATCGCGGCTCGCGCCGAAGCTTCGCTTCCGGCATCCCCTCTGAATGCCTCGATCCGGGCGCCGGGCACCTGCGACCGCAACTCCTCCAAAGCCTCGCCAAGGAGCCGCTCGCGACGTCCCATGATCATGACGGCAGCGCCGTCTTCCGCCAACATGCGTGCGCTGGCCTTGCCCATGCCGTGACTGCTGCCCGTGACGAGCGCAGTCTTACCCTCGAGTACCTTCCCGTGCGACCTCATGCTCTCTCCGATCAAGGATTGCGACTCGCACCGGCGGCCAGCGTCGCCGCGGGCGCAGCCCCGCGAGGGGATTGTGCTGTGTTCTGCCGCGTTCCGAAGCTCTGCAGGGGATCCTCCTGCAGATCCGAGAACCATGCGGCGTCCGCAGGGTATTGCTGGTCGTAGCTGAGCCTTGCGATCGTCACGCGCTGGAGCGTGCGCACGCCGTGCGTGATTCTGCCGCGCGCGTGCTGGAGGGCGAGGTTGTCCCAGATGACGAGGTCACCATTCCGCCACTTGTGCTCGTAGATGTTGTCCTGAGCATAGAGGTACGAAAAGAGCTCCTCGATCAGGGCGTCGCTTTCGGACTCCGGCAGACCGATGATGCACGCGGTCGATTGGCTGTTGACGAATACAAAGGGTCGTCCCATGCCTCTTTGACCTGGCAGAACGGCGTGAACGGCGCAGTTGTCCCCGGGAAGGGAATCGATGAGACGGTTGCGGCGACTCTCGTGACGCGGGCGCACGAACACCGCGTTCAACCCCACGAGGCGCTCGCGAAGCTGCCGCGGCAGGCGTTCGTAGGCACGCAGGCCGCTTGCAAACTTCGTCCCACTGACACCTTCCGACACTTCGAGAGCGTGCAACGCGCCGGCGAGGAAGGGCTCGGGCACGTAAGGAATGTCGTGATGGAAGAGGAGCTCCAGGTCCCCGAGCAGACCGTCCTTCGCGACGTTGGAGACGAGATAGCCGTCGTGCTCGCCCCGCAGCACCGGCCCGAAGATGCTGCACGCCTCCATCTGCTGCTCCATGGACAGCTTCTGCCCCCGAAACAGGATAAGCCCATCGCGCCGGTAAAGCTGCCGGAGCGCCTCCTTCTCGGCGGCCGTGAAGCTGGCGGCAAGGTCGGCCTTGACTTCGATGCCGAACGGAGCGCCCGGAATGGGCATGGCATCGAACAACGATGCGGCCTCATCGTGGAGTGGTGGAGACATGATCGACGCTGCCTCTCCGCGCCTGCCCTATACTATTGAGTATATGATTAGTAATAGGCGGCACGGAGTCAAGCCCTCTCCCGAGGAGGATCATACCCAGCAGGCGCTCCGGGTTGTTGAGGCATGAGCCTGGCGATGCCCGCAGTCGTGACAAGCGCTCCCTTGCGATTCTGGGGGAATGCGCCGTATCACGCGCATGCCCGTTGCGAAGGCCTGCCCCAGCCGTCGAGGAAGTTCAGAGATCAAGTGTGACTGCAAAGAAGCGTATCAGGCGCGACCCTGATCAGTCCAGACAGCTGATTCTCCAAGCCGCAGAGAGGATCATGCTGGAGGAAGGTTACGCCGCGGTCACCGTGCGGCGCGTCGCCAAGGTCGCGGGCGTCTCTTCAACCTTGTTGCACTACTACTATCCGACCGCCGACGATCTTCTGATCGCCATCTATCGCCACAGGTCCGGCCAGGATCTGGTTCAGCTTCAGCGCGCCCTCGATGCGCCGGATCCGATCTGCGCGTTGTGGGCGTACCAAACGGACTCGGCGCGCACGGCGCTCGGCGTGGAGTTTCTGGCGCTCGCCAATCACCGCAAGGCGATCCGCGGCGAGATCGCCCGCTTCGCCGAATACTCGCGGAGCCTGCAGACTAAAACGCTCAGCCGGCTGCTCGACGGTTCGGGCGTGACCGCGGGATGCTCCCCTGTATGCCTGTCAATGCTGCTCACGAGTGTTTCGAGAAATCTGATCATGGAGAGCGGCGTCGGCATCGCTTCCGGTCACGGGGAGGCCCGCGCCTATGTCGAAAGCGCCCTGGCGCGGCTGCGACGCTCATGGGAGCGGGATCGCTGACCGTCGGCGCGCCGGCAGCTTCGGGTGCCGGCAGTGGAACAAGCCCGACCGCCAGCGCGACATCGCTTGCATCTGGTTCATGGGAAAGAGATCGAGCTGCGCCTGAGCAGCGCTGCCGAGCGCGCCGCGAAATACCGCCGGAGTGAGGACTTCCACCATGAAATTCAGTCACTGTATGGTGGAATTTCACGGCATGTTCACCGCATGATAAACGTGCCCGACTGCTCGACCGCATACGACGCGCTCTCAGGCGAAGCCGTGTAGTCGCTCTGATCGGACCACGGCAGAGCGGGAAGACCACTCTAGCGCGGTCGATAGCACGGCGCGAAGCGGGCGCTCCCCTGATTTGATTTACCCAAGGACCCCTCGTGCGCCAAACGCCACGATGCGGATGTGGACCCTTCGGACTCGGACTTCACCCAGCTCGAGAAACCGTAGCCTCTCGAGATACCTCAACCTCGGTTTGCGTCGAAACATCTCGCCGCGATCGATCACGGCGTGGGATGGTGTGCCATCTCCACCGCAGTGCCGATATCGGCCACATTGGCTATTCGCAATGCTTGCCTCCGGAGCGATGAATCCGTTCCGGAGGCGAGCAGATACCGAGCTGCCTGGTGACGCGCCTTCGCCTTTTTCGAGCGGGACGTCGGGATGGATCCCAATGCGAGCGTGTTTCGTTTGCCGTTGAAGCGGTAGTTGTAGCGCCAATAGCGTCCGCCTCCCGGTGCCCCAGCGAGGATCTGCCCGGCCTCTTGGATTTGTCGCCCCTCATTCGGGCGACAGACGGCATTGGAACCCGATGTGCGAGCCAGGGAAACGCTGTGACCGAGTTCTCAGCGCCAGGAGTCACGCCGACGCGATTCCAAGTCCGGCGGCGCCTGCGCTTTGGCCAGATACGACACACGTCACAGCGACGGGGACTGCGCTTCCGTAACAATGAACATAACGACATTTCATAACCTGGATAACGCTGCACCTCACCCATGGGAGCCAGCCCGCTCGCACTGGGAGATTGCGCTTCAATTCAAGGACACTCTCGCGGCCGACTGGGAAGCGGGAGCCTGGCTCAGATTACTTCGGGAGTTCTCATGCGATCGATCGCTTCGCGCTCAGTGTCGGCAGTCGTCTCCAGCCTGATTGCAGCGGCCGGCGTTCAGACGGCCTGGGCATCCGGCCCGCTGGATCCCGCGGGCTACTCGAGTCTCGGCTCGCTTTCAGTGAGCTCCGGCGATACGGTGACCATCGACACGACCAGCGGGACGCTCTCAGTCACATCGGGCGGCACAACGGTGGCCTCGTATACCGCCAACGCCTCCGCCAGCCAGAGCGGCACGACGGAAGCCATCACCGTCTTCGACTTCAGCAGCATCAACATCGCCTCCGGCGTCACCAACACGGTCCAGGGTGCCTCGCCGCTCGCGCTCCTCAGCCAAGGCAACGCCTCGATTCTCTCGCCGATTTCAGCCAACGGTGGCTCGGGAGACCAGCAAGAGTTCGGCAGTGGTGTGGTGCAGTCGCCGGCTGCCGGACCGGGGGTGCTCGGAGGCGGTGCCGGCGGTGCAGGCGCGGCGACGACGAACACGACGGCATCGGCGGGAGCGAGCACGCTCTCGAGTGTGGCGAACGGCGCCACCGCCTATCCAAACCCCAACTCGAGCGTGGGCGGGCAGGACGGCGCAGGGGGAGGCAACGGCGGCGCCGGCGGCAGCGGCAACGCGGGCGCCCAGGGCGGATTGGCCAATGCGAGCAGCCCTGCCTCGGTGCTGGTCGGTGGCGGCGGCGGCTCAGGAGGTGCCTACGCCACTGACGTCTGTACGGGTGGCTCCTGCGCAAGCAACCCGACCGGAGCGTGGCCTTCGAACCAGAACGGATCGGGGGGCGGCGCCGGAGGGGGGGCGGTAGAGATCGTCGCGGCAGGCAGCTTGACGGTCGATTCGGTG
>JAKBCR010000427.1 GCA_021807675.1 Pseudomonadota bacterium
AGTCCTATTTGCATTTCGCGGGATGGAACGACGATCGGTGCCGCGATGAGGTCCGGCACGATCTGGCCAAGGCACTCGCCGCCGCAGAACGGCTCGGACTTCATCCGCGTCATCCGGATACGCGGATGCTGACGCGGATCTTGTCGCCCTATTATCGCGGCCATCGCACACGCGAGCTGGCAAGGCGTAAGCCGACGCCGTTGTCGTCGGCACGGGCGCTGCGGGCGGCCGAAGCACTATTGGACGATATTCTGACCGCCGTGGCGGAGCGTCTCTGTTCCAGCGGCTGACCGGATGCCGGCGTCTGTAGCGCGCCGACCGCCGTTCCTCGCTCCTGCACCCCTCGGCCTTCGCTTTCGCCGCTGCGAGAGGAAGAGGGCCGAGGGGATTTTCGTGACGGGTTGGAGGCCGAGAGAGAGGCTTTCGGCCGCCCGTCGCGGAGAAAATCCCGATGGCTACTGCTGTTCAGAAGATCACCCTGTCGTCCTCACGCGACATTCCCTTCAACAAGCTGGTGCTCAGCCAGTCGAACGTCCGGCGCGTGAAGGCCGGCGTCTCGATCGAGGAGCTGGCCGAGGACATCGCAAGGCGCACCCTGCTTCAAGGCTTGAACGTCCGGCCAGTCCTCGACGTCGAAGGCGCCGAGACCGGCATGTTCGAGATCCCGGCCGGCGGCCGGCGCTACCGGGCGCTCGAGTTGCTGGTGAAGCAGAAGCGCCTGGCCAAGACCGCGCCGGTTCCGTGCGTGGTCCGCGATCCCGCGACCGACATTCTCGGTGAGGACGACTCGCTGGCCGAGAACATCCAGCGTGCGCCGCTGCATCCGCTCGACCAGTACCGCGCCTTCCAGGCCCTGCGCGAGAAGGGGCGCTCCGAGGAGGACATCGCGGCGGCGTTCTTCGTCGGTGTGAACGTCGTGAAGCAGCGCCTGCGCCTGGCGTCGGTCGCGCCGACCCTGCTCGACATCTACGCCGAGGACGGCATGTCGCTCGAGCAGCTCATGGCCTTCACCGTCACGGCCGACCATGCCCGCCAGGAGCAGGTCTGGCAGGCGATCTCCGGCTCCTGGCAGAAGGAGCCCTATCAGATCCGCCGCATGCTGACGGAAAAGGCGGTGCGCGCCTCCGACCGGCGGGCGGTGTTCGTCGGTCTCGACGCCTATGAGGCCGCCGGCGGCGTGGTGCTGCGCGACCTGTTCCAGTCCGACGATGGGGGCTGGCTCGAAGACATCGCGCTGCTCGACGGCTTGGTCGCCGAGAAACTGAAGGCCGGGGCGGAGACGATCGCTGCCGAGGGGTGGAAGTGGATCGAGGTCGCCATCGACTTCCCCTACGGCCACACCCACGGTTTGCGCGAACTGGAGGGCGTCGCCGACGACCTTTCCAGCGAGGAGCAGGCTACGATCGACGCGCTGAACGCCGAACACGCCAAGCTGGAGGAGGCGTATGACGGCGCCGACGAGCTGCCGGACGAGGTAGACGAACGCCTCGGCGAGATCGAGGCGGCGCTCGCCGCCTTCGACGATCGGCCCGTCACCTATGATCCAACCGACATCGCCCGCGCCGGCGTCTTCGTCAGCATCGACGCCGAAGGCGCTCTGTCGGTCGACCGCGGCTACGTCCGTCCGCAGGACGAGGCGCCCGTCGTCGAACCGGAGCAGGACGGAGATACCGATCCCGCGACGGCCGGGGCGCACGGCGCTTATCCGGACGCGCCCGTGGTTCAGCGCGCCGTCATTACCATCGGCGGGCAGGTCGCCGGGGCGGAGGACGAGGACGACGAGGACCTGAAGCCGCTCCCGGATCGCCTCGTGACCGAGCTGACCGCGGAGCGGACGCTGGCGCTGCGCGACAAGCTGGCGTCCACGCCCGCCGTCGCGTTCCAGGCCGTGCTGCACAAGTTCTGCCTCGATGTCTTCTCCCGCTATTTCTCCTACGGGACGGCGATGGAGGTGTCGGTCCGCAGCGCCAGCTTCCCGGTACAGGCACAGGGGCTGAAGGACACGCCTGCAGCGAAGGCCATCGACGCGCGTCACAAGGGCTGGGAAGAGCGGCTGCCCAAGGACAAGGCCGATCTCTGGGACTGGCTCACCACCCTCACCGGCGAGGAGCAGGCAACGCTCTTCGCCCACTGCGCCTCCTTCGGCGTCAATGCGCTCTACGAGAAGGGCGACCGCTACGGCGCGGGCGTCTCGTGCCACACGGTCGAGCAGCGCATCGCCGAGGCCGATCGCCTAGCCCAGGCCGTCGATCTCGACATGGTGCAGGCCGGCTGGCGTCCGACCGTCGAGAACTATCTCGGCCGGGTGCCCAAGCGCCGCATCCTCGAGGCGGTGCAGGAAGGCGCCGGCGAGCGGGCGGCTCAACTCATCGACCACTTGAAGAAGGGCGACATGGCCAAGGAGGCCGAACGGCTCCTGGTCGATACGGGCTGGCTGCCGGAGCCGCTGCGGATCGCCGCCGTGGACGACGCGCCAGTCGAAGCCACCGAAGCCGATGACGACGGCGAAGCGCTGCCGGAATTCCTCGCCGGCGACGACGAGGAAGCGGAAGCCGGCGCGCCTCAGATGA
>JAKBCR010000141.1 GCA_021807675.1 Pseudomonadota bacterium
ATTGGCTACGATATTCGCGACATGGAGCGGCGCCACGGCCACGCGTCCTTCGATCACGGTGACGGACAGAGACCCTTTTCCGGTCCCATTTCGGCGCACCATGAAGGACGTACCGACATCAATGACGTTTTGGTCGCCGGCTTCCACGATGAAAGGTCGGGCCTGATCGTGGACCACCTGGAAATAGGCCTCGCCATATCGAAGGATCACGGTCCGGGTGCGGTTACCGTAGCTCACGACGATGCGACTATTCGTGTTGAGCGTGACGCGTGTTCCGTCGGCGAGGGAGATGGTTTTTTGCTCGCCAACGCCGGTGGTCACA
Source organism: Pseudomonadota bacterium (assembly GCA_021807675.1). Taxonomy (GTDB): domain Bacteria; phylum Pseudomonadota; class Gammaproteobacteria; order Steroidobacterales; family Steroidobacteraceae; genus 13-2-20CM-66-19. The sequence goes on from JAKBCR010000141.1 coordinate 323, forward strand.
GCGGAGCGGCCCAGCATGTGGAGGATCCAGGCCGTCGCCAGCAGGCACACGGCGAGCCCCGCCGCCGTCTGCCAAGCGAACAGATTGCGCCGAATGGCCCTGCGATCGCTCCAAAGCCGCAGCGGAGCATGGGCCGAGAGCCCAGCCGTCTCGTTCCACGCATCGGTCGCCAGCTCGAATTCGGCCGCATGCGTGGGATGCTCGGCAAGCCACTGCCTGAATCCGGTCTCGAGCTCGGGGGCTCGATCCGGACCATGGAGTCTGGCTATCCACGCCGCGGCTTCGGCCCGAATGCGCCGCTCCGTCCGGGAGCGCTCGCGAGTTGAGGGGTTCATTTCGAGTCCCTCATCTCCATGATCGCGACCACCGCCCGGGCCACCGACTTCTCGATGGTGCTCACGGAGACGCCAAAAGCGGCAGCCAGCTCTTCATAGCGGTATCCCGCGCGGCAGGCGAGATAAATGTCCCGGGTCCTCGGGCTTATCGCGCCAAGTACGCTCCGTACCTCGTTTAGACGCTGTTGGACGCCCAATACATCGTCCGGAGCGGGAGCGGCATCGACCAGCGGCAGGACTTCAGCCAGTTCTTCGACGGATTGCCCCGCAATGGGGTGGCGGCTGGCGGCCCGGTGGCGGTCTATGGAGAGATTGATGACTGTCCTTTGCAGGAATCCCACTTCGTTATGAACTTCCCCGGCACGACAGTATTCCGTCAAGCGAAGGAACGCCTCCTGAATCAGGTCCTCCGCATCCTCTTGGGATCGACCCCGCCTTCTCAGCAGCTTCATGAGCCTCGTGAAACCTGGCGGACGTCTTGCGCTTTTCCTTTCCATAGGATGGTCCACCGGGTCGCTACTGCCCGTTTTGGTCAGCTCCATCGCCACGTCACTCGCCACCACGGCTGAGCTGCCAGGAGCTTGCGACAGCACGGATGAGGTACCGGCCCGGGAGCTGAGCCAGAGAGCTCCCGAATCCCGTTGAGCGCCATGCCATGGAAGCTCCATAAAGGCGACTCACACCGACGGTTGCGGGATTCCAGTCCCAGTTCTCTGGAGCGGCACGATGGGCGGGATCCGTTGGTGCCCCAGAGCACGGGCGGCGGCACGGCTGCAAGAAGGAATGGCGTGTCGCACCAGCCGGATGGTGACGAGCGCACGCACTCTCTGAGTCAAGACGTTGCGGGAGGCGAAAAACCTCATCCGCCCCCGGAGAGGATTCGCGGGCGGAAGAGTCCCCCGGGCCTCCTCGATCGACTGACATGCCGGAGGGCACGGGCTTCCTGCCAGGAGATGACCGGAGATTCGAGCGCAGCCGAATCGAGCCACACATACGCGGACACTCCAGAGTTATTTCGTCTGCGTCAGTATTGCACACTGCCTCTCGAATTCAACTCAACTTTTGCGTCAACTCCGACCGCGATTCATTCAACCCGACGGCGGAGACGATGCAACTCACGCGCTGCACTCCACTCGTCTGCACGGCGACGGCGCCATGGCGTCAGCGACATGCGCCAGCCTAACGTCCGGTGACATCCCGAGGTGGCCCAATCACCCCCGAAAATCCCACCACAGTGCGCCTACAATTCTTCCCCTCCGTCACATCAGCGCGCCGATCCCGTCTCGGCCCCGACCGGCAATGCAAACCAGATGTCTCAGAAATTTCGCGATCCACCCCACCCCCGTTTCTCCTCGAATCCGCTCCCTCGTCCGACTAAAGTGCCGCGCACGCCTGCGGCGCGTCCCCCCGGCCCGCATCAACACGACAGACACCCCGTGGTTGCGATCACACCCACTGCGAAGACGAGATGGATCAGTCGCTCAAATCGTGCGCGCGCGGGCTCTCGAGTCATGGCGACGGCACCGTGTGGCAATGAGCCGGCACTCGGCGCAATACGCGCGGCTCATCAGGCTGTGCAGGGCGCGAGGCTGCTCGCGCGAGGTGGCCGAGGAGGTGGTGCAGGAGGCGCATCTGCGCCTGCTCGACTATCAGCGCTGCGCGAAGGTGAGGGACGCGGACTCGTTGCTGCGGCGGATCGTGATCAATCTCTCCATCAACCACTACCATCGCGAGCTCTCGCGAGCCCCGGCATTCCAGAGCATCGACAGGCTCGAGCGGCGCGGCAGGCTCATCGAGCCCGGCCCGGGTCCGGAGCGCACCCTGGCCGCTGAGCAGGAGCTCGATAGCGTCGTCGGGCTGTTGAGCGCCGTGAGCCCGCGCACCTGCCAGATCTTCATCGCGCAGCGCAGCGGCTACAGCTATGAGGAGATCGCCAGCGCGTTCGCCGTCAAGCCCCGCACCGTTGAGAAGCACGTGGCATCCGCGGTGCTGGCGCTGGAGGAGATGATGCCTGCGGGCGCTGTGATTCCCTGAGGCCCGGGAGTCGAGCCGCCGGGCGGCTTCGCACGAGCGGCACCGAAGCCACCTTCCGCCTCAATCCTAGTTTCCCATCGACCGGCGGTCGACCCCGAATCATGAAGCGGTACAACAGCGTGGCCAGGCACAGGGAGGTGCCCCGCCGCCGCAGGCGGCGGACGTTGAGGCAAAAAACCGCGCTTTTTGCCTCAACGGCGCTGGGCCGGCCATGATGGCCGGATCCAGCGCTTCATACTAGAAATTGAAGTCGATCGTCCCGTCCTGCATCGCACGCATGATTGCCACGGCCGTATGCGGACAGAATCCCTGCTTCTGCTGCGTCAGGGTCCGCTGAAAGTGGTCGCACTTGCAGACCCACAGCCGATCCGCGCCCGTCTGGTAACAGACGACTTCCTGCCCTTCGACGTCAAACCGGTAGATCTTGTCGGCGTCCATTGATGTCAATGATGGCATATGACCTGACCGGAGTGTAGAGCGGCACGACATGTCGCCGGTATCGACTTCCCACCCGACCTCTGAAAGGGCGTTGCCGACCTCCATTGCCTCCTCCGGCGGGGGTAACGTCCGGCGCGGCGCAGGTAGAGGGCATCCGGGACCCGTACGGCGCCTCCAATACAGTCCCCCCTCCCAACGTCTGCGTGACATTGTCCTCAACTCTTCCTAATCTATCGGTACAACGAGTGTCCCTGGGAGGTGGCCGATGGAACCCATGCGCATTACGGTCGAGAGCGTCCGGAGACGAGTTCGCAGTGGTGTCGTCGTGGCGCAGGTGCGCGCCGCGAGTCGCGAGCGCGTCGGCAAGGTACCGCGGGCGGTCATTCGCCTGACCCTGCAATTGAGCGAGCCGCAGCCGACGGTGAGCCAGGCTCGGCTCAAGGAGATGGCCAAAGACGAGGCGCTGCGCTTCCTCGACGTAACTTAGCGGCCAGCCCGGGGGCGGGGCTCAACGGCCCCGGGCCGCCGGGATGTACTCCTCGAACCAGCCGACCATCCGGGCCGCATAGTCGACCACCGCCGGCCACTTGCGCACGCCATGCCCTTCCTGGGGATAGGTCACCAGCACCGACTTCACCCCGTTCTCGAGCAAGGCGTTGTGGAACTGCACGGCCTCCTCCGGGGGCGTGCACCTGTCGAGGACTCCGCAGGTGGAAAGCGTCGGGGTCTTCGCCTTGTGGGCGTGCATGATCGGGCTGCGCTCGAAGTACTTGCCGCCGGGGTTGGTGTAGGTGTCCTCGAGGAAAAGCGACACGAAATGCGGGATGTTGGAGATCAGGTGCTCCGTGACCTGATTCGTGACGGGTGAGGCCGCCACCGCGGCCGCAAAGCGCGGGTCCTGTGTGATGAGCCACGCCGTCATGTAGCCGCCGTAGCTCCCCCCGGTCACCCCGAGCCGGGCAGGGTCGGCGAGGCCCCGCTCGATGAGGTGATCGAGGCCGGAGAGATAATCGTAGGTATCCGCGCCCCCCATGTCGCCGAGCACGGGCCGCACGAAGGCCTGCCCGCGCCCGGTGCTGCCCCGTGGGTTGGGCAGGAGCATGGCGTAGCCGCGCTTGAGCAGCATCAGCGTCCCGATGCTCCTGCGGCCGAGCCAGAAGGGCCGGTAATGCCACACCGGACCGCCGTGCACGTTGAGGATGACCGGGTACGGTCCCCGGCCGGCGGGCTTCAGGAGCAGGCCGTGGATCTCGAGGCCATCGGGCGCCTGCCACTTGACCGTCTCGACGCCGCCCAGCACGGAAAGCGCCGCCTCGGCGCCGGGATCGAACGACTTGACGGGTTGGTACTTCCCGCCCCGGATGACGGCGATCTCCGGTGCGCGCCGGAAGCCTTCCCCCACGAGCGCGCAATCACCCGCCTCGCCGAGGCCTGCGACCGCGGAATAAAAGCCGCTCGTCGTGAGCTTCTCGCTCGCCCAGATCTCCTCGAGCTCCTCGGTCTCGAGGTCATAGAGCGCAATGACGGTCTCGAACTCCCGGTGCCCGGCGAGCAGCAGGTGCCGGTCCGAGCGCCACTCCGTGTACGTGACGTCGATCCCCCGGGTCGCAACCTGCCGTACCTGGCGGTTGCGCGTATCGATTATTTTGAGATCGCCGGCGACCACCCACCGATCGCTGCAGAGCGCCTCGACCACGCCGATGTGCCGGCCGGAAGGCGAGCCGCTCGGCCAGCCGAGCTGATCCTGCGGTTTGAATACCTCGCGGCAGGCGCCACCCTCGAGGGAAATGACGGCCAGCCGGGCGGTGTACCAGAGCCCTTCGCTCGGTCCCGGTGAGACGATGGCCGCGATCCCATCGTTGCCGCACCAGGCGGCCTCCCACACGTTGCTCTGCGCGGGACTGATCTCACGGACGTGGCTCGCCTTCAGGTCGTAGACCCAGGCGCGCCGCCAACGGTAGCTCTCCTCGCCCGTATCAACGGCCGGCAGCCATGCCGGAAGGTCCTGAGCGGCCGCCTTGCTCGTGGCGGCGCCCTGCGCGCCGGCGAGGTCCGCCCCGTGACCGGCGACACCGAGGAGAACCCGGCCTCCGTCGGGCGACCACTGCAGGTATTCCACCCAACCCTCGACCGGGGGCGTCGCGTGGCACTCCCCGCTCTCGGCATCGAGCAGATAGAGCTGGAAGTCGCCCGCCTTGCGCCGGTCGGAGAGGAAGGCGATTTGCCGGCCGTCGGGGGAGAGCTTGGGCGCCCGGTCGGTGTTGGGGCCGAAGGTGAGGACCCGGGTGTCGCCGCTCGCCAGATCGGTGAGACAGATGCGCGAGACCGCCTCGTTCGCGGAGTCGACCAGAGTGCCCGTGAAGACCACCCGGCTCCCCTGCGCCGAGATCTCCCCGGCATCGGCGATGAGGCCGCTGCCCGGCCGGCGGAACGCGCGGTACAGGGACTCGGTCTCGCGATAGAGCGGGGTGTCGCGAATATCTCTACGCACAGGCGTCTCCTCGTCCCTCGACTTCCCGGATCCCGGCAGGATGGCCTTATCCGTCCCTTCCCGTCCAGCGGCCCGCCAGAGGGCCTGCAAATCTCGCGAGCGCGTAGGCATCGGGATCGACTCGCGGCGAGTCCCCTGTCAAAAGATCCGACAGGAGCTTCCCGGAGCCTGCGGCCAGGGTCCATCCCAGGTGCCCGTGACCGGTGTTGAGCCAGAGATTACCGATCGGGGTCGGCCCGATGATGGGCACGCCATCGACCGACATCGGGCGCAGGCCGCACCAGGGCGTGGCCTGGCCGCGCTCGAGCCCTGCCGAAGGCAGCACTTGCCGCACCAGCCTCAGGAGATTCCGGATGCGAGCCTGTGGCAGCGACAGGTCGTAGCCGGTGAACTCCGCCGTTCCGGCCACCCGGATGGCACCCTCGAGCGGCACCACCACAGCGTGGAAATCATCGTCGCAGACGGGCAGGCGAAAAGGCGGATCGAGCCGGGGAGACTCGAACGTGAGCGAATAGCCCTTGGCGGGCCGCACCGGCACATCGAGCCCGAGCCGCTTCAGCAGGAGCGGGCTGTAGCTGCCGGCGGCGACGACATAACGGTCGGCGGTGAATCGGCTGTCACCGCTCAGCACCGCCGTCACGCTCCCCTGGCGGACCTCGATGCCGGTGACGGGCGTGCGGAAGCGGAACTCGACGCCGCCTCGGCGGGCGAGCTCGGTGAGGCCCACGCAGAACTTGCAGGCATTGCCGATCTCATCGACCGGGTAGTAAATGCCGCCCGCGAGCTGGCCACCGATCGGCGCGAGCACCGGCTCTCTCGCCACGATCTCATCGGGCGTCAGGCGGCGAAAGATGAGTCCCTCGGCCCGCAGTCTCTGCGCCCACTCGAGCGCCCGCTCCAGCGTCTGCGGATCGCGAATGAGCCGCAAGGACCCGCGTGAGGCGCCACCGTACTCGATACCCGTCTCCCGGCGCAGGTTCCCCAAGACCTCCATCGAATACAGCGCGAGCCGAAGATTCCGGACGGTGTTGAGCGCGAAGCGACTCGGGCTCGAGTTGCGCACGAAGCCCGCCCCCCAGCCCGAGAGCTGCGGCAGGGCCTTCAGGCGCAGCTTGAGCGGCGAGTCGGAGCGGCCGAGGGACTTCAGCAGCACCCGCCAGCTCCCCGGCGCGTTCCAGGGCTCCGGCATGCTCGGTGTCAGCAGCGAGCCGTTGGCGAAGCTCGTCTCCTGACCCGGCCCGTCCTGACGGTCGAGGACGGTGACTTCCCAGCCGCCTCGCGAGAGGAAATAGGCCGAGGTGACCCCCATCAGGCCGCTGCCGATGATCAGTGCTTTCACGGCAGGATGAAGCGCGGGATCCGGGCATTGCGCTGCGCAATCCTGCTTCGCGCACGTCCCGGGTCCAACCGGGCCTGCCCGGGGCGTCCCTCCCTGGACACCCGCCCGGCGGAGCGAGGCGATGCTTCGCTTGGAGGCAGCGCCTCGCCCCTGTGCCTGGCTACCCTGCTGTACCGCTTCATGATTCGGGGTCGCACAAAGAGCGATAAACCCCTGATTGTTGCACACCCGCGGTGGGACTTGCGCAGCCTACCGTGGCGGCTGCCGCCCAGCCGAGATGCTCACGCCGGCTACAGCCGGTGCCAGTAGGCGTTACCCACGCAGGGCACCTGCCCCCCCAGGGTGGCGGCGACCGTCAGCGCGGCCACGAGTCCCGGATTGCCTGGGTCGCTCATTCGTACCCCCCGGATCTCCCGGAAAATCGCCTGCCTTCAGCTCCCCGCGCCGGCAGGGTCGCGAGCCCGGCCACCGCTCGCCGCGGGCGCTGTGACACACATCTGGCCCGACAACTCGCCCGAGTGTGCCGCCCTTGGCGCACGTTCGCCCCTCCTCACGCGCCACGTCTGTCGACATTTGACGGGTCTTCGCTGACGGTCCTACAGTTTGAGCGACCACTCTGGTCAGGTTTGGTGCGCGGGGCGGCGGCGCCGTGTGCGCAGGATGCGATCCCCCTCCACGGCGCCGCCGGTCCCTGCCGGATCATCCCCCGATCCCGCCTCTGCGCCCTATTCCCGGTGAATCTGCGCGATCGCAGCGCCTTTCGGCGGTGCCCCGGCCCCTGCGCCGCGGGTACCGTGTCCTTACCGGTTTTCGGGCACACAACCGTCCCCCGCCCCTCCATCACGGCGAGAGGCTAAACTCCGCTCGTGCTCACAAGACGCCCTCCCCGGCGCCGCATCTCGACGGACGGCCGCCAGGTTCTCACCCAGGGACTGCCACGCCGGGCGTGGCATGACCTCTATCACCTGTTCATGACCCTGAGCTGGCCCCGGCTCTTCCTGAGCTACGCCGGCTTCTTCGTGCTCTTCAACATCCTTTTCGCGCTCGCCTACCAGGCACAGCCGGGGGATGTCGCCAACCTCAATCCCGCCGATTATTGGGGGCGCTTCTTCTTCAGCGTGGAGACGCTGGCGACCGTCGGTTACGGCGACATGCATCCGCAGACGGTGTATGCGCATGTCATCGCCTCGATCGAGATCTTCACCGGTATGATGAGCCTCGCGCTCATCACCGGCATGATGTTCGCCCGCTTCTCACGGCCTAACGCCCGCATCCTCTTCGCCCGGCACGCCGTCATCCGCCCGTTCGACGGCCGCCCGACGCTGATGCTGCGCGCGGCCAATGAGCGGCAGAACGTCATCATGGAGGCGAGCGCGCAGCTGCGCCTGATCCGCGATGAGCATACGGTCGAGAGCTACGCGATCCGCCGCATCTACGACCTGCCGCTGCGCCGCAGCGAGCAGCCCGTGTTCCTCTATGGCTGGAGCTTGATGCACGTCATCGACGAGGCGAGCCCGCTCGCGGGCGCCACCCTCGAGTCGCTGAAGGCGGCCAAGGCGTTCCTGCTGCTCACGATCGGCGGGATCGATGAGACGACCGGCCAGATGTTGATGTCGCGCCACCAGTACCAGGCCTCCTGCCTGCGCTGGAACCACACCTTCGCCGATATCTTCACCCCCGGGGAGGACGGGATCGATCGCTTCGACTACACGAAATTCCACGACGTCGAGCCGCTAGTATGAATCAGGCTACTCCGCCGCCCGCCCCTCCAGGTTCGCCGTCGTCTCCTTCACCAAGAAGTCCACCACCGCCTGCAGCGCCTCCCGTGCGCTCGCGCCCGCGGCGCGCGCCTCTTCGTACATCCTGATCTGGCGGTGGGCGCTCGTGCCGCGCATGAGGAGGGTCTCGAGGTGCTCGAGCTCGCGCAGGCACCCGAGCTCCTCGGCATCGTCCCGCGTGAACTCGATCAGCTCCTTCACGAGCTGCGGGAAGGGGACGAGCTCCCCGCGCGCCAGGTCGAGGAGCTCCCCCTCGACGCTGTAGCGCATGGCGCGCCAGCGGTTCTCGGCGATCAGCATGTTGGGATAGATCCGCCAGGTGCGGTTCTCGAGCCGCAACCGGAAGAGCCGGCGGGCGAGCGAGACGATGAGCGCCGCGAGGCAGGCCGCATCGTCGATGCTGGTGCAGCAGTCCATCACCCGCACCTCGAGCGCCGGGGCGTGCGGGTTCGGGCGCACGTCCCACCACATCTTGCTCGCATCCTCGATGACGCCGTTACGGATCAGCATGTCGAGATTGCGCTTGAGGTCGGCGAAGCTCGCGAACCGCTCCGGCAGTCCCGTGCGCGGCAGGGAGTTGAAGAGCGTCATCCGAAACGACATGAGCCCCGTGCGCTCCCCCTCCCAGAAGGGCGAGGAGCAGGAGAGCGCGAGCAGATGCGGCACGAAATACGACAGCTGGTTCATGAGATCCACGCGCAGGTCGTTGTCGTCCACGCCTACCTGCACGTGCATCCCGCACACCATCAGGCGCCGCGCCGCTCCCTGCATCTCATTCGCCAGCGCGAAATACTGCGCGTGCTCCGTCGTGATCTGCCGGGTCGCCTTGGCGAAGGGATGGGTGGAGGCTGCGATCGGCGCGCGCGCGTGCGCCGCGGCGACCTCGGCGAGGATGGCGCGCAGCCGCGCGAGATCCGCCCTCGCCTCGGCGACGGAGCGGCACGGCCGTGTGCTCGCCTCCATCTGACTGCGCAGGAACCGCGGGCTCAGTTGCCCGCCCGAGCGGCGGGCGCACTCCTCGAGGAGCGACACCGGCGGGTTCTCATCGACATCGCGCGAGTCGGGATCGACGAGCAGGTATTCCTCCTCGATGCCGATGGTGAAGGGTGGCTGAGCGCTGCTCATGATAAAAGCTCCCGGGGGCACGTCCTCAAGCTAGCTGCCCATCGACCGGCGGTCGACCCCGAATCATGAAGCGGCACGAACCCGGTGACCAGACACACGGACGTGCCCCGCCGCCGCAGGTGGCGGAGCCTCGAGCAAAAAACCGCGCTTTTTGCTCGAGGCGCGCTGGGCCGGCCAGGAGGGCGGATCCAGCGCTTCATCTTAGTTTCCCATCGACCGAGTCGACCCCGAATCATGAAGCGGTACAACAGCGTGACCAGACACACGGACGTGTCCCGCCGCCGCAGGTGGCGGACGTTGAGGCAAAAAACCGCGCTTTTTGCCGCAACGGCGCTGGGCCGGCCAGGAGGGCCGGATCCAGCGCTTCATCTAGTGTAGCAGCGAGCCTGAGGGACTTAGTGCGAGAGCCGCTCGATCGGCTCGGGCCTTGCGAGGTAGTACCCCTGCGCATAGTCGATGCCGAGCCGCTCGAGCTCATCGAGCACGGCCTGCGACTCGACACACTCGGCCACCGTCTCGATGCCGAGCGCCCGGCCGACCTTGCCGATGGCCTCCACCATGCTGCGGTCGACCGGATCGTCGGCGACGTGGCTGATGAACTGACCGTCGATCTTGAGATAATCGACCGGCAGGGTCTTGAGGTACATGAAGGAGGAGAGGCCGGTGCCGAAATCATCCAGCGCGAACTTGCAGCCGCGCGCCTTCAGCTCCCGCATGACGAAGGAGGCATTGGAGAGGTTGGTGACGGCGGCGGTCTCGGTGATCTCGAAGCACAGCGCCTCCGCCAGGGTCGGATCGTCCACCTGCTGCAGCACGAAATCGATGAACGACTGCTCATTGAGCGATGTGCCCGAGAGGTTCACGGCGAGGAGCGGCAGCCCCGTGCGGGCCTGGCGCGCCTCGGGTACGGCGCCAGATTCCGCGCCGTGCCACGGGCCCTCCAGGGCGGCAGGGCCCCCGGCCCGGCCATCCTGGCCGGGCGCTCGCCGGAGCGAGGACACGTCAAGTGTCCTCGTTGAAACGCTCTGGCTCGCCCACTCCTTCAGCCGCTCGATCGCCCGCTGCACCACCCAGCGGTCGATCACCGACATGATGTTGTAGCGCTCCGCGGCCGGGATGAACTCCCCCGGCAGGACCAGACGCCCGTCATCGTCTCGCAGGCGCACCGTGAGCTCATGGAACGCCGGCCGGCCCCCCAGCCCGGACATCGTGTCCGGTCGCTCGGCGCTTCGCGCCTCGCCCGCGCGCGCGATCGGGCGGATGGGCTGGAAGTAAAGCTCCAGCCGGTTCTCCTCCACGGCGCGCGTCACCCGCGCGACCCAGTGCATCTCGCGATGACGCGGGTGGGAGATCCCATCCGACTCGTAGAGGTGCACCCGGTTGCGGCCCTCGTCCTTCGCCGCATAGCAGGCAATGTCGGCAGCGCTCATCACGTTCGCGACGCTCTCCGTCTCTGCCGTGATCTGGACGACACCGACACTT
>JAKBCR010000428.1 GCA_021807675.1 Pseudomonadota bacterium
GGAATCTATCGACACTTTCGCTCGGCCATCCTCAAACGATCAGTATACGGTTCCCGCGATGCCTGCTCTAGTTTGAAGCGCTGGATCCGGCCATCCTGGCCGGCCCAGCGCGCCTCGAGCAAAAAAGCGCGGTTTTTTGCTCGAGGCTCCGCCACCTGCGGCGGCGGGGTACCTCCCTGTACCTGGGTGAGGTCCGCGCACCGCGGGGGAGGACCTAAGGGAGGTCCGCGCACCGCTTTACAGTGTGCATCAGCGGGTCTCGGGACCCACGATGCGGTAGAGTGGGCCTTTCCCCTCCCGCAAGACCACCGGTGGCTGCACCGACAGGTCCACGACCGTCGTGGGCACGATGCCACAGTCCCCACCATCCAGCACCCCGTCGATCTCGTGCTCGAGCCGCGTCTGGATGTCGCGGCCCGAAGTCAGGGGCAGCGACTCATCCGGCAGGAGCAGGGTCGAGCTCATCAGCGGCTCCCCGAGCTCGCGCAGCAGCATCTGCGGCACCGGGTGTCCCGGGATGCGCACGCCGATCGTCCGCCGCTTCTCATGCTGCAGCCGCCTCGGGGTCTCGCGGGAGGCCTTGAGGAGGAAGGTATAAGGTCCCGGCAAGCAGGCTCGCAGCAGCCGGAACTGCCAGGTCTCCAGCCGCGAGAACCTCCCGACCTCGGCCAGATCGGCGCACACCAGCGTGAAATGGTGGTGGCGGTCGGCGCGGCGGATGCGCCGCACGCGCTCCAGGGCGCTCTTGTCGCCGATGTGCCAGCCGAGCGCATAGCAGGAATCGGTCGGATAGGCGATCAGCCCCCCCTGGCGCACGATATCCGCCGCCTGGCGGATGAGGCGCGCCTGGGGGGTGATGGGGTGGAGCTCGAAGTACTGGCTGTTCATAAAGGGGCGCGAAGTCGGCATCCTGCCGCTTCGCGCGAGTACGGGGCATTGGCCTTTTCGACCTCGCGGCCCCGGGGAGCGGCCCTGGGCCGCTTTATAATTCGCTTTCGCCTGGGAAACGCTATCATACGCGACCATTTAGCCCGCTCGAGATGCGAAACCTGGCAACTCCTCCACGCCCGCGCGCCGTCCCCGGCTCGTTCCCCACCCCCGGCGAGATTCGCGCCGCCCTCGAGCAGGCGCTCGCACCCCTGTCCGTCGAGGTGATCGACGACAGCGCCGGCCATGCCGGCCATGCCGGCGCGAGCGCGGGGGGACATTACCGGGTGAGTCTGGTCGCCCCCGCCTTCGCCGGTCGGCCGCAACTCGAGCGCCACCGGATGGTCTACTCGGCGGTCGCGCCGCTCATGGGCCGTGGCATCCATGCGCTCAGCATCGTCGCACACGCCCCCAACGAGACTCCTTCCCCCTGATTTTGGCCCGCAGCCCGGGCCTTTTCGTCGCACCTCATCGTCTGCAACCCAACGAGAGCTTTATGAAGTATCCAAGGATCCTCTGCCTCATCGCGGCCGTGGTGGCGCTCGCCGCCTGCCAATCGAAATCCCCCTCGGGCACCGCGAGCGAGAGCAGCTCCGCCTCACCGGCCGTCGCGACCGTGGACGGCACGCCGATCAGCCGCAACTTCTATGAGTTCTACATCAAGACGGTCACCGGCAAGACCTCGAGCGATCTCGCCCCGCAGCAGCGCACCGAGGCGCTCGACAATCTGATCCGCGCCCAGCTGATCGCCAGCCAGGCCGTGAAGGAAGGTCTCGAGAAGCAGCCGGATACGGCGCAGCTGCTGAAGCTCGAGCGCATCAACGTGCTCGAGCAGGCGCTGTCGCAGAAATATCTCGCGGGCAAGGAGCCGACCGACGCGGAGCTGCAAGCGGAATACAACGCGGAAGTGGCGAAGATGCCGAAGATGGAGTACCACGCGAGACACATCCTGGTCGCCACGGAGCCCTTCGCGGAGAAGGTCATCCGGCGCCTGAAGGCCGGGCAGAAATTCTCCGAGCTCGCCAAGGCGTGGTCGATGGACTCCTCGAAGACCAACGGCGGGGATCTCGGCTGGTTCACGCTGAATCATATGGTGAAGCCCTTCGCCGATGCGGTCGCGAGCCTGAAGGTCGGGCAGTACACGACGACTCCGGTGCATACACAGTATGGCTGGCACGTCATCCAGCTGCTCGGCACCCGGCCGTTGAGCCCACCGCCGTTCGACCAGGTGAAAGACCGGCTGACGCAGATCGTGGAGGCGAAGAAATTCCAAGCCTACGCGGATGAACTCCTGAGCAAGGCGAAGGTGACGACCTTCCTCGATCCGCAGACGGACACCGAGACGAGCGGCCAGAGCGGCGAGCCCGCCATGCCGGCGCCGGCTGCTTCGGCCGCTCCGGCCGCGAGCGCTCCCGCTTCCGGCAACAGCGGCAGCTGATGGGCCTCTGACTGGCCCCCGGGGCTCCGTGCAAGCGGAGCCCCGGGGGCGGGTTCCCCATCGCCCAAGCCGACCCCGAATCATGAAGCGGTACAACAGGGTAGCCAGGCACAGGGAGGTGCCCCGCCGCCGCAGGTGGCGGACGTTGAGGCAAAAAACCGCGCTTTTTGCCTCAACGGCGCTGGGCCGGC
>JAKBCR010000142.1 GCA_021807675.1 Pseudomonadota bacterium
AATCCACCCGGGCGAGATCCTGCTCGAGGAGTTCATGAAGCCGATGCGCCTCACCGCGCGCCAGCTCGCCGCGGATATCGATGTCCCTCCGAGCCGCATCAGCGAGCTGATCCACGGCCGACGTCCGGTCACCGCGGATACCGCGCTGCGCTTCGGGATCTACTTCAACATGGACGCCCGGTTCTGGCTCAACCTGCAGGCCGAATACGACATGCGCATCGCCTCGCGCGATACGCTGAAGCGCATTGCGGCGCGGATCCGGCCGTTGTCCAGCGTCGCTTGAGGAAGGCCGCGCTTTTTCATGGCTGCAACGCGTGACGACGGCTCTCTCGGTCCCGCCGCCGCGCGGGCGCGGCGGCCCCGCGGCGCCAAGGACGCCGACCGCGGCCGGCTCAAGATCGGCGATGACTGGAACGCGATCCGCATCATCGCGCTCTCGCAGAGCAATCCGCTCAAAGCGATCGCGGAGTTCGTCGAGAACAGCATCGACGCGCATGCAAAGATCATCACCATCACCCGCGGCCGCGAGCACGGGGAGCACTATCTCTCGATCCGCGACGACGGGGATGGGGTGCCGCGCGATGAGGACGGGAAGCCCAACTTCAAATACGTTGCGACGCACATCTGCGATTCGATCAAGCGGCGGCTGAAGGGCGAGGGGGCCGGCGCGGGGCTGCAGGGGGAGTTCGGCATCGGGCTGCTCTCCTTCTGGACGGTCGGCGATGAGCTCACCCTGATCTCGACCGGCACCGACCAGCGCTCGTATCAGATGACCTTGAGCAAGGGACAGTCGGGCTATACGGTCAGTCCCCGCCGGGTGCTCTTCGCCGAGCGCGGCACGGAGCTCAAGATCAGCCCGCTCCTCGAGGGCATCCGCAGCCTCTCGGGCGAGAAGATCCAGTGGTATCTCGCCTCGGAGCTGCGCGATCGGATCCGCCAGGCCGAGGTGCGCGTGACGGTGATCGATAAGCTCGCGCGCAAGCAATACGAGGTCGAGCCCCGCGCTTACGAGGGCCGGCTGCTGCATCAGCTTCCGCCGGTGCGCACGCCGTATGGCGATGCCTATGCGGAGCTTTACCTGGCCGAGCCCGATGAGCGTTGTCGCGTGGCTCTCACCCGCAGCGGTACGCGCGTGCTCGAGGACCTGGCGACGCTCCCGGGTCTGGAGCACGGCCCCTGGACGTCACGCTACCTGCAGGGACTCCTCGACGTTCCGTACCTCAATCTCACCCCCGGTACGCGTAGCGGAATCATTCACGATGAGCGCTACGCGGCGCTGCTCGAGGCCCTGCGGCCTCTCGAGGCGCACCTCTCCAGCCTGATCGAAGCCCAGCAGCGCGCGGAGGAGGAGCAGGCCAGCCAGCAGTCGCTGCGAGCGATCCAGCGCGCCTTCCGCGAGGCATTGTTGGCGCTGCCGCCCGAGGAGTACGACTGGTTTGACATCCAGGCGCGCGCACGCGGTGAGAGCGGTGCCCGTCGACCGGGAGGCGAGGACGACGCGCCCACCGCGGGCAACGATGAGGCGGCCGAGATTGGCGCCGCGGAGCCCTCGCTGAGCCCGGGCACGCAGCGCCAATTCTTCGACTATGCGGGTCCGCTCTTCGGCGTGGTGATCTCCCCGGCCTCGAGCACCACACCCGTGAACGAGCGGCGCCGATTCCGGGCGCTGCCGCGGGATCGCTCCCGCCGGCGCGTCGAGGAGGACCTGCAATTCTGCTGGGAGATCGCCGAGGGTGGCGGCACGCTCGAGCGTACCGGCGACCAGGAGATCGAATTCCTGGCGCCCGCCGCCCCGGGCCTTACCCGGCTCAGGGTCACGGTCACGCAGCGCGAGGTCACGTGTACCGCCGAAGCGCTCATCACCGTCACCGACTCTCTCGAGCCCTCGGTGAGCTCGGCCATCGTCAACTCCCGCGGCCTTCCGGGCTATACCTTCGAGCGCGCGGCCGGGGAGCTCTGGCGATCCCGGTACGACCTCGAGCGCAACGTCATCGTCGTGAACAACGGGCATCGGGACTTCGTGTTCGCGACGCGCAACCGGGCGCTGCAGCTGCGGTACCTGGTCCGCCTCTACGTCAAGGAGCTGGTGCTGCGCAACTTCGCCGGCGTGCCGCCCGAGCAGCTCCTCGAGCGGATGATCGAGCTTTCGCTCTATGCGGAAGAGAAGCTGAAGACGGGATGATTCAAATGCATGGCAATGCAGATCACCCATGACCATCGACATTGATCGGCTGACCGAGGCGGAACTGATCGACCTCAACCACCGGATCGGCGAGCGGGTGAGGTTTCACCCGGACGGCCGGCCGCCGGTGACCGGCATGGTGACCCGCTACAACAGGAAGACCGTCAGCATCGTCACGGACAATGGACAACGCTGGAACGTCTCGCCACAGCTCCTCGAGCGGGCCGACCTGGGTGCGCAGACCGTGACGCCGGAAGGCGGCAACGTGGTTACCCTGCAGTTGCCGGATGGGCGGCGCCGATGAGGGGATGCGATCTCCGCGCGGTGAGGTGACGTCGTGGCGGGGAGATTTCGGGGGGATACCCCGGTAGCGGGTGCCCTCTCGATCGCGGCTCCACGGCCTTCCTATGCGGCCGTTTCCCCGCCGCGAGTCCGGCAATTCCGTAAAAGGCGCGCTCGAGCCCCTCTGACATTCAGAGGTGGGGCGGGGCTTGCCTCTCGTCCCAGTTGTGCAACGCCGCGACGCAGCCGCAACGACCTCCGCGCGGGCCTCCCGGCCCGTGCTCGCGAGCGTGCTGCGTCGTGGCGTGCCGCTTTTAACTCGGGCGATCCCGCCCTAGCCCACGAAACGGCACCAGACGGCGTTGATCGCACCGTCCGGCGACTGGCGTAGCGCTTCAGGTCAGAGTAGCGACGGAGATATGAGGCCACACCAGGCCGTTAAAAACAAGAAGAACGCGCTGCGTGTATTGCAGTTGCAAGAACGTAGTGCCGTCCGGATTCTTCACAGTTTCTATCCAGAAGATCGCTGTCGTCGACAGGACATTCGCGTTGAATCCTGTGGAGACTCCCCCCGATAAGAACCCAATGCTTGCGATGCCACCACCTGCCGTCGCATGGGCCGGCAGTGGTCCTCCTGGCGCTGGCATCAGGGTGGGATCTGACGCGATGATCAGCACCGTCGTTTGTATAATGTCCTGACTGGCGATGACGTCCTGAAGCAGTGCGTTAGGATTGGTCAGTACCGGTTGCGTCAAGCCGGGCACATGGGCCGGCGGTGTTCTCGATGTGGTGACAGTCGCAAGTGTTTCCTCTGGAAAATGCGCCAATCCAGTGATTCCGTCGTCCGGACTCCCGACCTTGAACGGCGTGATTGTGGTGTTGGCGATCAATGGCTTCGGCGCGGTAAACGCGACGCCCTCAAGATTGACGGTCGTGCCATGTGGTATCGATCCCATCCGCACGACTGACCCGGGCTCGGCCGGACTGGTAGTTGCGGGAACATTGATCCAAACGCCAGGCTCGAAATGCTGTCCGACGCCGCTGAAGCTATCGGTCACCTGTTGCAAATAGGATATGCCACCGAGCAGGATGTCAATTTGCAACGCCCCTCGATTGGCGATGCCGATGTTCGGTCCGCTACCGCTGATGTCCGTAAATTCGAGAGTCTCCTGGGTCATGTTGAGTTCGAGGAAGAAATCCTTGGTGCCGCTCCTGCCGTTAAAATTGGGTCGCCAGATCAAATTGAAACCTTGTCCCGACCAGCTCCTCTTTGGGTTGTCCTGACCGGCACCCGCCAGCGGCAAATTGCCGACGAGCCCGGCGAGGAGACCACGTGGGTCCCGCGGTGTGGCTACCCCAGCGGGCGGGGCTATGACGTGACCATATTTGAACGTTGTTTCTATAGCCATGGATCCTCCTGCGGGACTGCTGTTTGGGAGCTGACCGCGCCGGCCGACGCGACGCTGAAATGAGTATAGGTCGCAGTGTAAGGGGGAGCAACGACAATACAGCACGAGTTGGGGGAGTGTTTCGTTGTCGTGTGTAAAATGTGCCGTGACCTGCGTCATGTTGGGGTCCGTGTGGAGCGCGCGTTCTGAGGGCGGTCGTGAGGTGTTATCGACAAATGATTGACGAGGCTCAGAATCCTGCTCGGCCATGGAGCCGGCGCGGGTACCGGATGCATGGAGTGCGCCCGTGGTGTGTTGCACCAAAGCGGTGCCAGCCATGAGCGGCGCCGCCAAGTATTACAACATCAAGACTGTCAGTAGCCGCGGGCGATCAGGGTTGCTCCTCAGGCTGGTCAGTGGCTCATGGTGTTGGGCGTTACGACGGCGACGAGCGGCCGTACACCGTATGAGACGCCGTATGTCACACGACTGTCACGGCCATCGGCCGACAATGCGGCGCATCTGGGGTACCGCCGGCGAATGCATGGTGGTGTCCCCCGGGGCGAGTGGGGCGAAATTGGTGTCCTCCACCGGGTAAGAATCCAGGTCCGCCTTGGTGCCGCCCTCGTCCGACCGCTTCTGGGACGATGACTATCGCGGGCCTGTGAGAGCGTCCGACACCGCCGCCGCAACGGTAATCGTGGCGAATTCCCAACCGTCTCCGTGAAGAGTGTGCGTCTCGTATTCGGGAGTAGCGCGTGACTGGGCCGCGGCGTTAGGATCCAGGTCTTTCGGGGGTCTGATGGCTGTAAACGAGCGCGCAAAGAGAATCGGCGTCGTCGTGGTTCACGGGATTGGTGAGCAGCGGCGATTCGAGCATCTGGACGGGCAGGTGCGCCAGCTGGTCGCCGCCCTGAAGATGCGGCCTGGGTGCGAGGTGAGCACCGAGATTCATGCCGGCTGGGACAGTCCGTTCGGGGCCACCGCGGCGGCATGGTCGGAAGGCCATCCGGTGTCGGTGTTCGTGCGCGAGGCGGGACAACTGACGCAGATCGAATTTCACGAGGTCTGGTGGGCCGACGTCAATGAGCCGTACTCGCTGGGTAAGCAGATCCGCTTCTGGCTTTGGACGCTCGCAATCTGGTTGATTCCGGAGAAGCGGGGGAGCCTTCTACCGCAGGCCTTGCATGTCACGGCGCCCAGCCAGGAGGGCCTCTCCGGGCGGCTGAAGGAGATCTGGATCCGGATGCGTCTGCTCGGGGTCGCCATCGT
This sequence comes from Pseudomonadota bacterium, assembly GCA_021807675.1. Taxonomy (GTDB): domain Bacteria; phylum Pseudomonadota; class Gammaproteobacteria; order Steroidobacterales; family Steroidobacteraceae; genus 13-2-20CM-66-19. The sequence continues at coordinate 5,125 of JAKBCR010000142.1, forward strand.
GGCCGTGGCGGCGGCCTGCTCGATCGGGCTCATCACCTTTCTGCTGGAGCGGGTGCTCAAGATCCAGGCGCCGGATTTGCTCCGGACTTTTGTCAGCTATGTCGCCGGCGTCAAGCTCTACAATCAAAAAGAGCGGCGAGGGCCGGGGCTGCCGGGCAGCCCGGCGGACTTCCTGGATACCTTGCAGGAGCCCCCGCGAGTCTCGGTCCGGCGCAGGATGATCCAGGTGTTGATGAGCATGGCTCGAGGTCAGTATGAGCGCTGGTATGTGCTCGCACACAGCCTGGGCTCTGTGGTGGCCTTCAATGGGTTGATGGAAACCGCTTATACCTGGCCGGGGTATCTCGACCAGGAAACATGGGATGCGGCGCGAACGGCGGCCCCGCCGTTGGCCGGGGCGCACAGATCAAGCTGGACCGTGGTCGGCGAGCCGGAAGCTCCGGCCCGGCCGGTCTGGTTGACGAGCTCGGAGCTCGTGTATCGCTCGCGGGTCTTTGAGCGGTTCCAGGGATTCGTCACCTTTGGGTGTCCGCTCGAGAAGTTTGCGGCGCTGTGGCCGGCGCGCGTTCCTATTACAAAGGAGCCGGCCTTCCGGCTTGGGACGCGCTGGTTCAACATCTTCGATCCGACGGATCCGGTGTCGGGGGTTCTCACCTCTTTCGATGTCCCGGATCAGCACTGCTGTCCGTCGCCCACCAATCTCGGCTTTGCGGCGGGTCCTGTTCTGCTCTTGAGTCACCTGAAGTACTTGCGAGCAAGCGCGAGAGGGGACGGTCTGGCAGATGCCTTTGCCCACTGGGTCGTGACAGGGGACTCGAGCCGCATGGGGAAGGGGCCGGATTGGTTCATGCCGGGTAGTGCGCGGCAGCGTCGCCGACGCGTGCTCGCCTGGTGCAGCTGGGCGATGGCGCTGGCCTTATTGTGTGTCGCGGGCGGGATCGTCCTTCCCCTGGCCGGCAGAGCCGTGCGGGGCGCGGTATGCGAATCCGGAGCGGGGCTCGGGGAATTGAAGGTGCCCCTGGTTCACTGGCAGTGCACGCCGTCGAAGGCGGCCGCAGGGACGAAATCGTGATCGCGCCGTATCTTCGCAATGCGCTTTGGGTGCTCGGCGCGTCGATCGTCATCCCCGTGATGGGCGGGGTGCTGGCCCGCCTATTGTTCTTGCGACGGGACTCGGACGATATCGCGCTACGCCCGCGTGATGCAGATATGCATGCTGCTAAGAGTCGGCTGGTGAGTCACGAGCCGGAGCCGGAGCCTGCGTTCGGCATCGCTTGGTCCGTGGAGGAGCCTCGGGGGGAAGTGGTGCGTGATGCTGTGCCCGGCTCTTCTGGCGAGATCCGCGGGGCGTCTCGGGTGATACGCGAGTACCGGGCTGCGCGCCTGGATACCGCGCAAGTGGCCCGCTATGTCAATGAGCTCTGGGAGCAGTTTGTGAAGTCGGCTGGGAATCGCCCTGAGTGGAGGAGCTTTGGCTCCTGGAGCGGCGGTGTGCCATATCAGTTGGCCGGTGCACAGGGAGGGAGCGCGGACGCGACGACGCTGTCGGTGAGTCTGAGTGCCGATGCGGATATCCCGCCGGAGGTGCTCGAGGCGATCTGGGATGCGGAAATTCTGCCGGGCCTGCGGCGCAAGTTCGGCACGCGCCCGTTTCAGAATCCGGCTGAATAGAGGGTCCTCTGGGGAGTCAGCGTGATGGAAACCGCCTCGCACATGGGACTCGCGCCGCTCAAGGTCTTCGCGGCCCGGTTGATTGCGTTGCCGCTTTTTGTGCCGCTTCGCTCGCGGATGACGGCGGCGGAGGTGCTGCGTCGCTTTTGTTCGACGGTAGCGGCCGAAGAAGACAGGTCGAATCAGACACTCGGTGCGTTTCTCGCACAGCAGCTGACTCTGACGGAGCGCTACTGTCGCGCCTTGACTTCAGACGAGCAGGCTGCCGTGGGCCCGGTGCTCGCACGCTTGCGGACCGCCGTCTCGGGGGCGATCTGCGCGACCTGCGCTGGAGCGCAGGGTGTTGTCTGTCGGAACGTTCAGCAGACCGACGATGTGCAGATCACCCACGGCGGGCTCTGTCTGCGGGACCTGCGGGACGCCCATGAGCACCTGGTCAGTCGGCTCGGTGAGCGAATCGTCCATTGGGGGAGGGTGGGCGATGCCTCTTTGACCGCCTCGCTGGGCCATGTCTGGGGCACAGCGTGGAGCGGTGCTCCCGTGCGGCAGCAGCCGACACCCGATCCCAAGGTAAGTGCCGGGACGAAGTTCTGGGACGATGTCGCCTCGGGCAGGCGCCAAGCGCAGGTGCAGCTAGGGGTGGAGGTGGATGAGCTCGACTGGCCGTCGGCGCTGATGATTCCGTGGCTCTTTGCGCATGAATTCGTCTGCCACGTACAGCAGACGCCGGCTGCGCTCGCCCGAGCGCCGTGCCGGCCCGCCTGTGTCTTCTTCGAGGGCTGGATGGATGAGCTCGCATATCTTCTGGTTCAGGCGGATCTGGCCAGCGGCTGGTTCGGGCCCGTGAGCCCGGGGTTCATACGGGAGCATCGGCAAGCTATCTTCAATGCCGCACAACAGTATCGGGCGTGGCGCTATGGGCAGATACCGGGAGGCAATCCTTCGGTGTTCGCGCCCCAGTGGCTCGAGGGCGTCCATGCGGCGCGGGCCGTGCTGGCGTTCTTTGAGGCTACCGTACCCGATGGCGATGAGACCGAGCGGCGGAAGGTGGCCTTGGCTCGGCTGACGGCGCTATCTTTTCGGGTGCAGGGGGCCTCACCCAGCGAGGAGCAGCTGGATGAGGTGGTCGAGAGGTGTCTCCTCGCCGCCGAGCAGGCCATTCACGGTCAAGATGATGACAAGGTGCGGTTGCTGCGGCTCTTGACAGAATCCATCCCGGATTTAGGCAACTGGATCAATAGGTTGCGTGCATGTGGAACGTGAATATTCACTTGACAAATGAATCGTAAAGCGTAACCTGGCTAGTCTGCAATGAGTGGGAGTCCGCCATGGGCGGTTTATTGGATCTGACCGAAAAGGGCCGCGTGCTGCAGGCGGCCCTGAGTCTTCCGACGTTCACGGCCGAGGAGCTCGCGGAGTTCTCTGGCGTCAAGCGCGAGACGGTGCACACAACGTTGGGGCGTGTGCCCGACTTGATCGAGCGCGTGGGAAAAGAGGAATCTACTGGGCCGGGCGGGCGGCGGATTCGCTATCAGCTGCGCGGCGATGCGCGGGAGACCTTGGCGCGAGAGAGTGTGCAACTGGCCCGTAAGCTGGGCGTCGGGAGCGCCACCCGCGAGCCTCAAACCGGGGAGCGGGTAAAGGCGGTTCTCGACGCCCTGGAATCCTCGTTGGCGTTTGCTCGAGATCCCGAAGGATCCGGCGAGGAGACCAGTGACTGGAGCCGGCGCGCGCAGCGACAAGCGGAGCTCGCCGGCAAGCTGATCGCGCTCATTCCACCGGGCTCGGTCCGCGATGAGCATCAGGCCCGGCTGAACCGGCTACGTGATCGGCTCCGGTCGGCGGGTGCACCCAATCGGCCGGACATGTTGTCGCAGTGGCGGCGCTTCGTGCGGGCGACGACTGGGCCGCGAGGCGCGCTGCCCATTACGGATTCGTTCACGCCGGCGGCGGCAGCGGCCACCGCGGCGCTCGCGCCAGCGGCCCTCGTGAGTACGATCAATGATCAGCGGTTGAGCAAGGCGCTCACGGCGAAGTTGCGGGAGTCCGAGCGACCGTATCTGCAGATTGAGCTCACGGACTGCCTTGTGGATGCGGACCCGGTGGTGATGAAGATCGTCGGCGCGCTGGAGATCTCGCCGCGCGATACGGCATTGATCGTGACGCTGGATTCGGCCGATCCTCGGAGCAATGCCTGCGTGAACGAGCTGATGCGGGGCTTGAGGGATTATTTGTGGCTCAAAGATCGGGCGGAGCCGGTCCAGATGCCTGAGATCACGCTCATCGATCGGGGCGGCAGTTCGAAGCTGCTGCGCGCCAATCAGATGGTGCGCAATTTGCACTATGTGAGGCTGGATCCGACCGCGACGGTCAGTGATTCTGCGATGGCTCGCGTGGCGGCCGCGGTCGTGCGCAACACGGTCGAGGATGTCAAAGAACTGTTTTGAGCACCTATGTATAAGGGGTGAGCCGGGCTTCCCCTGCGCGGCCGGAGCTAGTGGCTTGCGCGTCGCAGAAGTCGCTTTTCAGATCAGGATGCGCTCCACCTCATCGAGACTGACCTGGTCATCGCGCCGGTCGTAGAGGCCTGTGGTGCGAGCACTCTCATGGTTGGCCATCTGCTGGGCAATCTCGAGTTTTCCGCCATTACGGAGATACTCCGTGATGCCGGTGGCCCGGAACGAATGATTGCCGACCTTGGTTCTGATTCCACAGGCGAGCGCCCGCCGGCGGATCATTCGGTAGGCGTCGGCTTGGGCCATCGGTTCCGCGGTTAAGACCCCAGACCGACCCCGCGCGGTCCGAAACAGAAATCCCTTGGGATCTTCCTGCAGCGCGGCCGCCTTCAAGTACTCGTGCAGGTACTCTTCAAGCAGGTGATGCGCCGGCATCTCATGGCGCTTGCCGCCTTTCTCGTGCAGCCGCAACCAGGTACGCCGGCCCTGGACGTATATGTCCTCGACGCGCATGTTCAGAACGGCGCCGACGCGCGCGAATGCAAATACCATGGTGCCGATTAGCGAGCGGTCGCGAAGGCCAGCGATCGAGTCGGTCGGTATCGAATCCAGGAGCTGACGGGCCTCCTCTGCAGTCAGGACGGCGGTCTTGCCCTTGCGCACCGTGTACTTCGGGCCACGAACCGGTGCGGCTGGATTCGTCGTGATGACCTGACGGACCACCAGCCAGTCGAACAGCATGCGCAGCGCAGCCAGGTGCTGCTTCACGGAAGGCTTTGAAAGCCGTCGGCCGAGCTGCTCGATGTAGGCCGCGACGTGCACCGGCTCGATATCTACGAGCTCACCGAGGGACTGAGCCGACCACCATTGGGCGAACTGGCGGACGTTCCGGAAATAGGCGCGCCGCGTATTCGGATTGCGGATGTTCGCCGCGAAGAACTCGAGGAAGTGCCGAGCCGCATTCTGATCCGGCGCAAAGAGCGCCGGTACCCGGGCGAGCGTCGCCTGAGAGATCCCCTCGAACCGAACCAGCTCTGGATTGGCCACCGTGTCCCCTGCTGCCGTCTATATGTATGATAACGTCCTTTATCATACGCGACATAAGCTCGGAATTCAGGTTCCACTATTAGGCCCGACCGCATCCTGACGCCTGTATTTCCAGCGCGGTGCGCTCAAGGCGCAGTAGCGCCAGCCTGCTCGTGGACAAAAAGCCGACAGGGTACGGGCCCCCAAGTTCGCCGATCCGGTGATGACGGGAGTCAACCCGGCGTCCGCGGCCATGTGTGAAAGACTGGGGGTCACTCCGGGGCATTGCCGCCGCCCTCGCTGGGAGCGGCGGCAGCCTCTAGGTTCACCAATCCGGCCAGCTCACGCGCTTCCTCGCCAGCGCGTAGAACGGGAGTGCTTCCCGTTGACCTCCGGGCTCTCGACACCTGTCTCTACGACCGACTCAAGAGCGGCCAGAGGGTCCGCCAACCTTCAAGGTGGACTACTAACGACGCCCCGGCTTCTTCGGTGGCGTGCGCCTCTTGGCTTGCGACAGATCCGATCCCGCAACAGACTTTTCACCGCGACTCGATCTCGAATCACGAAGCTCCCTTGAGGCTTTGGATGCGACTCTCTTGCTTGTAGCCATCGCCCGCTCTCCCAAAATTCAGAACACGCCCGTCATCATACCTCAATGAAATTGGCGGGGCTGGGTCGGAGTGAGTTGGCTGCCATCACTGCATCACTCCGTTCCAGTCGATCTTGAATCCAGCGGCCTGGAGCTCGCGTCCCAGTTGCTGCTTCCAGCCGCCGGCCTCATCCAGGCTGATGTAAACGACTCCCTCGAAGTCGGAGGGCCTCTCAATGTCACCCTTTACGAGCGCGGCAACCCGCTGGAGCCCGTACTTGCCAATAAAAAATCCCAACTCAAAAACCACGTTTTGCCGAGCGCGCCTCCGCGTCGCTGACTCTCCAGATACGGCACCGTGGTCGTCAGGAGTCATTAGAACGACTGCAAACTTAATATCCGCCGATTCCTCACGAAATTTGGTGATC
>JAKBCR010000143.1 GCA_021807675.1 Pseudomonadota bacterium
CTCGCGACTTCGCCGCGAGGGTCGGCTCGAGACTGTTCATTTTATTGAACATTGCAATCGACAGTAGCGGATTCCCAAGGGCCGGGACCGGTCCTACACTGCTCGCCTCTACCGATCGGACGTGTCTCATCATGGCAACCGTACCCTCTACCTCCACCGGCCCCGTAAGCGCCCTCGTCGGACACTGGATCGGCGGCCAGCCCCTCTCGGGCGCTTCCGGCCGCAGCCAGGATGTCTTCAATCCGGCGACCGGCCAGGTCGCTCGCCGCGTCGCCCTCGCTGACGTTGCGGTCGTCGAGCGGGCGGTCTCGAGCGCCGCAGCGGCGTTCCCGGCCTGGGCCGATACCCCCCCCATCCGGCGCGCGCGCGTGCTCAATCGGTTTCTCGGCTTGCTCAACGAGCATCGGGACGAAATCGCGGCGCTCATCACCTCGGAGCATGGCAAGGTCTTCTCCGATGCGCAGGGAGAAGTCATGCGCGGCATCGATGTCGTGGAGTTCGCCTGCGGCATTCCCCAGCTGTTGAAGGGCGACTTCAGCGATCAGGTCTCCACAGGCATGGACAACTGGACGCTGCGCCAACCTCTCGGCGTGGTCGCGGGCGTCACACCTTTCAACTTCCCCTGCATGGTTCCCTGTTGGATGTTTCCGGTCGCCATCGCGGCGGGAAACACCTTCGTGCTCAAGCCGAGCGAGCGCGACCCGTCGGCATCGCTCCTCATGGCGGATCTGCTCAAGCGAGCCGGCCTGCCGGATGGCGTGTTCAACGTTGTACAGGGCGACAAGGTCGCCGTGGACGCACTCCTCGAGCATCCCCAGGTGAAGGCGCTGAGCTTCGTCGGCTCGACTCCGATCGCCCGGCACCTCTACGAGCGCGGCGCGCAGCTCGGCAAGCGTATCCAGGCGCTCGGGGGCGCGAAGAATCACCTCGTCGTCATGCCGGATGCCGACCTCGACCAGGCGGTCGACGGCCTGATCGGCGCCGCGTACGGCTCGGCAGGCGAGCGTTGCATGGCCATCAGCGTCGCCGTGCTCGTAGGAGACATCGCCGACAGGATCGTCGCTCGCCTCGCGGAGCGCGCCAAGCAGTTGCGAGTCGGCAATGGCATGGACGCGGGCGTGGAGATGGGACCGGTGGTGACCCGGCAGGCGCTCGAGCGAATCTCGAGCTACATCGAGGCCGGCGTGCGCGAAGGGGCGCAGCTGGTGGTCGACGGCCGCACGCTGAAGTTGGCCGGCCACGAAAGCGGTTTCTTCCTGGGTGGCACCCTCTTCGACCACGTCCAGCCCGGCATGACCATATATAAGGAGGAAATCTTCGGACCGGTGCTGAGCTGCGTGCGGGTGCGGGACTTCGCCGAGGCAGTCCGGCTGATCAATGGACATCAGCTCGCGAACGGCGTCGCCTGCTACACGCGCAGTGGAGCGGTGGCGCGCGAATTCGGGCGGCGGATCGAGGTAGGCATGGTGGGCATCAATGTCCCCATCCCTGTGCCGATGGCCTGGCATGGCTTCGGCGGATGGAAGAGCAGTCTCTTCGGAGACATGCATACTTATGGCGAGGAGGGTGTCCGCTTCTATACGCGGCAGAAGTCGATCATGCAGCGGTGGCCGGACAGCACGCGTCAAGGCGCGGAGTTCGCGATGCCCACTGCGCGGTGAGTGTCGCAGATCGTCAAGACGTCCGGGCCGCACGCCTCTACGTTGGGCTTTCAGTGCATAATGCGCTGCTATGTGCAGCGATACAGAACGAACGGGAATGCCCCTCAGCGCTCGTGCCCTCCGTGAGCGCGCTGAGCGTGGCGAGTACGCCTATCAGCACGGCCTGTGGGTCCGGGAAACCCTGGCCGATACTCTTCGCACCGCCGCCGAGCAAACTCCCGAGCGGGTTCTGGTGGTCGACGGAGAGCATCGCATCGACTGCCAGAGGCTGTACGCTGACGCGACGATACTGGCGCAGGCGATGTTGGCCCGGGCGCCGGCCGGCAGCGTCGTATCCTTCATGCTGCCCAACTGGCACGAGGCTGCCGTCATCTATCTTGCGGCCACGCTCGCCGGCATGGTCGTCAATCCGATCCTGCCTTCCCTGCGCGACCGCGAGCTGCAGTTCATCGTGAGCGATGTGGGAGCCCGGCTGGTCTTCGTGCCGGCCAGCTTCCGCCAGCAGGATTATGTCGGGATGATGAGCCGGGTGGTCAGCCGGCTCCCGGCGCCACCGCACGTGGTGGTTTTGCGCGGCGATGCCGGACCGCATACGCCTTACGAGGCCATGCTGCAGCGGACCGCTCACGCGAAGCAACTCCCCAGGCTCGATCCCGATGCGGTCCGGATGGTCCTCTATACATCGGGCACGACAGGACGTGCCAAGGGTGTCCTTCACAGTCACAATTCCATTCACGCACTGATCCGACAGCTGCGCGATAATTGGCTCATCGTTCCGGGGGACAAATTCCTGATCCCCTCGCCCATCGCTCACATCGGCGGCTCCATCTATGCTTTCGAATCTCCACTCCTTCTCGGCACCACGGCCGTGCTGATGGACCGGTGGAATGCCGACGAAGCGGTCGGCCGGATGGTCGCCGACCATTGCACCCACATGGCGGGCGCAACCCCTTTCCTGGAGCAGATGCTGGGGGCGGCGCGACGGGCAGGCTCCCGCCTGCCGAGCCTCAAAGTCTTCATCTGTGGTGGCGCCTCTGTCCCGCCATCGCTGATCCGCGAGGCCGCCGCGTACTTCGAGCGCGCCGTCGTCAGCCGCGTCTATGGATCAAGCGAGGTCCCCGTGACGACCGTCGGTGTCATGCAGCGCGAGGACGTGGCGCATGCCGCCGAGACGGATGGTCGCGCGGGCCTGGCCAGCATCAAACTGACTCAGCATCCTGCCGCTCCCGCGGGAGAAGGTGAGATCTGCGCGCGAGGACCGCAAATGCTGCTCGGCTATCTGCATCCTGAGGATGAGACCGAGTCCTTCGATGCGGAAGGTTATTTCCGCACCGGAGATCTTGGACGAATCGACTCCGGCTACCTGATCGTGACGGGCCGCGCAAAGGACATCATCATCCGCAACGGCGAGAACATCTCTCCCAAAGAGGTCGAGGACGTTCTGGCGCAGCACCCCGGGATCGCCGAAGTCGCGATCGTAGGTCTGCCCGATCCGCGCACCGGCGAGCGCGCATGCGCCGTGATCGTCCCAAGGAGCCCGCCGGGCCCCGACGTCGGGAGCCTGCGCAACTTTCTCGAGTCGCAGGGCGTCGCGACCTTCAAAGCCCCTGAGCAGGTCGTCATCTGGCAAGCGCTGCCGAAGAACGACGCCGGCAAGGTGCTGAAGCACCAGATCCGGGCCACACTCGTATGAGCGGCTCTATCACAGATTTCCGGCTCGAAGCCCGCCGCTGGCTGGAGGGGAACGTGCCTTCCAACCCGTCCCCCGAGGATGGTCCGGCCTCCCGCGAGTATGTATTGGCGTGGCAGAGGACTCAGGCGGCGGGGGGCTGGGCTGGAATCGCCTGGCCGAAGGAGGTCGGCGGCCGCGGCCTCTCGGTGCTCGAGCAGATCGTCTGGTTCGAGGAGTACGCCCGCGCCGCTGCGCCCTCGCCTCTCAACGCCTCCTTCGTCATGCTCAACCACGCCGGTCCCACGCTGATCGCCTGCGGCACGCCGCAGCAGAAGGCCTACCATCTGCCCCGCATCCTCGCGGGCGAAGTACTCTGGTGTCAGGGGTTCTCCGAGCCCGGCTCGGGCTCGGACCTCGCGAGTCTGCGCACTCGCGGCCGCGTCGAGGGCGATGAGCTCGTGATCGACGGCCAGAAGATCTGGTCGAGCTTCGCCGACATCGCCGACTGGCAGGAGCTTTTGATCCGCACCGATCCCAACGCCAAGACCTCCGGCGCTCTGAGCTGGTTGATCTGCCCGATGAACGCGCCCGGAATCACGGTCCGGCCCATCCGCACCATGGCCGGACCTCACAAGTATTGCGAGGTGTTCTACGACTCGGTGCGGGTGCCCCTCTCCAACATCGTCGGTGGCCTCAACAATGGCTGGGCGACGGCGATGTCGACGCTGAGCTTCGAGCGGGGCACTGCCAGTCTCGCCCTGCTCATCGGGCTCATTCTGAAGGTGGAAGAGCTCCTCGCCGCCTGCCCGCCGCAGCGGCACGAGATGCGGGCTCGTTTGGCGCGGCTGCGCGCCGAAGGGGCGGCCATCCGCGCCATGACGTACCGCTTCGCGCTGGACAGCGAGAATGCCGTGCCTGATGCGAGCGGCTCGATCGTGCGTCTGGCGTTTGCGGAGTTCGGGCAGCGCGTCACGGCGGCCGCCGTCGACCTCTATGGAATCGATGCTCCCGAAGTGGTCGGCGCTCACGGCTGGGGCCACGATTACCTCGATGCGTTTTCGGAGACGATTGCGGGCGGAACCGCCGAGATCCAGCGCAACATCATTGCCGAGCGCGTCCTTGGACTACCCAAAGGACCGCGGTAGCCGGGGCCGGATGGCGCGGCCACCGACGGGCATTTGACATGACACATACAGCCGAGGAGCAGCTCTGATGCGTTTGAAGAACAAGGTCGCGGTGATCACGGGAGCGGGCTCCGGCATGGGCCGAGCCATGGCCCAGATGTTCGCCGCCGAAGGAGCCAAGGTCGTCTGTGCGGACATCAGCGGCAAGCAGGAGGAGGTGGCCGCCGGTATCGGCAAGAATGCGGCCGCGGTCCGCGCCGATGTCGCCAACGAGGCGGACGTCAGGAACATGATCGCGGCCGCCGAGAGCACGTTCGGCCGGCTGGACATCCTCGTCAACAACGCCGGATTCGGTGGCGAGATGAAGCCGCTGCACGAGCAGACGGCCGAGAGCTGGGACCGCGTCCACTCCGTCAACGTCAGAGGAGTCTTCTTCGGGATGAAATACGGGGTGATCTCGATGCTGAAGAGCGGCGGCGGCGCGATAGTCAATATCACATCCGCCTCCGGTGTCGTCGGCTGGAAGCATCACAGCATCTACGGCGCGGCCAAGGCTGGCGTGAACCAGCTGACGAGGGCCGCGGCACTGGACTACGCTGGCAACAACATACGCGTCAACGCCGTCGCCCCGGGCACCACCTGGACCGGCCTCGTGAAGCAGTCCGTGGAGCATCCGGAGCCCCCGCCCGGCGTTACCGTGCTCCCCGGCATTCCACTGAACCGCTGGGGCCTGGCCCGAGACATCGCGGCTGCGGCGCTCTATCTTGCAAGCGACGAGGCGGCTTACGTCACCGGCGTCGTACTACCGGTGGATGGCGGGTATTGCATCGGATTTTCCGGCATGGGCGCGGAGAACCCCGGCAAGCCCTCGGGTCACTGATCGGCCGGCAACCCGGGATCGGGAAGCGGCCTCAGGTGGCCGCTTCCACTCCGGCAACCGAGGTGCGGTGCATCGTGCGGCCGGAATCGGTCGCGTACGGGATCACGCGATGCAGCGCGCCGCAGTTGTCCCACACGACCAGATCGCCCTCCGACCACTGGTGGCGATAGGTGAACTCCTGCTGGGCGGTCCACTCGAGGAGTCGTGCGAGAAGCGCCCGTCCCTCGGCATGTGACATCCCGACCACCTCGTCGGCCGTGTAGCCGATGAGCATGGACTTGCGCCCTGACTTGCGGGTCCAGACGAGCGGGCGCTCGTGTTTCATCGCGCGCCGCTGCGGATCGAGCGACTCGGGCGTCGCAACCTCGCGTACCGCCGCAACGACTGTGTGCATGACACGCAGCTTGGCGATGTCGGCTTTGTCCTCCTCCGGCAGCGCCTGATAAGCGGCAAACGTGCTCGCAAACTCGGTCTGTCCCCCCTTTGCCGCGACCTTGCGGGCGCTCAATACGCTCGCTTTCGGAGGCGGGATGGGCGAAGTCATTCCGTCCATGTGCCAGAAGTAGGTGCCGAGCACGTACTCGGGCTCCGTGTTGATTTTCGGATCGAGCGTGATGGTGTAGACGCCCTGCGTGGCGGAGTCGCCTCCAGGGACGCGGTTGGTGAAGTTGACGCGCGCGCCGAGCTTGTCCGTGAAGGCCAACTGCTCCTTGTCGCTCAGCCCGATGCGCGGGAACACCAGCACGCCGCGATCGTCGAGCAATTCCAGGCAGCGCTGCGCCACCTCATCGGTAAGGAGCGCCGAGCGATCGACGCGCACGATGGAGCCGATCGTCGGCTTGATGTTCTCGACTGCGATTTTCATGGGAAGGGCCGCCCTATCTCAGTATTAGTCACCAGTGCTGCCTACTATCCTAGCCGAAAAAGGCGCCCGGCGGAAAGATGGCGCCTGGCCAGTCTCTCGGTGAGATTCTCAGCGCTCCCGCGGCGGCATTGCCACTCGAAACCCGAGGCTGCGGGAGATGGCCTCGGCCTCCTCGAGGACCAGGCGCGCCAAATCAGCGAGCCTGTCCTGAAGCCGTGAGCTCGGCGCCGCGACGACCAGGGCGCCGAGCACTGCGCCGCCCGCACTTCGAATGGTGGCCGCCGTACCTGTCACCCCGTCTGACGCCTGGTCGACGGTCTGCGCCACGCCAGAGTGCCGCGCCGTCGCGATCGCCACGGCCAGCCGTTTCTTATCCGTCTCCGTGCTGGCGGTCATTCGCCTCGGCCTCAGATGATTCATGTAGCGCCGGACCTCCGCGTCCGTCGAAGCGGCCAAGACCGCCCTACCGCCTGCCGTACAGTAAAGCGGTCGACGATCTCCCACCGACACGGCAAAACGCACAGCATTGCGGCTTTCGATGACATCGACGTACGTGAGGGTCTCGCCGCCAGCGTCGCGGACCGCAAAGAGCACGGTCTCGCCGCAGCGATCCGCCAGCCGCCGCATCCCCTCTCGGAGCAGATCCGACGATTGCAGCCGGCGCCGCGCCTCGAGCAATGCGCTGCCCAGCCCGAAGGCGCTCGGCCCGAGCCGGTACACGCCCTCCGACACCGTGAGGAAGTCGGCCTCGGCAAGCCCCCGCAGCAGCGCCGCGATACTGCTCTTCGGCGCATCCAACGTCCGGCTCATCTCGGCGAGGCTGAGCGGCGCGCCGCTCGCACACAAGGCTTCCAGGATCTGGATCACCCGTGTGACCGATTGTGGAGAGTCGGACCGTCGGTCGCCCGCCGGCCCGGCGCTCATCGTGGGACCCAGGCCGAGCGCAGCGCGAATTCCGAGAGGTACTTGGTCGAGCTCCAGCCGCCGTCGACGACGATCGTCTGGCCGTTGATGAAACTGCCCCCGGGCGAGCACAGAAAAGCGACGACGCTCGCGATGTCCTCCACGGTGCCCAGGCGCTGATGTGGAGTCATCTCCACGTTCATCTTGCGGAATGCCTCGTCCTGCAGACGATGCTCGACCATCGGGGTCTGGGTGACACCTGGGGCCACCGCGTTGCAGCGTATGCCCTGGGCCCCGTATTGGCAGGCGATGTGCATGGTCAGCGCCGTGAGGCCGCCCTTTGCCGCGGAGTAGGCGCCACCGCGCAGACCGCCGACGACCGCGAACGTGGAGGTGATGTTGATGATCGCGGAGCCGGGCTTCATGTGCGGGAGGACGTCACGGGCCAGGCGAAACGGCGCCCGCAGCATGATGCCGAGGAAGTAATCCAGCGTGCGGTCGTCGGTCTCGTGAAGCGGTTTCGGACTTCCGACACCGGCATTGTTGACGAGGAAGTCGATATGCCCCCAGCGGGAGACGGCGAGCTCCACGATGCGCTTCGGCGCATCCTCCGCGGTGAGGTCCACGGCAAGGGTGGCGATCCGCTCCCGATCGCCGATGGCATCCGCGAGCTTGGCGAGCTTGCTCTCGTCCCGGCCGGTTCCGACGACCGCCATGCCCGCCTGGGCAAGCTTCACCGCACAACCGAAGCCGATGCCGCTGCTTGCACCCGTGACAATAGCCACCTGCATATCACGCCTCCCCCGGAATCGCGGCGATTCGCCGCGAAGACTCTTCGAGACCGCCGGCGATGGCGATCTGAAGCTGCGCTCGCTTGAGAAAAAGGTGTGGATCGGCCTCATCGCTGAAGCCGATGCCGCCGTGAATCTGGATGTTCTTGCCGGCGGCGGTCAGTGCCGCGGAGCCGGACATCAGCAATGCGCACTCGACCTGCAGGCGAGCGTCCGCTCGCCCGTCGTCCAAGGCCACCGCGGCAAAGCTCACCTGGTCACGCGCGCAACGCGCCGCCATCGCCATGTCGGCGCAGTGATGCTTCACCGCCTGGAAGCTGCCGATCGGGCGGCCAAACTGCTGGCGCGTGCCGGCGTACGCGACGGCCATCTCCAGGGTGGCCTGGGCCATGCCGGCGAGTGCTGCGGCATCGATCAGGCGCAACCGCGCGAGCCCCGCCTCGTCGAAACGCGCCAGCGGCGGCCCCAGCCCCAGAGAGCCGATCTCGCGCAGGCCCGCCAGCCAAAGCCGCTCGTCCAGCACCTTCGCATCGCCCGCGGGCAGCTCGTGAAGAGAAGCGGCCTCGGCCTCGCGCACCAGCACGAGGGTCGCCCGCGGCTCCTCGATCATGACGATCCGGCCCGCGTGCCGATAGGCGGCCGCCACGCGCCTGCGGGCGCCGGAAGCCTTCTCCTCGGCACGCACTTGCGATGCGCCCATCGTCGCCAGCATACCGGGAGAGGCCAGCTGCCTGCCCAGGCGCATGACGAGGAGCGCCTCCTCCACCGCGCCGAGACCGCTGCCTCCCTGGTCCTCGCCGAGGCCCATGGTAAAGACGCCGATATCCTCCAGGCTCTCCCATGTGGCGGCATCCTCGTCACGCGAGGCATGCAACCGGGACAGCGGCAGTAGCTCCAGCAGCGATCGATCGATCGTGCCGGCGAGGTCCAGCTGCTCCGCACTCGGGTGGTATCGCAGGTCGGTCATACTGATGCCCCGAAACAATGCCTGGCGACCGCCAGCGCCTGTCCGCCACGGCCGCCGAGCTCCGCGACCAGCGCCTTCAGCCGGTAGGTCCAAAGATGCAACGGATGCTCGAGCGTCATGCCCATCGCTCCGAGCATCTGGTGGACCTCGTAAGCCACGCGCGTCGCACTCTCCTGCGCATGCAGGGCGGCCAGCGCGGCGTCCGCTTCTTCGGCCGTGCCCGCGGCCTTCAACGCCAGCCAGCGAACCCCGCCCGCCAATACGGCACATTCCGCCATTCGATGGCGCAAGGCCTGGAAGGCGCCGAGCGGGCGGCCGAACTGCTTGCGCAGCGTGAGATGCTCGACTGCGGAAGCCACTGCGGCCTGCAGCAGGCCGCTCGCTTCAGCGGCGAGCGCGATCCGCAGCCACTTGCGCGCGCCAGCAGCCTCCTCGTCCGAGAGTCGTGTCAGCTTCACAGCCTCCCTCATCCTGCCCATGGGATAGGCCAGAAGGGAATCGACGGGCTCGACCTCGCTCGCGGCGGGCTGCGCGATGCTCACAGTCTCGCCGTCGATCACGACGACGGTGCGGGCGGACGCGACGAAGCGTCCCGGGCGGCCATTCTCGATGAGACCGAACGGCCGCGGCAACTCCTTCCGCAGCTGCGGGCGAAGCAGCATCGAGAGCGCGATCTCCCCGGTACAGGGCAGGCGCGCCAGCCTCTCGACCGCCATGGCCGCGGCCAGCGGCCCGAGCTCCGGGATTTGCGCGATATCGAAATACTGCCCTTCGGTCAGCTCGTGCTCCAACTCCGGGCTGACGAGCGCGAAGCCATGAAACTCGGTGGGCTTCGTCTCGAAGCCCTGCGCCAGCTTGTCGATGGCCGACACCAGCGCCTCCTGATCGGACGTGAGCTCGAAATCCATCAGCGCGGCTCCCGCGGCAGCTTGAGCAGATCGGTGGCGATGAGGTTCAGCTGAATCTCGGCGGCCCCCGAGGCGATGCCGGCCACGATCGCCCGCTGATGGTGCGCCAGCAGCATGGCATCACCGCCCGAGAGGGCCTCTGGCACGTGCTCGACCACGAACTCGCTCACCAGCCTTTCCGCCATCACCGTCGCATAGCGGGCGGCGCTCGCTTCCGGCCCGGTCGTCTTGCCGTGACGGCGCTGATCGACTATGGAATAGCTATAAAGTCGCGCCGCTTCGCATGCGGCCCGAGCGGTCGCCGCCTGCGCGAACGTGCCCTGTCCGAAGCGCCCGGCGCGCTTGAGAGTCTCGACCGCGCGGTGCAGCATCCTCCTCGCCAGCGCGAAGCGCGGGATGCCGACACGCTCGAGCGACAGGGACGTGCGTGCGATCTCCCACGCCTGCCCCTCGGCTCCCAACAGCGCATCCGCCGCAACCTCGACCTCATCCAGGAACACCTCGTGGATGTCCCCCTCGCCGATGATGCTCGGGATCTGTCGCACGATGATGCCCGGCGTGCCCATCGGCACGAGGAACACGGAAATGCCGCCCTTGCCCGCACTTGTTCTCGCG
Organism: Pseudomonadota bacterium; assembly: GCA_021807675.1. GTDB lineage: Bacteria > Pseudomonadota > Gammaproteobacteria > Steroidobacterales > Steroidobacteraceae > 13-2-20CM-66-19. The sequence goes on from JAKBCR010000143.1 coordinate 10,387, forward strand.
AGCAGGAAGCAGGTGTCCGCATCTCCCGCATAGGAGGTCCAGATCTTCTGGCCCGTGATGCGGTAAGTCCCGCCATGCTTCTCGGCGCGGGTGCGCAGAGAGGCGAGATCGGAGCCCGCCTCGGGCTCCGAGAATCCCTGGCACCAGATCGTCTCACCGCGCGCCATGGGGGGGATGTAACGCTCCTGCTGAGCCTCGCTGCCAAAGCGCATGAGCGTGGGCCCGATCCAGTTCACGTTCATGTACTGGCCGCCGCGAGGCTCACCGGCCTCCCACATTTCCTCGGCCAGAATGAAGGACGTCCAGGGGTCGGCCTCCCTCCCGCCCCAACGCCTCGGCCAGTGCGGCACCAGCAGGCCCGCCCGGGCGAGCGCCCCGCAGAAGCCTTTGCTGAAGGCGCTCTGCGACTTAGACCCCGGACCGTGCGCCTGCGACTCCCAGTCCGGCGGCAGATGAGTCGCAAGAAAATCGCGGACCGTGGCACGAAACGCCCGCTGCTCTGGATCCCAATCGAAGTCCACCGTCTGTCAGCCCCCCAGGCGCCGCAAAGTCACTGATCGAGAAGAGCGGGAAGAATAGTGGTGAGCGGGTCGCCGATGCAATCGGATGCGGCAACGATCGCCCGTCCGCTGCATGACCCCAGGCCGTTTACATCGAAAGGCACGCGGTACATAATGAACAGCATTGTTGCATATTAATCGGCGGCGGGAGAACGGCGATGAGCGAGACTGCCAGAGCCATCGAGGATCAGGTGTCCGCGGCGGCCGGGGCGCTGACTGAGCCCTTCACCATCGGAACGGAGGCCTATATTTCCCGGGAGTATGCGCGCGCCGAGCGCGAGAAGCTGTGGCGCAAGGTGTGGCAGCAGGTGGGGCGCATCGAGGAGATCCCGGAAGTCGGCG
>JAKBCR010000012.1:0-30019 GCA_021807675.1 Pseudomonadota bacterium
GGCCCCTGCTGTACCAATTCGCCCGCCTTATAAGGTCAGTCCGGCCAGACATCGTGACCATGGAGAACGTGCCCCTGGTCGAAAAACACGCGGTTTTCGACGACTTCGTCGCCACCCTGCAACGGCTCGGCTACGCGGTTTGGCAGGACGTCGTCGATTGCACACAATACGGCTTGCCCCAGACCCGACGACGCATGGTCATATTGGCGAGCGCGATCGGTCCCATCGAATTGATCACGCCGACGCACGCGAAGCCGCAGACCGTCAAGCAAGCCATCGGGAAGCTCCCTTTCATCGAGGCCGGAGGCGCCCATAAAAGCGATTCTTTCCATGCATCATCCAAGCTTTCGGACTTGAACTTGGAACGCATCCGCGCCTCTCTCCCTGGCGGGACGTGGCGCGATTGGCCAAAGCGTCTGGTCGCGGAATGCCACCGCAAGGAAACGGGCCGCACTTACCCCGGCGTCTATGGACGAATGACCTGGGATGGGCCGGCGCCGACGATCACAACGCAGTTCTATGGATTCGGCAACGGTCGCTTCGGTCATCCCGAGCAGGATCGGGCGATCTCATTGCGGGAAGGCGCCATTCTGCAAGGATTCCCGAAAGATTATGCCTTCGTGCCGGAGGACGGCCCCACCCATTTCAAGGTTCTCGGCCGCATGATCGGCAATGCAGTTCCGGTAGTTCTCGGCGAAGCGATCGGTCTAAGCATTGCGGCCCACCTCGGTATCGAGGCCGGCGGGGAATGCCAGAAAGAGGGAGGCGACGCAGATGGCGCGCGTAAGCCCCTCGTCGCATGAAGCCAGTCTTCGTTTGGCTCGTGTGCGTCAAAAGGATACCGACGCAGAGCTTTCCCTCCGCAAGGAACTGCACGCCAGGGGGCTGCGCTATCGCTTACACGTTCCGTTGCTGACGAAGCCTCGTCGCGTCGCCGATATCGTTTTTTCCTTGGCCAAGGTTGCCATCTTCGTCGATGGCTGCTTCTGGCATGGATGCCCCGAACACGCTTCCTGGCCGAAGAGCAACGCGCAGTTTTGGCGCGAAAAAATCGAGGCAAACCGGGCCAGAGACGCGGATACCGATCAACGTCTCCAAGCATCGGGCTGGCGAGTCGTCCGCGCTTGGGCGCACGAAGACGCCCCTAAAGCAGCGCAACGCATCGAAGATGTCGTTCGATCCGCGGGAAGCCGTCCGTGATCGTCACTGGCGCGAGCGGCGCGGCTGCCAAGATCGCACATCAAACGATCCCAGAGCCTGGCCAGTTGGTCGAGGCGCGCCGCCGTCAATGGATAGTTTCCGAGGTCGATGGAGGCGCTGTCGCCCCAGGGCTTCCCATGAGACATCTCGTCCGGCTTGCCTCCATCGATGAAGATGCTCTCGGTGAAGAGGTCGAGTTTCTCTGGGAACTCGAGCCCGGCGCGCATGTGATCGAACGGGCCGGACTGCCGCGCATGACCGGCATGGATGAGGCCTCGACGCTTCAGGCCTTTCTTGATGCCGTCCTTTGGGGCGCCGCTACGAACGCGGACCGCGGATATCTGCAGGCGCCGTTCCGTAGCGGTGTCAGTATCGAAGACTTCCAGCTCGACCCACTCGTGCGCGCAATCGACATGGCGCGCACCAATCTGCTGATCGCCGATGACGTCGGGCTTGGAAAGACCATCGAGGCCGGGCTCGTCGTTCAGGAGATGCTCCTACGTCACCGCGCGCGCACCGTCCTCGTCCTCTGCCCGGCCTCTTTGCAGGAAAAGTGGCGCGTCGAGATGCAGGAGAAGTTCGGGCTCGAGTTTCGGATCGTCGACACGGAGTACGTCAAGCGTCTGCGAAGGGAACGTGGCCTACACGCCAATCCGTGGACGTCTTTTCCCAGGCTGATCACTTCGATGGACTGGGCCAAACAAGGCGAGGGCCTACGCCTACTGCGCGATGCGTTGCCTCCCCACGTGAGCCACCCCCGGAAATTCGATCTGCTGATAATAGACGAGGCCCACAACGTCGCTCCAACCGTCGGCCGCTATGCAGTGGAAAGCCTCAGGACACGGCTAGTTCGTCTGGTTGCACCACACTTCCAACACAAGCTGTTTCTCACCGCCACGCCACACGACGGCTACACGGAATCCTTCACAGCGCTGCTCGAATTGCTCGATGATCAGCGGTTTGCGAGAAACGTGCTGCCAAGTGACGCCCAGCTCGCACGGGTCATGGTCCGTCGCCTGAAGAGTGATCTCGTGGATGCGAATGGCAAGCGCATCTACCCCGAGCGGCGATTGGAAGCGCTTCGGATCGAGTATGCGAGTGACGAGAGAGATGTCCGCCGGCAGCTCGATTCATACATCAAGAGTCGCGAGAGCGGATCAAATGGTGGGCGTGCGGTAGATCATTTCGTGCATCAGTTGCTGCGCAAGCGCTTGGCATCCTCTCCCGCAGCTTTCGCTTCGACACTGGAACGGCATATCGCGACGATCGAAGGTCGGACGGCGAGCGAGCGGAGTCCGAGGAAATTCGATGATCGTATCCTTCGCAGGGCGATAGCGAAAACCGAGGAGGACTACGCAGACGACGCACAGCGTGACGCCGCCGAGGCAGAAGCGATCGAGGAGGCCGGGAAGCAGTCCCGACCGCCGACAGACGACGAACGGCGGATGCTCGACCGACTTCGCTCATGGGCACAGCAGGCGGCTCGTCGAACCGATGCCAAAGCCAACGCTTTGCTGGATTGGCTTGCCGAACACCTGAAAGACGGCGATCGGTGGACCAGCGAACGCGTGATTCTGTTCACTGAGTATCGAGCCACTCAGCAATGGATGCAGGAGATCCTCACGGCCCGCGGTTTCGGGTCTCAGCGACTGGCTCTGATCTATGGCGGCATGGATCCGAAGGAACGTGAAGCCGTGAAAGCCGCATTTCAGGCGGACCCCTCGGAATCCCCGGTGAGAATTTTATTGGCGACCGACGCCGCATCGGAGGGCATTGATCTCCAGAACCACTGTCACCTGATGATCCATCTCGAAATTCCCTACAACCCGAACGTGATGGAGCAGCGCAACGGCCGTATCGATCGCCACGGTCAACGCGCCAGCGAGGTGGTCATTTGGCACCCCGTGGATGCCGAGGGTGGCCACGGTGACGATATCCTACGCGCGCTCCGCAAACTCGATGCGATGCGTGCCGACATGGGCAGTGTCAACCCAGTCATCGCACCCCAACTGCCCGATCTCCTCGAAGGCCGTCGCCGCGATCTCGATACGCGACAAGCCGAAGCCAGGATGGAAAGGTCTCGCCGCTTCGTGAAGGTCGAGCGCGATCTTCGTGACCGGGTCGCCAAACTCCACGAGCGGCTGAATGAGACCCGTCGCGAGCAGAGTTTGGTGCCGGATCACATCGAACGAGCCGTACGAACCGCATTGCGTATCGCTGACAAGCCCGATCTGGAGCCTGTCTCCCTCGCGGGCGCACCGGTCGGGACCGTCTTTCGCATGCCGCCCTTGTCGGGATCGTGGTCCCGATGCCTTGAGGGCCTCGAACATCCATACACCCAGAAGATACGGCCCATCACATTCGACCACGATGTCGCGAAGGGGCGTGACGACGTCGTTCTCGTCCACCTGAATCACCGCCTGGTTCAAATGAGCCTCCGTCTCCTCCGTGCGGAGATCTGGGCGCGCGACGACGTGAAGAAGTTGCACCGGGTCACGGTTCGCTCTCTGCCGGATGGAAGGATCGAGGGGCCGGCGGTGGTCGTGGTGTCGCGGCTCGTAGTCACCGGCGGGAACCATCACCGTCTGCACGAGGAATTGACCGAAGCCGGAGGCTACCTGCGCGATGCCAGTTTCCGGCGAGAGGACAGGGTCACGGAAATTCGCCGTTGGCTGGAAGACTCCCAACCCGCGGCCCTGTCGAGTTCCACGTTCGACGCGTTAAGGACGCGTTTCGACAAGCAACGCGACGCGATTCTAGCCGCCGTCGAGGCGCGATCGAAGGACCGGCTGCGCTTCCTCGTAAACAAGATCGATGCACAAAAAGTCAAGGAAGTTGAGGATATCCGCCAGGTACTGGATGATCTTGAGCAAGCGCTGAAGACGGAGCTCATCGCCGAACGCGTCCCGCAACAGCTCGACCTATTCTCCGATGACGAACGCACTCAGCTCAAGCGCGACCACGCCGCTTTGGAGGCTCGCCTCGCACGCATTCCATCGGAACGAGAACAGGAAGTACGAGCGATCGAGGAACGGCATTCCAACGCCATCGAGCACACATTTCCCGTGGCCGTAATCCTGCTAGTGCCGAACTCTCTCGCGACGGGGAAGCGCGGATGAGCAACGATCATGAGTGGTTGAACCTAATCGAAGTCTCCGGTCCATTCCTCGCGGTGCCCGTGCTGAGGGGCGTCTTTCCGCAAGGCCTTGAGGCTCTGACGTCTGGTCGCCCGCAGCGGCTGCGCCGAACATACGAAGAATGGCGCGACGCGGTCGATATGGACGACCTCGATCTGCCTTCCCTTCACGCGGCATGGATCGATGAGGTGCTGGTCACTGCTTTGGAGATGGATAGCGTTGTCGTGCGCCGCAGTGACCAGCTACCCGAGCGCCTGAGCGTCTCAATGCCCGAACACTGTGTGACGGTCGCCCCCGATCTGGCGGTCGTGAACCCGACGAAAGATGACGAATCGCTTCTGCTCATCCACGTCTACGAGTCCGACACCGATCTCGAGGCGACCCGTCGTATCGATGGTCGCGCGATAACGCCGTCTGATCGTATGGTTGCGTTACTCCGGGGAACGGGATGCCCCACCGGCCTGGTGACCAATGGCGAGCGCTGGATGCTAGTCCATGCGCCCGTCGGCGTCGTAGCGGGGTTCGCGAGCTGGTATGCGCGGCTTTGGGGCCAGGAGCCCGAAACGCTACGCGCCTTCGTCAGCCTGCTGGGCGTCCGGCGGTTCTTTGGTCCCGAACCTGGGAAGTTACCTGCCCTGTTCGAGCAATCGCTCAAACACCAGGACGATGTGACCGAGGCGCTGGGAGAGCAGGTCCGACGCGCGGTCGAGGTTCTCGTCCAAGCTGTGGACCGCGCCGACCAGGACCGCAACCGCGACCTCCTGCGCGATGTCGACCCCCGAGAGCTCTACGAGGCCGGCCTGACGGTCATGATGCGGCTAGTCTTCCTGCTCGCAGCCGAAGAACGTGGCCTGCTGCTGCTCGGCGATCCTCGCTACGACTCCTTCTATGCGATCTCCAGCCTGCGGATGCAGCTGCGCGCGGATTCGGAGGAGATCTTGGAGCGTCGGCGGTCGTCATGGTCTCGGCTGCTCGCTCTGTTCCGGGGCGTCTTTGGGGGCATCGAACATCCGACTCTGCGCCTCCCGGCACTTGGTGGCTCGCTGTTTGATCCAGATCGATATCCGTTTCTCGAAGGGCGCAAGAAAGGGACATGCTGGCGCAGCGATCCTGCCGAACCGCTACCAATCGACGATCGCACGGTTCTGCTCCTGCTTGAGGCGATTCAGACCTTCGAAGGTCGGACGCTTTCCTATCGCGCGTTGGACGTCGAGCAGATCGGCCATGTCTACGAGGGTCTCCTCGAACGCACGGTCCGGCGCGTCGACGATGTGACGCTCGAACTCGAAGGGGCGGCCAAAGCCAAGAACGCGCGCTTAGCGCTCGGCGAGATCGAGTCGGCACGCCTCGACGGTGAAGCAAGGATCGTCGAACTCCTGAAAGAACGCAGCGAGCGTTCCGAACCCGCCATTTGCAATGCCATCGGACGAGCACCCGACGAGCGCCTGATGGCGCGCCTGCTCTCTGTTTGTCGCGGCGACGTTGCCTTACGCGATCGAATCTTGCCCTATGCCGAGCTCTTGCGCACGGACCCGTGGGGATACCCTCTGGTCCACCACGCTGGAGCCTTCGTCGTCGTCCTCGGTGCCGACCGACGCGAGAGCGGGACACACTACACGCCCAAGAGCCTGACCGAAAAGATCGTCGAGGAGACCCTGACGCCGATCGTCTATCGCGGTCCTGCCGAGGGCAAGAGGCCCGAGGAATGGGAGCTCAGGAGCGCCAAAGAACTCCTCGATCTCAAGATCTGTGACCCAGCGATGGGATCTGGCGCGTTCCTCGTGCAGGTTTGCCGCTGGCTAGCCGATCGGCTGGTCGAAGCTTGGTCCGATGTCGAAGCAACGGGCAGCCGGATTGATGACGAAGGCAATATCCACACCGGGGATTCAGTCACGGCGTTTGAACCACTGGCACGCGAAGTCGAAGAGCGGGCGATCCTGGCGCGTCGCCTCATTGCCGAGCGCTGCCTCTATGGCGTGGATAAGAACCCGCTCGCGGTCGAACTCGCCAAGCTGTCGCTCTGGCTCACCACCCTCGCCAAGGGCCGTCCCTTCGGGTTCCTCGATCACAATTTTCAGAGCGGTGACAGCCTCCTCGGCGTCTGCAACCTCGAACAGCTAACCGCTCTGAACATGAAGCCGATCGCTGGCGAGCAACTTCGCCTTTTTGGACGGGCTGTACGTAAAGCCGTCGATCATGCATTGACGTTGCGCGTGCAACTTCGCGCGATACCCATCCATGACATTCATGACGTGGAGGCGATGGCGGCTCTTGATGCCAGTTCGAACGCTGAACTCGCGACGTCAGAACTGATTGCGGATGCCTTCATCGGCCTCGTGATCGCGACCGAAGGTGGCCAGGACTTAGAGAAGCGCCTCGCCGTCCTCTCCATCACGGCCGACCGGGCCACAGATGGCGCAGTAGATGCCAGCCGGGAGCTTGAGACGCAGGCTCACGCCGACCTTACGAGAGACTTTGTCGGCGCACAGCGTGGGCAGCCATTTCACTGGCCATTAGAATTTCCCGAGGTATTCCTTCGCCCCAATGGTGGATTCGACGCCTTCGTCGGGAACCCGCCTTTCCTTGGCAATAGATTGTGGAAGGGAACCTATGGGTCCGCCCTTCAGCGCATCGTGCAGATGATCCTTGATGTGGCCCCCGGAAAAATCGACCTCTCGGTTGCCTTCCACCGTCGAGCAGCCGCACTGCTGAGACATGGTGGAACCTATGGATTATTGGCTTCGAACAACATCGCGGAAGGCAGCGCTGTTTCCGTTGGATTAGAACGTATTGCAGTCGAGGGAGATTTCTACTTCTCCCGCAAAGGCATGCCCTGGCCTGGGGCGGCGTCTACTGTCATCGCCATAGTTTGCTTTCGGAAAGGGGGGTGGACCGGACTTCGGAACTGTGACGGCGTGGCATGCGAGAAAATCGGTCCCCGACTCCAGCCCGAGGTTGGCGGGGGATGGGCACCACAGGTCCTCGCCGACACGCTGTTCGCCTTTGCAGGGGTAGATAATAGCAAGGGGCTGGCATTCGTCCTCACCGAGGACCACCCATGGTTCGAACGCCTTCGCTCCGAACGTGGGACTTTGCTAAAGCCCTACATAACCGGCAACGACATCACGAGCACTTCACTAACCCGCGTGGAGCGTTGGGCCCTCGACATCGCAGACTTGTCCCTGGAAGCGATCGAGAGCGAATGGCCGATTGCTCATCGATTCCTCGTCGACGTGGTGAAGCCAACCCGAACGCCGAAGGAGCTCAAGAGCTACAAGGGCCTCATTGATCGCTGGTGGCAATTCTGGAACCATCGCGCGGGGCAGATGCGGCGCATTCGTAAGGTTAATCAATGCGTCGCTTTCGCAAAGGCTGCGAAGTATCCAATTTGCGTTAAGGCAAACACTGAGTGGATTTATACGAATAAGGTCGTACTTGTGGAGGCACTTCGTGACGATACTCACGCAATCTGCCTAAGCTCAATGTTCCAGATTTGGCTACGAAATTACTCTATCAGCAGCCTCGGTGCCGATAATAATACGTTAACTCTATCCATCAGCGAAGCGCTCGCGACATTTCCTCACCCGACAAGACATACGCCTACATATGCTGTGACCGCAGCCATAGATTTCCAAAATATTCTTGTTTCCTGGAGCAGTCGAAACCACGCGGGGATGACGGACGCGATGAATGCCGTTCATTCCACTGCACCAGATGACGCTGAAATAATTAAATTGCGTGATCTTCTCGAGCGCATCGACGCGGGAGTAGCGGATGCGTATGGCTGGACTGACATCGACCTTACTCACGTCCTCCAAGCCGATGCCGATGCCGAAGATACTACTCCCTCCCATTATGGTCTGCCTACAGCAACACGCGATCGCGTGCTCGCGAAGCTCATCGACCTAAACCGTCAGCTCTTTGAATCCACCCTCGTGTCGGTTTCGAGTCCTGGCGAAAGCCGCTCCAAGCCCCGCAGAGGTCGACGCCGACAGACCGCAGACCTGGACTTACTCTTTGAAGATGCAAGAGCAGATGGAACGTCTGCCGGCGTCGCTCACGCTGAAACGCTTCCACGCTGAGAGCACACCCATGACGAAACCGACCGCCGACCACGCAGAGGCCAGCCCAACCAAACAGTTTTTCGTGTCGATGCGGACGCGCGACATCAATCTCGCTGATGCGATCCTTGATCTCCTCGACAATTGCCTCGACGGCGCGCTCCGTCTCGCAAATGGCAATAGCGTCGATTACGCGCTGCACTTCGTGAAGATTGAACTCACTGCTGACCGCTTCTCGATCGAGGACAACTGCGGCGGCATCCCGCGGGAGGTCGCAAAGAACTACGCGTTCAAAATGGGACGCGAGCCCGACGATGACCGCGATTCGGATACCGAGACCATCGGTATGTACGGCGTTGGAATGAAGCGCGCGATCTTCAAGATGGGTCGCGAAGCGCTAGTCCGAACCCGGTACGGTGACGATACCTTCGAGGTGCCGATCACTTCCGCCTGGCTTAACGCAAAAGGCTGGGAGCCGCTGCCGATCAACGAACCGACGGAAGCGAGGGAGAAGCTCGCCGAACCCGGCACGGTCATCCACGTCCATGAACTATATGAGGGCGTCTCCCGGCATTTTGCCAACGAAGCATTTGAGAACGAGGTTCGCACCGCCATCTCCGAGCACTTCACCATGTTCCTCCAGTTGGGGCTCAAGGTTGAGCTCAACGGCAAACCCGTTGAACCGGTGCTCGTCGAGGTACTCGTATCAAAGCGCGACGATGGACCCGCGCCGTTCGTGTTTCAGAAGACGATCGACGACGTACTCGTCTCGATCACAGTCGGCTTGAACACCGCGCGCAGTCTCGGCACCGACAATGAGGACGACGCGGATTTCGAGGGCGACCGATCGTCGGCGACCGCCGGCTGGACTGTCCTTTGCAACGATCGCGCGGTGATAGTCGGCGACAAAAGTCGTCTCACGGGTTGGGGTGACGGAATTCCGCTTTACCACCCGCAGTTCGCCATCATCACCGGGATCATCGAGTTCCGCTCAAAACGCGCCGACAAGCTCCCGGTCACGACGACGAAGCGCGCGCTCGACACGTCGTCGAACGTATGGCTCGAGTCCCTGGTGAAGATGAAAGAGGGTATGCGAGTCTGGATTTCGTATACGAACCAATGGAAGAACCATCCGCGTGCCGACCAGTCGAACTACTGGGAGGATGCACGTCCACTTCCATTGAAGGCAGCAATCGCTGCAGTCGTATCGCGCGATGCGGTCAGGAAAACGGGCGACCAGGTCGAGTTCAATCCACAGAAGGCGCGAGTACTGCCAGAACCACCAGGCAAGACCCCCTCGTCGCGGAGGATCGTATTCTCGCGGCCAATCGAGGAAATACGGCTCGTCTCCAAGATGCTGTTCGACGTGGATGATGAGAAGCCGGGAATCATAGGTGAAAAATGTTTCGAGCTGACGCTCACCAAAGCCAAGAAGCGGGACGGCTGATACATGAGCGCCGCATCTTCACTCCCGTATCGGCTGAGGCCCAATAAGGCCGTTGACCGTGAACTGTTCCTGTCGCTGCTGACGCGGTTGGCTCCCAGCCTGTCGCTGGAAAAATACCAGTACATCGGACTCGGTGGCCCCTTTCTGGAGGATTTCAGATTGGTGCACGCCCGGCTCGGTGTAAGTCGGATGGCGTGTGTGGAAACCGAACTGGAGGTTCACAAGCGCCAACTCTTCAATCGCCCAATCGCATCGATCGAATGCGTCCACGCGACGCTTGAAGATTACCTGGACGGGCAAGAATTCGAAGCGCCTGCGATCATCTGGTTTGATTACACGGAGCCGAAAGGCATAACCACGCAGATCGAACGCTTCGCACGAACCATCGGAACGGTTCCACTCGGAAGCGTGCTGCGTGTGACGCTCAACGCAAATCCGGAGTCTCTCGGAAAGCCGACCACCAACGAAATATCTGTTGAAGTCGACGACTCGGCGTCGGCTGACCGTAAGCAAAAGCCGACGACACAGGAGTGGCGACTCGCTCGCTTCAAGGAGCGGGTCGGGCATCTCTTCCCGAGCGGGCTGCCCGCCGACGGCATGACACACAAGAACTATGGTTTGAGCTTGCTCCGTGTCCTCAAGCTGGCGGTCGAGAAAGAAGCGCTCAACTTTCGTGATCGACGGATGGTTTGGGCGCTGGCGACCCACTACAAAGACGGTCAAGCGATGGTGACCGCGGCACTCGTGGTATGCGCCCCCAACGAGAGATCAATCGATGATCTTCTGCAGGGGTGGGAATTCCACTCGATACCAGACTTCCCTCATCGTCTCGACCTACCAGCCCTTTCCACCCTGGAGCGGTTGACGATGGAGTCGAGCGAAGACGTTCGGGCAAAACTGTCCTTCGATTTGCCCAAGTCCGACATGGGCGAGGATCCATTCTTGGTTTTCAGGAAGTTCTATCGAATCTACCCGCACTTTTCTCGCGTCGAGCTATAGAGGCTCAATGGGGGCGACACATGACCTCGATCATTGATCCAAACGGACAAGGATGGCTCACTAAGGAACCGACATGGCTTGGCCCTCACGTCATTCGACTAGACGGAGCGCGTTCGACTTTCGCTGCTTTGGACGATGGGCATTGGGTCGTCGCGGCTGAAGCCAACGGCGTCCTGAAGTGCGTCGGTCGGATTGTGCGGATACGTTCCGACCTTGCGACAACGACGATCTATTTCGACCGAATGCACGCAGTCTGTCCGCAAACCTCCGTCATCGACATCGGTCTGACGCTGCCTTCCGGCCCCATCGGACGACTCCGTCCCGAGGACCTTGCAAAAATCTTCGCGCTAGGCGGTATCTCAGTCGCTGACGTACCGCTCATCCAGAATGTCGCCTACGTGCGCGATCTGCTCGAATTAGCTGTCCGCGACGATCTTCTCGGCCCCGCCGGTGGACCGCACGAGCTGATCAAGGACATGAGCGTTCGCGACCGCTATCTTGTCGGGAAGCTGGCCCCGCGACGACCGGACGACGACCAGACAGCCCGGGTTGAGCCTGCCTCGGCGGCCGAGGAAAGCGGCGACCTGGAGGATGAGCGGACAGCGCCTCTCCATGAACCCGGCGCCGAATTTGCAAGCACGTCGGGCCGCGTGGAGCCCGAGGACGATGCACTCGACGAGATCGACACCACGAATAACCAGTCGCTCGTCCCGTCCAGCATGGGCCTCACCTTCTGCGTGGCGCCCGATGTTGCGACATTGTCCATTGATGCACGCTGGGGGCGCTATGAACGTGTTCCCAATGACGAGCACGAGATCGTCAAGACCCGAAAGAACCGGGCAACGGGTCACGAGGAAGGAATAAAGGTCCGGGTCTGGCAACGGATCCCCTGCGGCGGCTTGGTCACGCTGCCTCTTGTCGATGGCCAAATCAAGCCATCCACCCCTGATCGAGACCAGCCAGACGTCCGCTTACAGGGCACGGTGCGGACGAACAACAAGGGCGAACGGCTCGTCACTCTGTTCCTGGTGAACGGGCAGTTGGAGCCAGACGACAACAAGGACCGCGCCTGGCTGTTCCAGCCAGAGATCAGCGTCCAAGCCGCCGAGTGTGAGACTGGCAAAGCGATTTTCCGGCGGCGCCCGTCCAACGACGTGGTGGTCGATGACCCGGAACGCGACCGGCTCGCGCTCATCTATCGCAGCCGTCTGGAATACGCCGTCGGACACGGGGTGTCGGTGCATGCCGAGACGACAAGCGATGACGTGTCGAAGGCCTATCTCGTTCGGACCGAGATCGTTCCCCGCTACGAAGTCGCGGTGACGGAGACCCCTGGCCTCGATCCGCGGGATCGTCCCGCCATGCGACGCATGGTCGATGAAGGTTGGCTCGACATGACGCGGCTGGCCGAAATGGACTCAAACGGTCTCCGCGAAGCGCTATCTTGCCTCATCGACGACTACGCCATCTGGATCGACGAGCAAAAGAAGCGGTTGGGAAACGAGATCACCGGTTTTGACGATCCAGGCAAAGACGTGATTACGCGCTGTGAAGAGATCCTATGCCGCCTTCAGGAAGGGCAGGATACCCTCTTCGCTGATGCGAAGGCGTTGGAGGCTTTTCGCTTCGCCAACCGGTCCATGGCAATGCAGCGTGTGCGAGGCATATACGCGCTCAAGCGGAGACGAAACGAGGAAGTCGACGTCGCTACGCTGGACGTATCGAAGAACAGATCGTGGCGCCCGTTCCAGCTCGCATTTCTGCTGCTGGCAATCCCTTCACTTGCCGATCCCGCCCATCCGGACCGAACGAAGCCGATAGAGGCGTTCGCCGATCTCCTGTGGTTTCCGACCGGTGGCGGTAAAACTGAGGCCTATCTCGGCGTGGCTGCCTTCGCCATGGCGATGCGGCGCCTGAAGAATGATCTGGGTGGTTTGGACGCGACGCGCGGCCTCGCCGTCATCATGCGCTACACGCTGCGCCTTCTGACCCTGCAGCAGTTCCAACGGGCGACGACACTGCTCTGCGCAATGGAAGTCATCCGTCGCGCGGACGACAAGACCTGGGGAAAGGAGCCCTTCTCGCTAGGCCTATGGGTCGGCAACCGTGTCACGCCTGGCACGACCGAAGCGTCTCATCAAGCCGTCGAGGCCATTCGCACCAATGATCGGAATAAGGCGGGCATCGCTTCACCCGCGCAGCTGACCAGCTGTCCGTGGTGCGGCTCTGAAATCTCCGGCGGACGCGACATCGAAGTAGACCGGATCGCAGGCCGAACGCTGATCCACTGCGGAGACAAGCTCGGAGGTTGCGACTTCTCGAAAGCAAAATCGAGTGGCCAGCCTCACCCCGGCCTGCCGGTGAAGGTTGTCGACGAAGAGATTTATCATCGTCCTCCGACGATGATGATCGCGACCGTGGACAAGTTCGCCATGATGGCGTGGCGCCCGGAAGTTCGGAACCTTTTCGGCCGGGTCGATCATGAGTGCGGACGTCACGGCCTGCTGTGGCCTGGTCACGACTGTGGCACCGGGCACCGAGCACGAGGTTCATATCCGGCCGCCAGTGTGAAGCCAGTCCGCGCTATCAGGCCTCCAGACCTGATCATTCAGGACGAGTTTCACCTCATCAGCGGTCCGCTTGGTACGATGGTCGGCCTGTATGAGACCGCTGTCGATGAACTGAGCAGCTGGACTCTCGGCGGTAATAAAGTCCGCCCGAAGGTCGTCGCATCTACGGCGACCGTGCGGCGTGCCGATGATCAAGTGCGAAATGTGTTCATGCGGAGGATCTCTGTGTTTCCTCCGACTGGATTGGACGTCGAAGACAACTTCTTCTCCGTTCAACGTTCGATTAGCGAGAAACCTGGGCGGCGCTACATGGGCATTTGCGCGCCTGGCAGCTCGCGTCCCGCAGTTCTTATCAGGACATACACGGCCTTCCTCACCGCCGCCCAGGCCCTATTCGATCGGTTCGGGCCAGTGGCCGACCCCTATATGACGTTAGTCGGCTACTTCAACTCGCTCCGAGAGCTCGGTGGCATGAAGCGGTTGGCGGAAGACGACGTCCAGACGCGTTCTTTCCGCGTCAATATGAGTTTGGTGGACCGGCCGGGACTCTCCCAGCGGCGCGTCGAGGAAGTCAGCGAATTGACTTCGCGCGTCTCCAGTCAGGACATTCCACGATACCTCGATCAGCTCGAGGTCCCGTTCGACGGGATCTACGATCCTGCACAAGCCAAATGGGTGACCAACAGGAAACCCGGAGAAGCAAGACCAATCGATGCCGTCCTTGCGACCAACATGTTGTCAGTCGGTGTGGACGTGAACCGCCTTGGGGTGATGGTCGTCAACGGCCAGCCCAAAGGAACTGCCGAATATATCCAGGCGACAAGCCGCGTGGGCCGCACGCCGCCAGGACTCGTGGCGACGGTGTTGACTTGGGCGCGGCCGCGCGACCTGTCGCACTACGAGACGTTCGAACACTACCACGCGACTTTCTACCAGCACGTCGAAGCCCAATCTGTCACGCCATTCTCACTGCTTGCGTTGGACCGAGGACTTAGGGGCGCGATGCTTTCGATCATGCGCCACACCTACGATCCATTCGCGGCGAACGACGGGGCCGGCGCCATGAATAGCCCAAGCCTCCACGAAATGCTTGAAACGATAGCGGCGATTACCGCCCGAACCTGGGAAGTGACCGAGGATTCGGGAAAGAAGGCTCTAGCCGAAGCCGAGATGAAGAGCCGTGCCGACGAATGGGCCAGTGAGGCAGGCGTTGGCGGGCGCACGCTCGTCTACCAAAAGTATGGGGCCGGCCCCACCGCCTATCCGCTCCTATCAGCACCCGGCATCAAGCCCTGGACTGACTGGACAGTCCCGATGTCCATGCGCGAGGTCGAGCCAGGCGTGAGACTCGTGATGGAGGACGACCGCTCGACCACTGATCCGACTTGGCGACCGAAAGTGACTAGAGCCGAGGAGGATCAGCAATGAGCAGGACACCTGTAGGCGAGATCCGACCGAGCCAGCTTCTATGGACCTATGCTCCGGGAGCTTTGATCGACCTCCCCAACATATCGGTGGTCACGATGGGCATCGACCGCTGGGAGAAGGACAGATGCCAGCCGATTCAAGAGGCGCGGCTACTGGCCAATGTTAGAAGCGTTCTAGGACCTCAGGTCGATTCATTGCGCATGCCCCCGATAGGCGAGAGGGACATCGTCGATCCCTTTTCTGCCGCGGCGCTAATCGGCGTCCCCGTGAAGCCTTTCCCGCGGTGGCTCCGCTGCGTGAAATGCGGATTGTTGTCACCCTACGACGCCGGATTGTTCAAGCTGAAGGAGAACCGGTACCGCCCAGAGTCGACACGCTTTGTGCATGAAGGCTGCCGGGGATCGAACAATAGTCAACGGCCCAGGGATGCCGATGCCGTTCCGGCTCGCTTCCTCATGGCCTGCCGTGCCGGCCATTTGGATGACTTCGCCTGGCACTGGTTCGTTCATGGCGGGCCGAGTGCATGCCGCGCAACACTGCGGTTCTTTGAGAGCGGCGCATCGCTTCAGACCGAGAACCTTTGGGTGAAGTGCGACGGCTGCGGCGCATCGAAGAACATGGCGCAGGCGTTTGGACAGGCTGGTCGAGACAATCTACCGGGCTGCCGCGGGCGGCATCCACACATCGACAGATTCGAAGATGATTGCAGCGAAGATCCTCGCGCCATTCTTCTCGGGGCCACGAATGGCTGGTTTCCCGTAACGCTATCCGTCCTGGCCATCCCGCAGACGGGAAGTCCGTTGGCTCAACTGATCGCTGACGGTTGGACATTCTTCGAAGACGTTTCGTCTGCTTCCGAAGTGTTATTCGTCGTAAAAACACTGAAGAAAACGGCTCAGCTGCCCGGCATCGACCAATTCACCGACGAGCAGATCTGGACGGCGATAGAAGCCCACCGCAATGGCGGAGCCAACGTCGAGCAAAGCGATTTGAAGGGGCCTGAATGGGACGTACTCACGGCCGCCAACCCTCCCACCGACTATCCGCACTTCATGAGCAAGAAAGTAGGCGTCCCTTCCGGATTCGATCCGGCGATCACGCGCGTCCTTTTGCTGGAGCGTCTTCGAGAGGTGAATGCTCTCCTCGGATTCACGAGAGTCGAGTCCCCTGACGAGGGTGCCGGAGACGATGCAGCTCCACGGGCACCACTCGGACGTGCCGCGCCGAACTGGGTGCCGGCCACCCAAGTCCACGGAGAAGGCATTTTCATCCGTTTCAATTCTGATGCTTTGAAGGTTTGGGCGGAGAAGGCCCCCGTAAAGGCGATCGATGCGCGGCTCCGACAGGGGCACCGAGGATGGCGCCACAAACGAAACCTTGATCCGAACGAAGGTTATCCGGGTGTCCGCTACGTCATGCTCCATACCCTCGCGCATATGCTCATCCGCGAACTGGCCCTGGAGTGCGGATACAATGCTGCGAGCATTCGTGAGCGAATATACGCAGATGTCGACGACGGCATGGACCAGGCCGGATTTCTTATCTACACGGCCGCCGCAGACTCCGATGGAACGCTGGGGGGGCTGGTCGAGCTTGGGAATCCCGAGAATCTAGGCCGACTTCTGCGCCAGGCATTGGACCGAGCCCACATCTGTGCATCCGACCCGCTCTGTGCGGAACATGATCCGAGCAAAGATCAGTCGCTGCACGGTGCCGCTTGCCACGCCTGTTCGTTCGTGTCGGAAACGTCCTGCGAACGCGGCAATCGACATCTGGACCGAGCTTTGGTGATTCCGACGCTGGAGAACCCGGACGCAGCTTTTTTCAGGGACTCCTGATGGGACCGCTTCTGAACGCGATCAGTGAACTCGTGTCCCTGTTGTCGCCATCCAAGATCGAAGCAATCGCTTCTCGTCTGAGAGGCGCTGCGCCGAATGATGGGGATAGAAGCCTGCATCAAATGGTCGGAACGGCGGCCGCTCGTGCAGCCTTGGATTCGCTAATCGCTACCTGGGAACAATCTGAATTGCCGGGCGACGTCGTGGCGGGAGCCTTATTAGGCGCTGCTCACGCCCGATTGCAGTCGCAACGCGACAGTAGCATCGAACTCGTCTGGACCGGGCCCAAGACGCCTTATGTACCCACGCGACGTACCGAACAAGTGCTCTTGGATCTGATTCAGCGCGCAAAGACGGAACTCTTCATCGTAAGCTTCGTCGCCTACGATGTGCCATTGGTCATCACCGCGATCAATTCGGCGATCGACCGTGGCGTAGAAACGCGAATTCTCGTCGAGGCGTCGTTGACGCATGGCGGCAGCTTGCTCATGGATCCGGTGGCGACGATGAGAAGTTGTGTTCCCTCAGCTCTCTTATATTCCTGGACGGACCGGCCACCTCCATTCACTAATGGTCGCGTCCACGCAAAAGTGGCAGTCTCCGACGGCAGCATCGCATTTTTGACAAGCGCGAACCTGACTGGCCACGCGCTCGAAAAGAACATGGAAGCGGGAATATTGATCACTGGCGGTCATGTCCCTGCCAGTTTGCAATCGCACCTCCGTTCGCTCATCGATACCAAGGTCATTCGTCGCGTCTGATTGAGCCGTTTGGAACAGCATTCAACTATGCTGTCCTGCCATACAAGTTTCTCGCCTCTCGCCAAGCGTTTACCCGGGTGCGTCAACCTTCACCACTGCGAAGTGGATGCATTTTCGTCCGAAGATTGGCGTGGAAGGTACGAAAGAAGCCATCGGGCTCGCTGTTGCGCCGCCGCCGTGGACGCAGTCTCGAGAGACGGCAGATTTCCTCGAAATCAACACCATCGAAATGCCGTCTCAGCATGCGTAGTCTGTCTTCCAGGCTATACCCCTCAATGTTCGAAAATCCGCGCCCGTATCCTAGCGCATCATCAAGATCGTCCAGATCGAGTGATAGCATCTGGACGCCTTCGGGGGTCAAAGCTCGATGTGGACAGGACCATGCAGGAAAATCGTCCGCGACATGAAGAGTCAGGCGAGCCAGCTTTGCGAGATGCATTCGGCACGCATCGACAATCTCCACTTCGCGCACGCATTCCGGGACAACCACTGTGCCGCTGGCGAACCAGTGCGACCAGCGACGGGTCGTCGACCCTTGACCGAAGATAGCGACCCGCCCCTCCTTCTGCGAGTAGTTGCGCAGGTCGAGGAAAAATCTCATAGCCTGATCATCGCGCATCTCACAGCGACGAGCATCCCACCAGTCTGAGAAGCCCGGTACCTTCGACATCTCTTTCTGGATAAGGAAAGTCACCGAACGGGCGGCGGACAGAAATGCATTCAGTTCGAAACCGTGCGCATGATCGCGACTGCGCGACAGGCGAACCGTGAAATATTCGGCCTCCAGCAATCTTTCTTCTACGAGAAGCAGGCTGTGGAAACGAGGAACCAATGCGATCAGGACCTTATGTTAGCGTCGGATGATTCTGAAAGAGCGCGCTCAATAGCGGTGAGCTCTGCATCCCACCAATCCAGTGCCTCCTGATAGACGTCCCGTGCATCGTCCCCTTCGCTGTGGCCATCGAGAACCGGCCGATAGATGTTCTCTTCAATCGGAATGATTTGGGGGATTTGCACGATGTTGCCCGTGTCAGGTTGCCGGACGGTCAGCATGACGGCGACATCGACATGATCTAGAGGGTGTAGATTGAACCGATACTCTTTCAGAATGTTGTTGCGTTCCTGTTCTATGAATTCCCAAAAAATCGCATTCTCCGTCCTCTGCGCCTTCCACCGGTCGTAGGCAACGTCGATTTGGCGACGTACCTTGGGATTCGCACCATCGACTTTTTGAAGCACGTGACCGACAGCGCGGAGCAACGCAAGCGCTCCAGCCCAGTGCACACGCCATCGTGCTAGATCGTGCTGAGCTTCAAGCATCTCCAACGCGATCTCACAGTCTGCAATTACCTGGCGGGCGAGGCGTGTCATAGTTCCCCCAAAACTTGGACGATCGGAACCATCCGTGCCGACTAATCGGAAGTCAACGGCCTCTAATTGGGACTGCGTGAGCCGAGATCTTTAACCCTGGCGACGGGAAAGCCTTCCACTGCGGTGGAGCTATGATCTTCGCCGCCCCATTTTGCGGGGAGTTCGTCGCGAAGCCCCCCGTAGAGTGAGAGTGCAGATCGGGTTTGCCGTGACGGGTTGAAGGCTGGAGGAGTGGCCTCCGGCGCCCGTCGCGGAGATCCGCGATGCCCAGAAACACTGCTCTCGCTCGCGCCGGCTCGAACCGGGTGAGCCTCTACGACGAAATTACGAGCAAAATCATTGCCGAACTGGAGGCCGGCAGCGCGCCCTGGGTCCAGCCCTGGGGAACGGCCTCGGCGAAGATGACTCTCACTATGCCGAGGAACGCCGCCACTGAGCGGCAATATACCGGAATCAATGTGCTGATCCTCTGGGGCGCGGTGATCGAGCGCGGGTACCCGGCCCAGAGTTGGCTGACCTTCCGCCAGGCGCTCAACCTCGGTGGCCATGTCCGCAAGGGCGAGCGCGGCACGACCGTCGTGTATGCTGACCGGTTCACGCCGGATGATGAACGTCGCCGCGCGGCGGAGACGGGTGAGGATGCGCAGGCAGTCCCATTCCTGAAGCGCTTCACAGTCTTCAACATCGCGCAATGCGAGGCCCTGCCGGACGAAATGACGGCGATGGCACCATCGGTTGACAAAGACCTCATCCTCCCCGAGGCGGAAGCGCTGATCCGGGCAACCGGCGTGGATTTCCGGATCGGCGGTGAGCGCGCCTTCTACGATCCGCGGAATGATTTCGTGCAAGTTCCACAGCCACAGGCCTACTTCGAACCGGTCAACTGGCACCGGACCGCGCTTCACGAAATTGCTCACGCCACCGGTCATATCTCCCGCCTCAACCGTGACATGACCGGGTCGTTCGGATCGAAGAAATATGCGTTCGAAGAGCTGATTGCGGAAATCTCGGCGGCCTACCTGTGCGCCTCGCTCGGCATCACCCCGACCGTCCGCCATGCCGACTATATTGGTTCGTGGCTCGAGGTGTTGCGGGAGGACAACCGAGCTATCGTGCGGGCGGCTTCACAAGCAAGCAAGGCGGCTGACTACTTGTTGACATTTGAGCGCGATGTCGGGCTGACACCCTGTGCCTCGTTGATACCCGACGAAAGACCATCCGAAATTGCTGTCTGTTCAGGAGCGCCTTCATCGGCGATGATTTCATCATGAGCCCAAACGGAAGGCACTCGGCGGACAGGCAGAAAGACGGCGCGAGCGACCGCCGCTGGGTCATTGTGTCCGAAGATGGACGGTATTCAACGCTTGGCCGGGCCACTGACCCCACGGACCTTCAGATTAAGGCAGCCGAAGAAGCCCTGCATGCCCAGGGCTTGGCCGGCTGGCTGGCGGTAATGTCTGGCTCTCCTTATGGGAAAAGGGCTCCTACGCTCATGGAGGTGCGTCCACTGGCGTCACCTACCAGACCCTGGCAGGACGCCGCAGCGGCTTGTTTGACCGCGATAGCGGCGCGCCGGAAGGATATCGATGACTGACGAGAGCCCTCCCCCATAATGTAGCAAGGAAACGCCCCTTGAGGTCCTTGCTCACGCTCAGATTTCCTTGGCGTCACGGAGAGTAAGAGGGCTGCGCCGGTTTTCGTGACGGGTTGGAGGTCGAGAGGGAGTCTCCCGGCCGCCCGTCGCGGAGAACTACCGTGGCCCAAGCCATTCAGAAGATCACCCTCAGCGCCTCCCGCGACATCCCCTTCAACAAGCTGGTGCTCAGCCAGGCGAACGTTCGGCGCGTGAAGGCCGGCGTCTCGATCGAGGAGCTGGCCGAGGACATCGCCCGGCGCACGCTGCTGCAAGGACTCAGCGTCCGCGCCGTCCTCGACGCCGACGGCAACGAGACCGGAATGTTTGAGGTTCCAGCCGGCGGCCGGCGCTTCCGTGCGCTGGAATTTCTGGTCAAGCAGAAGCGCCTGGCCAAGACCGCAGCCGTGCCATGCGTGGTGCGAGACGGCGGGCTCGCCGAGGAGGATTCGCTGGCCGAGAACGTCCAGCGGGTCGCGCTCCATCCGCTCGATCAGTTCCGCGCGTTCCAGGCTTTGCGCGATAAGGGACTGGGCGACGACGAGATCGCGGCACGGTTCTTCGTGAACCCGACCGTGGTGAAGCAGCGCCTGCGTCTCGCCGCCGTTTCGGCCAAGCTTCTCGACATCTATGCCGAGGACGGCATGACGCTGGAGCAATTGATGGCCTTCACCGTCACGCCCGACCATGCCCGGCAGGAGCAGGTCTGGGATTCCGTTTCGCGGAGTTACAACAAGGAACCCTACCTGATCCGCCGCCAGCTAACCGAGGGCGCCGTCCGCGCGTCCGACCGGCGTGCGCTGTTCGTGGGCGCCGATGTCTACGAGGCGGCGGGTGGCGTGGTGATGCGCGATCTGTTTCAGCACGATGACGGCGGCTGGCTCCAGGACCCGGCGCTGCTCGATCGGCTGGTGACCGGGAAGCTCCAGGCCGAAGCCGAAGCCTTGCGCGATGAGGGCTGGAAGTGGATCGCGGTGGCGACCGACTTCCCCTACGGCCACAGCGCCGGTCTGCGCCGCCTGACCGGCGAGACCGCCGAACTCACCCAGGAGGAGGCGTCCACCTTCGCGGCGCTACAAACCGAATACGAGACGCTGGAGGCCGAGTATGCCGGCGCCGACGACTTGCCCGAGGCGGTCGATCAGCGCCTCGCCGAGATCGAGACCGCCAGGTCGGCGATCGAGAATCGGCCGGTCCGGTTCGATTCCGCCGACATCGCCCGCGCCGGCATTTTCGTCAGCATCGATAGCGACGGCGCATTGCGGGTCGAGCGCGGCTTCGTCCGACCCGACGACGAGGCGCCCGTCGAACCGATTCCAACCGGGCCTGACGAAGCGTCGGAGCCGGCGAGCCCGGAGATTCCCGTCCAGCGCGCCGTCATCACCATCGGCGGCGCGCCGACCGAGTCCGAGACTGAAACCCCGGAGGAAGACGACACCATCAGGCCGTTATCCGACCGCTTGGTGACGGAGCTTACCGCCCACCGCACCCTGGCGCTGCGCGATGGCGTGGCGAACGACCCGCAGGTGGCGTTCCAGGCCGTGCTGCACGCCCTCTGCCTCAATGCCTTCTACCGCTACGCCGCCAGCACCTGCCTGGAAATCACGGCGAAGCATTCCGGCTTCTCGGCACAGGCGCCCGGTCTTGCCGAGACCGCTTCGGCGAAGGCGATCGACGAGCGCCACGCGCGATGGGCAAAGCAGTTGCCGGAGACCCCAGCCGATCTTTGGGACACGCTGACGGCGTTCGACAGCGACAGCCAGGGGGCGCTGTTCGCCCACTGCGCCTCGCTCACCGTCAACGTGGTGAAGGAGCCATGGAACCGCCGGCCGGATGTGTTTGCTCACGGCGATCAGATCGCCCGGGCCGTTGGTCTCGACATGGCCGCCGCGGGCTGGAAACCGACTGTCGATACCTATCTTGGCCGGGTGCCGAAGGCCCGCATCCTCGAAGCGGTGCGGGAGGCGAAGGGCGAGCATTCCGCACAGCTCATCGACCACCTCAAGAAAGCCGAGATGGCCAAGGAGGCCGAACGGCTGCTGGACGGCACCGGCTGGCTGCCTGAGCCGCTGCGTCTCGCCAACTCCGATACAGTGACCGACGAACCGGCGGGCGAGGCCGAGGCCCTGCCGGACTTCCTGGCCGGCGAGGAGGATGAGACCGGCACTACCTATCTCGAGGAGGAGCCGCAGGCGCATGCCATCGCGGCAGAGTAACACGCGTGTGCGGGGCGGCGTAATCTGCCCCGCATTCACCAGGCGCCTTCACGTCGCCTATGGCCGTTTTGCGCCCATTTTAGGTCCTTTCGGCGGCCAACGCGGGCTCCCTAAAAACGGGCGTCCGTTGCTTGGCTCGCCCAAAGAACGACACTTGGGACCGAGCGGTCGATTTGACCCTGGCCCCTTGTATCTGGATTGTGCCGCCGAGGTTTGGCAACGATGGCGGTGCGAGGGGGCCGGTGGCCACCGGCCCCCTCGCGCAGCGACCGGCGCCCGCCGCCCCTCAGGCAACAACCGCGGGTGAGCTTTGGGACCGGCCGCTGCCGTGTCACGCACAACCGGACAGTCGCTCGATTGCCCGTCGCATGGACAAGGCAGGTTAACGTGGCAAATGTGATTTGTGGAGTGGATGACCTTCCACCGCTCTCGACGCCTGCATCGGGCACGACGGCAAGCTCGTCGAACGCTTCGACAACTCCGACGAAGGCGTCGCAGCCCTGGCCGCCTTTTGCCGGCGGCACGATGTCGCTCTCGTGGTGATGGAGGCCACCGGCGGATACGAAAGGCTGCCGTTTGCCCTGCTCTGGGCCGACGGCATCCAAGCCGCCATCGCCAATCCCCGCTCCGTGCGCCGCTTCGCCGAAGCGATGGGATGGCTCGAAAAGACCGATCGCATCGATGCCGGCATGATCGCCTGGTACGCCGAGGTCAAACGCCTCCGCCCACGCCCGCCACCCACCGACGCCCAGGCCCGCCTCACCGCCCTGGTCATCCGCCTGCGCCAGCTCACCGAACTGCGCGTCGGCCAGATCAACCAGCGCCGCCTGGTCACAGACGCCTGCGTCCGCGCCTTCTTCGATGGCATTCTCGCCGTCGTCGCCCGCGAAACCCGCGCCTGCGAGACCGAGATCGCCAAGCTCATCGGCAGCGACCCAGTCTGGCACAAGCTCGACCGCGCCTTTCGCACCATCAAAGGGGTGGCCGACCGCACCGTCGCCCGCCTGATGGCCGAACTGCCCGAGATCGGCACCCTATCCGGCAAGGCTGCCGCCAAGCTCGCCGGCCTCGCCCCGATCGCCCACGATAGCGGGAAGCGATCCGGCCGGCGACCGGTGCGCGGCGGTCGGGAAGGCGTGCGCGCCATCCTGTTCGTTGTCGCCGAAGTCGTCCGCCGACACGACGCCGACTTCAAGGCTTTCCACGCCAGACTCACCGCCGCCGGAAAACCCAAAAAGGTCATCCGCGTCGCTCTCGCCCATAAGCTGCTTGTCCGCCTCAACGCAAAAGCACGCGATGTCCGAAACAATATCCCGCAGCAGGCTTGACATGCCAGACAGTCGCTCACCCCGGCTTGTCGCTAAACATCAGGCGCGTCATCGAGCATGACTATACGATGGAGGGCGGAAGCGTCACGGTCAGCGTTCGTGGGGCGCTGGCATATTATCTGTGGAAGTAGCTCCGTCTGGACAGAATTCTGGGAGACACGCCCGTGCACGGGTATAGTATGGCGTTTGCAAACCGCTTCGAGGTGGAGGCGATCGTCAACGGCGCAGGGGGGCACCGCCTTGAAAAACTCTGAAGGTGGAATCGCACTCCGCGCGGCGCCGTCGAACTTACCAGACACCTTGCGGAAAGTGGTTGAATACAGGAAATCCGGGCTCAGCCTGAATCACGTGGTTGGATGTCCGCTGGATTGTGGCTACTGCGTGCGCCATCTCTTCGACAATTTCGACATGAAGCAGCCGCATCTCGTCTGCGACGACGAGGCTGCGGTCGAGGCACTGGTCACCCACTGGGCATTCCAGCGCGACGTGACGCCGATACAGATTTTCAACCGCGCCACGGACCCCTTTCTTCCGAGAGTCAAGGAGCACCTCCATGCCACCTTGGAGATCCTCGACCAGCTCGGCTTACAGAACCATGTTCTGATCATCACGCGCTGGAAGGTCGAGCCGGAGGACGTAGAGCGGCTGGAGCGGCTGTCGCGGTTGCGGGTGACTGTCTTGGTCACTTGGTCCGGCATTGAGGACAAGCGGATTGAGCCGGTCGACAGCGGCATTGCCGAACGATCGTTGACGGTGCTGGCGCGCCATGCGGGGCGCACGCGCCGCATCCTCTATTGGCGACCAATTGTGGCGGGCCTAAACGACAGCGACAGCAAGATCACTCGAGCTGCGGACCTTTCGCGGCTGGCTGATGCGACCGTATTCACCGGGCTCTTTCACCGTCAGCAGATACGGGAGTATCTACGGTCAGTCGGGGTTGCAGACCTCTATATGGACGCGCCCCGCCGCAAGGTAATGCCGCGCGATCTGGAGGCGCGGGTCCTGGCCGGATTCGGAGGGGTCAATTTGTTCCGAAAGACATCGTGCGCCGTTGCCTTCGCGCACGGCGAGCCCGACTGGAATGGACACTACGGCATTAGCCAAATCTGCGAAATCTGTCCGGTGAGCCAGGTCAAAATCTGTTCACGTCACCATCTTCGGCCGGACCTCGCACGAGTGGAGCAACTCGCCGCTGTCGCTGGTTTGTCGACCAAAGGTATCGAGATCGGCCCAGGCCATATTACCGTTGCCGACAGCACGGAGCAGCAGCGTTACTACATTCAGCACACGCTCGGTTTTCAGGTGCATGACCGAGCGATGCCGCATCTGCCAGGTCGGCACGGACGCGCTGAGGAGGGCTGGGCATGATCGAGCGCATGTGGGCAGTCGACGTAGAGGGTAACGGTGGCACACCTGCGGAGATCGTCGAGCTCTCCATCGTTGAGATGAAGGGGCTGGAGCTGACTGGCTTTAGCCGGACTTGGCGCGTACGACCCTCGAGTGGGATCTCGCCGATCGCGTCGCGTATCCATGGAATCTGGGACCGCGACGTGGCAGATGCGCCAGACATTGAAGACGTGTCTGGCGGCATTTGGGACTGGATTGAGGGCACGCCGATCGTCGGCCACAACGTTCGAGTTGAACTAGACATCATAGGCCGCGCGCTGGAGGACTGGCATCCGCCGGCGGCATACGACACTCTCAAACTTGCACGTATCTTGGTACCGCAGGCGGAAAGGTACGGGCTCGAGACGCTGGGGAAGTTCCTTCAGCTGGACCGCAAGGCAGCTGAGACGACCAAATTAGCGCCGCATTCTGCACTTTACGACGCCACCCTATCCGCAATGATCCTGCGGCACATGTTGGAGCCGCTGCCGGATAGTGTTCGTGCGGAAATGCTGGCTCAGGCAAACATCATCCGCCCTGAGCAGGCGCAACTACTTTGACGCGCCCTTTCAAGTTCGCGGTGGCGGGAACGCACTCGACCGGAAAGTCGACCTTCGTTGCGGCCCTGAAGGCACGCCTCCAAGCCGAAGGGCTCGTAGTCACCGACGTGCACGACAGTGCAGCGGATGCTCATGCGGAGGGTTTTCCGATCCTTGCCGACCATACCTTCGAGAGTACAGCTTGGCTGATCGCACAGGCGATCCGCCTAGAAACGAAGGCTTCGCTTTCTGCAGCCGCGATCATCGTTGATCGACCGGTGCCTGATGCATTGGGCTACATGCTCGCGGCCCTGCGCCACCAACAGCGTGACCTAGAACCTGGCAGATACAAACGTCTGGAGAGCCTCTGCCGCGCGTGGGTCGGCGAATATGACCTTCTGTTTGTAACGAAGCTAGACCTGAGCGTCCCGATCGGGTCGGGTCGGCCCGACGATGAACAGTTCCGGATAAAAGCTTCGCAGGCCATCGTCGAGATCCTGAGTGACATGCGTCCGGACGCAATCCCGCTTCTGTATGGTGGGAGCGAGAATGCCATCGAGAGGTGCGTGAGATATGTCCGAGAGCTTCGCAGGGACTGAGCGCGCGAGCGCGCTTGCATTAGAACTCACGGGCGGGACAAGGCTGGCCCTCGGATGCATGGGGATCGCGGGTACGTATGGGCCCGTAGATCGCTCCGTCGCAGAACACACCTTGATGGTGGCCTTGGACTGCGGCGTACGCCTCTTCGACGCAGCTCCGCTCTATGGCAACGGTCTCGCCGAGGAATTGCTCGGGGCCACAATGGCCGACCAACCGATTGCAATCGCGACCAAATTCGGCCTCACCGCCGCCACCGATGGAAGTCTAGTCAGAGATAGCCGTCCTTCCACCGTCCGAGCCTCGGTTGAGTTATCGTTGCGAAGATTGAGGCGTGACCGAATCGACGTGCTCCTACAGCACCGACCGGATCCGAATGTATCCGACGACGACGTCGCGGAGGTGTTACAGCGCCTTGTGGAAGAGGGGAAAGCGGCCCACGTCGGACTCTCGCATGCTGGCGAATCAAGGGTGAGACGATTGCTAGCACGTGCGCCGATTGAGTTCGTGCAGAATGAGATGTCAGCGGCTGTGGTGCCTGGCGATGGCGAACGGGTTACCGACTTTGCAAACCTAGGCGTTGTCTTCATGGCGCATTCCCCATTGGCGCGAGGTATCCTAGCTGGAGGAGCGCCTCGCCATTTCGAAGGCGACGACTATCGGTCCAAAATGCTGGACCACGGCGCAGCCGACCAAGCGGAGATCATTCGTCGTGCTAGTTTACATGGCGTTGGGGGCGGCAATGGCTCTCCTATCACGGAAGCGTTGAATTGGGTGCTTGCTCAGGGCCGCAGCGTGATCGCCGTAGTCGGTGCGCGCTCCCCGGAACAGGTCCGGGATTTTGTTCTCCGGGGCGGATGAAACTGGTCGCGGCGAGCTATGGCATGCCGTGAAACCAGCCCCACAGATGGAGCAGACCGAGGACGACGGTGATCGCGGGCGCGGCGATTGCGAAAGCGATAGCCACGGGATGATCCTTTACCCATCGCACGATGCCGCCAGCTGCGGCGATGCGGTCACGAAGAGTGGACTTGGTCTTGAGGGTACGCTCAAAGATCTTGATCGCGACAACGTACATCACGTCTGTGCGGTTTACGTCTATGCGGTTTAGGAGGGACCGGGTGCCGGCGGCGAAGTCGCGGCGTTCGAGCACGCGACCCTGATCTGGACCGTCGATCAGGTGTGGGAGGGCGATCCGGTTGATTTCGGCCAGCGAGCGCAGTCGGTTCGTCGGATTGGCATAGCTGTCGCCGTAGATGTCGATCAGGCGGTCGGCGAGGTCGACGCGAAATTGGTCGGGGATCGTGGCCTTTCTGCCGCCGAGGGCTATCTGTCTGTTTTCAAGGGCCGGAAATCCGAACATCGAATTGCGCATGTTCCAATGCAGCCAGAAGTGGTTCCGGTGCTCTCGGACAAAGGCGTAAAACCGGTCGAACATTCGGCGTTCAGCTTGGTCCAATTCTTCGTTCGAGGCGTGATGCGGCTCGATCCCATTGCGGCGGAGTTCGCTTTCGATCTCGAAGCATTCGGTAACGCCCGAACCGAGATTGCGGGCGGCAATCGCAGTGATGCGGCGCTCCGCTGCGTCGAACGTAGCGCCCACGTAATGCAGCACGAAGGCATGTGCGCGCGAGGATGCCGCGCGGGAAATCTCGTCAAGCGCGGCCTGACGCCGACCTTGGATCGAGTTCATGGCTCCGCTTCCGAAGGGGGAATATCGGTGGTCATAGTGGTCAGATGCCGCAACAGCCGGCGGCAGCCAAGCCCCGAAGCGCCGGTTGCGACTGAAGACCGGATCGGCCGCTAGTTTTCTAAAGCGAGGTCTTGGAACTTTGCGATGTGCCTGAAACGTTGGCAAGGCGCATGGTCGTCCGAAACGTGACCGCCCGTTTTCGACCATTTTAGGCCAATTGGTTAGTCAACTGGGCCGGCGTCTTAAAAACTGGAGCATTGAGAGGGAGAGGACGGCCGGGACGGGTTTGAGCCGTTGGGGTCGAGAGAGAGCGCCCCTCGGTTCGACCCGTTCCGGCTCTCCCGAGGTTCCCTTCATGACGACAAATCCCGCTTCCACGGCCGCCTTCGCGGCCGCGCCGCTGCCTCTCGCGCCGCCCGCTCCAGCGACCGCCGACGCGCTGGCTCATGCCGCGCGGATCATCCTTCCCCATCTCGAACGCGGCCAGCGTGTCGACGCACCGACGCTCCGGGCATCGATGGTCTCCGGCTTCGGCGGTTCCGACGCTGATGGCACCTGGGACTGGAAGACCGCCTACGACGCGTGCGAGGCGGCGACCGTTCTGTTCCTGCGCAAGTTCGGCCCCGCCATGCTTGCGCGGGCAGCCTCTCCCGCCGCCATGCTGCCGATGCTGGCCAAGATCGCGGGCCTTCTTCCCACCCACACCCGCCGCACCGAGGAGAGCCAGGCGCTTCAGCAGTTCTCAACGCCGATCGCTCTCGGCCTGGCGGCCAGCGCCGCCGCCGCGATCACGCGCGCCGATCTCGTGCTGGAACCTTCGTCTGGCACCGGGCTGCTCGCCATTCTCGCCGAACTCGCGGGCGGGTCTCTCGTGCTGAATGAACTGGCGGAGACGCGCGCTGGGCTGCTGGGCCATCTGTTCCCCGGCGTCGCCGTCACCCGCTTTGACGCCGCGCAGATCCACGATCATCTCGACGCCGACGCCGTTCCAAGCGTCGTGCTCATGAACCCGCCGTTCTCGGCGCTCGCGAATGTCGATCGCCGCATGGCCGACGCCGCCCTGCGCCATGTCGGCTCGGCGCTCGCGCGTCTTGCCGAGGGTGGCCGACTTGTCGCGATCACCGGCGCGAACTGCGCGCCCGACAATCCGATGTGGGCCGATGCATTCATCCGGCTGCAGGAGCGCGGGCGCATCGTGTTCTCGGCCGCCATTGATGGCTCGATCTATGCCAAGCATGGCACGACCATCGACACCCGCCTGACAGTAATCGACCGTCTGCCCGCGCCCGATCCGACGGTGTTTCCGGCCTCATTGGGCAGCGCCTCCGATGCCGCAACCTTGCTCGGCTGGATCGCAGACTCCGTTCCGCCGAGGCTCCCGCTCGCCACGCCGATCGTCACGCGGGCCACGGTTCGTCCCGCCGCCACACGACCGCCGCGCGTTGCGCCACGCCCTGCCTCCGTCCCGGCTACGAGGCCCGAACCGGAGGCGGTTGAGCTGACCTATGAGACCATCGACTGGGCGCCGGTCGAGGGCCGTCACATCACCGAGGCGCTCTATGAAGGATACGGATTGCAGTCGATCCGTATTCCCGGCTCTCTGGCTCACCCCACCAAGCTGGTGCAATCGGCGGCGATGGCGTCGGTGGCGCCGCCCAAGTCAAGCTATCGGCCGCACCTGCCCGCCAATGTCGTCGCGGACGGCATGTTGTCCGACGCCCAGCTCGAAAGCGTGATCAATGCCGGGGAGGCCCATTGCGGTCATCTCGCCGGATCGTGGACGGTGGACGAGACCTTCGATATCGTCTCAGCCGC
>JAKBCR010000012.1:30029-44507 GCA_021807675.1 Pseudomonadota bacterium
ACGCTGAAAACGCCGTGCGGTTCCGCCGCGGCTGGTTTCTCGGCGACGGCACCGGCGCCGGCAAAGGCCGCCAGGTCGCCGGCATCCTGCTCGACAACTGGCTGAAGGGCCGCCGCCGCGCGGTCTGGGTATCGAAATCCGACAAGCTGATCGAGGACGCCCAGCGCGATTGGTCGGCGCTTGGGCAAGAGCGGCTTCTGGTGACGCCCCTGTCGCGCTTCCGTCAGGGGACGCCGATCCGCTTGGAGCAAGGCGTCCTATTCACCACCTACGCCACGCTACGCACCGACGCGCGCGACGAGAAGGTTTCGCGCGTCCGGCAGATCGTCGAATGGTTGGGCTCCGATTTCGACGGGGTGATCATTTTCGACGAGAGCCATGCCATGCAGAACGCAGCTGGCGGCAAGGGAGAACGTGGCGACCAGGCCGCCTCGCAGCAGGGACGTGCGGGGCTTCGCCTCCAGCACGCGCTGCCGAACGCGCGCGTCGTCTATGTCTCGGCGACGGGCGCCACCACGGTCCACAATCTCGCCTATGCCCAGCGCCTCGGCCTCTGGGGCGGGGAGGATTTCCCCTTCGCCACGCGGGCGGAGTTCGTCGAGGCGATCGAGGCCGGCGGCGTCGCGGCGATGGAGGTCCTGGCGCGCGACATGAAGGCGCTCGGCCTCTATGCGGCGCGGTCGCTCTCCTATGAGGGCGTCGAATATGAGCTGGTCGAGCATCGGCTCACCGACGAGCAGATCCGCGTCTACGATGCCTATGCGGGCGCGTTCGGCGTCATCCACAACAATCTCGACGCCGCGCTGGAGGCGACCAACGTCACCGGCGAAACCGGCACGCTGAACGCCCAGGCCAAGTCCGCCGCACGGTCGGCTTTCGAGAGCGCCAAACAGAGGTTCTTCAATCACCTCATCACGGCGATGAAGACGCCTTCGCTAATCGCCGCCGTCGAGCGCGATCTGACTTCTGGCCACGCCGCGGTCATCCAGATCGTCTCGACCGGCGAGGCGCTGATGGAGCGCCGCCTTGCCGAGATTCCGACCGAGGAATGGGGCGACGTTCAGGTCGACATCACGCCGCGCGAGTACGTGTTGGATTACTTGGCGCACAGCTTCCCGACCCAGCTCTACGAGCCATTCACCGACAGCGAGGGCAATCTCGCCTCGCGGCCAGTCTACCGTGATGGCCAGCCCGTGCAGTCCCGCGAGGCCGTCGCCTGTCGTGATCGCCTGATCGAAAAGCTCGCGTCGCTGCCGCCAGTCCATGGCGCGCTCGATCAGATCGTCCAGCGCTTCGGCACGGAGGTGGTGGCCGAGGTGACGGGCCGCTCGCGCCGGATCATTCGCAAGAGTGGATCGGACGGCGTCGATCGCCTCGCCGTCGAGAACCGCGCGGGTTCGGCCAATCTTGCCGAGACGCAAGCGTTCATGGACGACGCCAAGCGCATCCTCGTCTTCTCGGACGCCGGAGGGACCGGGCGATCCTATCATGCCGAACTGTCTGCGAAGAACCGCCGCCTGCGCGTCCACTATCTGCTTGAGGCCGGATGGAAGGCGGACGCCGCCATCCAGGGCCTGGGGCGGACCAACCGCACCAACCAAGCCCAGCCGCCGCTATTTAGGCCGATCGCGACGAACGTGAAGGCCGAGAAGCGGTTCCTCTCGACCATCGCCCGCCGGCTCGACACGCTCGGGGCCATCACCAAAGGTCAGCGCCAGACCGGCGGCCAGGGCCTGTTCAGGCCCGAAGACAATCTGGAGAGCCACTACGCCCGCGACGCGCTTCGCCAGCTCTATGTCCTGCTGGTCATGGGCAAGGTCGAGGGCTGCTCGCTGGGCACGTTCGAGGATGCGACGGGGCTGAAGCTGACCGACAGCAGCGGCATCCGGGACGAGTTGCCGCCGATCACTACCTTCCTCAATCGGCTGCTGGCGCTGACCATCGACCTTCAGAACATCCTGTTCACGGCGTTCGAGCAGCTCCTGACCGCCCGTATCGAGGGCGCGATCGCCTCGGGAACCTACGACGTCGGGCTGGAGACACTGACGGCGGAGAGCTTCGTCGTCACCGGCCGGCAGACCATCTACACCCACCCCGGCACCTCGGCGGAAACCCGCCTGCTGACGATCACGCAGCGCGAGCGCAACCGGCCGGTCACGCTCGACGAGGCGCTGGGCCGGCTCTCCGATCCGCGCGCCCTGCTGCTGGTCAACAGCCAGTCGGGCCGCGCCGCCGTGCAGATTCCCGCGCCGAGCCTGATGCTCGACGATGGCGAGGTCGAACGCCGCGTGCGGCTCATCAGGCCGATGGAGCATCCCGCCATGCCGCTGGCGACGATGCCACAGACGCATTGGCGAGAAGCCGACCGCGAAACCTTCGCCCGCGCCTGGGCGGCCGAACTCGCCGAGGTGCCGGAATTCACCGACAGCGAGATCCACATCGTCGCCGGTCTCCTGCTGCCGATCTGGAAGCGTTTGCCGAACGAGTCGAGCCGGGTCTATCGGCTCCAAACCGATACCGGGGAACGCATCATTGGTCGCAAGGTGTCCCCGGCATGGGTTGCCAGCGCACTTGAAACCGGCCCGTCTAATCTGTCGGCCGATGGCGCTTTCACCGCGCTGATGGATGGCCGGACCATCCTCGATCTTGCCGAAGGGCTTCAGCTTCGCCGCGTCCGCGTCATGGGCGCCAACCGCATCGAACTGACCGGCTTCACCGACGCCATGCGTGGCCGGCTGCGAGCCTACGGCCTGTTCCATGAGATCATCTCGTGGAAGCTCAGGATGTTCGTCCCGACCGACGCCGCTGGCCCGGCGATCCTGGTGAAGGTGCTGGAACGCTATCCGCTCGTGCGCGTCGCCGAGCGGGCGGCGGCGTGACGATGGCGCTCGATGCCGCCGAACTGGCGCACCGTCTCGCGCGCGATGCCGAGGCGGTGTGCCGTCATTATCTCTCCAACGGTCGCCGCGAGGGCCGCTACTGGCTGGTCGGCGACGTGAGGAATAGGCCCGGCCGCTCACTTTTCGTCCGGCTGAAAGGGTCGGAATTCGGCAAGGGTGCGGCGGGAAAATGGACCGACGCGGCGACCGGCGATCACGGCGACCTCCTAGATATCATCCGCGAGAGCTGCGGACTTGCCGATTTCCGCGACGTCGCCAATGAGGCCCGCCACTTTCTCAGCCTTCCGAGATCGGAGCCAGAGCCGGACCATGGGCGGCTTCCATCGTCCGCACCGGCTGGATCGCCGGAATCAGCACGCCGCCTCTTCGCCATGGCGCAGCCGATTTCTGGCACAGTCGTCGAAGCGTATTTGCGCAAACGCGGCATTACGGCTTTGAACGGAACCGGAAGCCTCCGCTTCCACCCACGCTGCTACTACCGTCCTGATGCATGGTCTCCGACCGAGACCTGGCCGGCGATGATCGCAGCCGTCACTGATCCGGGCGGCAAGATCACCGGAGCGCACCGCACCTGGCTCGACCCATCGGGGCGGGACAAGGCGGCAATCGATACGCCGAGACGTGCGATGGGCAACCTTCTGGGCAATGCTGTCCGTTTCGATGTGGCGCGCGATTGTTTGGCGGCTGGCGAAGGCATCGAGACCATGCTGTCGCTGCGATCCGTCATGCCCACCATGCCGATGGTGGCCGCGCTCTCGGCCGCACATCTCGCCGCCATCCTGTTCCCCGCGACGCTGCGCCGGCTCTACATCGCCCGTGACGACGATCCGGCCGGGGACGGCGCCATGGCGAGTCTGATCGACCGCGCGAACGAGGCCGGGATCGAGGCGATGGCCTTGTCGCCACGACTGGGCGACTTCAACGAAGATCTCCGCACGCTCGGCATCGACGCGCTACGGGCAGCACTGCGGGTGCAGATCGCTCCAGACGACGTCGCTCGTTTCATGGAGTTGGCTGCATGAAGCGGCACGGGGAAACGATGTCCGCGGCGGCGCCGGTCTCATGCCGCATTCGATCGAGATGCTTCCCAGCCGTGTCGGAGAGGACCGCGCCCACGGCCTTCTGAGAGGGCGATCGGGGCGGCAAACGGCCCCGACCGGCAATGGCGGATGGCCAACTATTTTCCGTCGGCGGGCAAGCCCGCCTTTACATCGCGAGGCAAAATAGCCGTCCCCCGCCATCCTCCGCTTCGCTTCGGCCCTTCGCTTTGCTCCGGGTGCAGGTCCGGTCCGCCCGCCGCCTTTCGTCGCCAAGAAGGCCGCGATGGGCGCGGTCGATCCGACGAAGGAAAGCACCATGACGACCGAACACGACGACACCGGCTACGAGCCGCCGCACAGTTCATCCCCGACCGATCACGTCCTCGCCGAACTCCAGCTCTACGGCTATCGCCCCTTCCAGGACGAACCCGACCCGAGACCACTACCCGATGGCAATGCCGTCGCCGGCGCCGTGGCCGACATCTTCGACGCCCTCGTCGTCACTCTGGCGGACACCCGCCTCGAACCCGACCTCGAAGATCTGCTTTGGTCGACCGTCAATCTCTTCCACCGCGCCACCGGCCGGATCGAGCGCGAACTCGACGACAACGAGCAGGCGCAAAAGCGCAGCCAGAAGGAACAGGACGGCTCCGAGATCCGCTCGGTCGAACTTGAACGCCTCACCGCCGAGGGGCAGACGCTGATCGAACGCCGTAACAGCATGGAATTCTTCCGCGACCAGGCCGCCGACCAGTTCGAGCACCACACAAATTCGGCTTGGCGGCCACGTTCAGGATCGAAGGTGAACCATCGCAATCTGACATCGGCCATGATCGACAGCCGCGACTTCCTCGCCGCGAAGCGCAGGGCCACCAACGAGGTGCTGTTGCCCGCCGGACCCAAGATCGCCTTCACTGGCGGGCTCGACTTCAACGATCATCGCCTGATCTGGGACAAACTCGACCGCGCCCACGCCAAGCATCCTGACATGGTGCTGCTGCACGGCGGATCACCGAAGGGTGCCGAACTCATCGCCGCCAAATGGGCCGACCACCGCAAGGTTCCGCAGATCGCCTTCAAGCCCGACTGGACCAAGCACGCCAAGGCAGCACCCTTCAAGCGCAACGACCAGATGCTCGACGTCCTGCCGATCGGGGTCATGGTCTTCCCTGGTACCGGCATTCAGGACAACCTGGCCGACAAGGCGAGGAAGTTCGGCATCCCTGTCTGGAAATTCGGGAGTGGCGGCGCGTGAGCGCCGCAGACAATCCACCGCATCGCTCGCCAAATCGGCAAACCGACGCATCCGCAAACCCATATCGCCGGTCTTCTCCAAAGCCGACTTTCCGGGAGGCCCGACAGTCACGGCATGATCGTTCGATCCTCTGTCACGGAGTTCCCCACCAGTCTAGCTCTTTGGCATGACACCGCCATTTCCTTCAGAATTTCTTTACTCCTTTTTCTTTACGTGAACTAAGGGTGCGGCTAGAGGTCATTCCACCAGCTCCGGATAATCAGCAATCGAAGGGAATGAAGGTGAGCCAGACGAAGATTACTGTAAAAATCTACGAGCCGCTGTTGCGAGATTTCGATTGCCAGATCGACAAACTCTTCATCAAGCGCGACGCGTTCCTGAATGCCATGATCCAAAAGGAAGTTCAGCATCTCGCCAGCGAGATGGAAGGCAAGCTGCTGACGCCCAACGCCAAACGCTATATTTCCGGGGAGTTGAAGCGGATGGGAACGACGCAGGTCAATGTCGTAGTCGACAAGACCACTGCCGACGAATTGAACGCCATTGTGAAAACCTCCAACATGGTCCGTGACGCTTTCATAAATCGTCTGATCATGTTGTTGCGCTCAAGCAGTGCGCTGTTGAGTCATCTCGAATTGCCCGACTTCATTACGGGTTCTGAGTTTGACTCCTATGTGGAGCCGATGCCGACGAGTCCGATGAAGGCCATGGAAGCAGTTCATGCAGATCCTCTGTACTATCTGCGGGTTAGCTGCCTAGAACGTCACGATTCGGGGCTGTACCTCCTGGACCTGCCGCAAAAGCTCGCTGGCTTTACTTGCTACATGGACGAATCGGTGGTGCCAGGCACGAAGGCCTATGAGCAGACGCAGCGAGAGGCGCAGGCAATGTTGGATGAACTCATCGACCTTGAGGCAGATGCTTTTCAAAAGCCCTAATCCACGCAAGGAGTCAAATCATGATCCATGCAGTTCATACTTCCAACGGCTGGAAGGCAAAAAAGATCTGGATCTTGCTCGGCGGGGAAATGATCGCGGTGCGTCGGACCGGCGAAATGCGTTATTTTCACTCGGCATTCCTGGACACGGTCCGTGCTAATAACCGCCGGACGGACGTACCCGCCGTGCTTCTAAGTCGCATCAATCAGCTGCTGCGCATGAAGGCAGAGAATGATCCGATATGGGCCGTGATCAAATAACGAGACGGAAATCGTTCTCAATGCAATTGACCCGAGCCCGACGCATCTCGACTTCAACGAACATCGCCTGATCTGGGACAAAGCTCGTCCGCGCCAAGCATCCCGACATGCTGCTGTTGCACGGCGGCTCGCCCAAGGGCGCCGAACCTATCGCCGCAAAATGGGCCGACCACCGCAAGATACCGCAGATCGCCTTCATGCCCGACTGGACCAAACACGCCAAGGCAGCACCCGTCAAACGCAACGACCAGATGCTCGACCTCCTGCCGTCGGGACCATGGCCTTCCCCGGCACGGTCATCCAGGACAATCTCGCCTGCAAGGCCAAGCAAGTCGGCATCCTGGTCTGAAAATTCGGGAGTGGCGGCGCGTAAGCGCCGCTTGCTGGCTACCGCTACTCTCGATCCGAAGCGGACACTCCCGGCGTATGGAAGGCCATTGGCCTGGCGTGGTGTTGTGTGTAATCCGGGAGCAGACGCTGCTACTTGGATAAAAAGTGAAAGTGTCAGCTGTGAGATGGCGTCCGTGCGGACGCCCGCAGGTCGTTTTTGAGGTGCCGCCATGGATCTCCAAACCTTCCGGCAAATCGTCGACGGCGCGGCACCCGGCATTGCCGCTTGCGAGGGCGATCTTCAACGTCTTTACGATTACGTCGGGCTTGAGCATGGCACCAGCTATACGCGCACCGCGGTGTCTGACGCGCTGTACGCGCAAATGCGGGACTGCTTCACGTCAGGTCACGCTGCAGTTTGGCGGGCGTGCAGATCGCTGCGCAAGGACCTCATTCGTGAGCACGTATTGTCCAGCGCGCCGCTCGACCCCTACTTCGAAGTGCTTGATCATCTCCAGGATGCAGTCCGCATTGCTGGCGATCCTCGGGCGCCGATCGAGGGAAACTGGGGCCGGGCGATCCGAGGTACGTTGGACCATGTCCAGATCCACAGCTGGGGCGCGCTGAACCGAGAGAAGACCTACGCCCGTGACTTCATGGTTGCGGAGGCGGCACGGGCCTTGCGTGGTGCAGGGTTCGCAATTCGGCTCGAGCCGGGCCAATTGAGACTTGAGGAAGCGGCGGAGACGGCGGCGATCGCTGCGATCGAAGACCTCGTAGCCACCATGGGCGGGGTAAACGTTGCGCGTCGGATCTTCGCGGCGATTTCGCCGCAATATGATACTGATCAGCATCGTTATCACGTAGTCCGGCATGCGTCCCCCACGGGGGAAGGGTTGCCGCAGATGCCTTGGGGCTATCTGATCCAGCTCGCGGCCAAACACGCCCAGCGGCGAAAGCCCTATTCCAACACCGACGCCCAATGGCAACGGCTCTGCGGTCTGTCGCAGGCGTTCGCTGCGGTCATCGATGTGCAGCCTTATTCGCCAACTTTTTACGGTGGGATGGATGCCCACACCATCGTGCCGCATTTGCAGGAGATGGCAGTTTACGACACACTATTTCGCATTCCGCAGATGCGGCCAAAGGATGTGGTCAAGGTTGCTCGCGGCATATTCGACTGGTTGGATACCAGTGCGCTGACGACGGCGGGTTGGTCGATCGACCACGTGCTGGAAATCATCGGTTACTTGCTCGATCCTGTCCGAGATGTGCGTGGGCCAATTTTCGTAGATGAAGCCGATATCCGGCGCGCCTGCCCGAGGATCCCGCGCAAGACTGTGACGAAAATATTGGACGAGGTGTTGAGCCATCCGCCCGTTGGTGCGAACCGAAACTTCTCTCGGCCAACGGATGCGCCCATCGCCGAGAATCCCGATCTCAAGAACGCGGGGCATGATTTCTTCCTGCGTCCGCTCCTTTACCAGTCCGGCCGCCGGTTCTGCCTGCTTGATCGCTCGGTCTGCGCGCCCGCCTGTCTAGAGGCGCTGCTGACGCCCTTGCGCCTCGAGTTAAAGGGCGTCGACGACAAGGTCGGCTTGGCGGTCGAGCGCTTCCTCGAAGCCGAATTTACTTCACATGGCGTGCGCGTCAGCGTCGGTGACTATGATGCCGGTGGCGAACATGGGCAATGCGATCTGGTGATCGAGGCACCCGAGACAGTGATCTTTGCCGAGGTGAAGAAAAAGACACTCACGCGGCGGGCAAAAGCGGGGTCCGACGCTCACCTGCTGTTGGACTTCGCGGGCAGCCTTCTGGCTGCCCAGGCGCAGGCCGGATGGCACGAGGTGCGGTTACGTCGCTACAATTATCTCAACCTCGAGCGCGCGGGAATCACCACACGCCTCGAGTTGAATGCCCGCGGAGTCGAACGGGTAGCGGTCTCACTGTTTGACTTCGGCAGTTTCCAGGATCGGATCCTGACGAAACAATTCTTAGAGGCGACTATGAATGCGAGTTTCACGCCGGTCGCCGCAAGCCTCAATAAAAAGTTCAAAGAACTTAACGAGTCTCTGGTCGCAATTCGCGAGCAGGTGGTGGCACTCTATCCCGGTCAAAATGAGATCAACCAACCGTTCTTCAACTGCTGGTTCCTCAGCGTGCCACAGATGCTGGCTCTCTTGGACGGTGTCACTGACGGCGCCGGATTTAGAGCCACGCTTTGGAGTTGCCGGCATATTGTGACTGGCAGTTCCGATCTTTATTTCGACCTATCGAAAATGCGGCGATGGAAGAGGGAAGTAGCTGCGGAGGCCGACTAAGCCTGCGACGTGCCGAAAGTCAGTATTCCACCGAATGCAGCGGGCAATGACATCGAACTCGACGTTGCCATCAGCACGCGGTTGATTTCCGAGCCGCCCGGACTCGAAGCCTTATACAACCCCGCTCCAATGGGCGCTGGTCCTTGGTCCAGCCCATGGCCTAACGCCATCAACCCGTGAAGGGTCCGCTACGCGAGCGTGCGGCCACTTCGGCTTCGCCTGCGCGGTGATTGCGGCCCTGGGCCGGACACATCGGGCGCCTGTCGCGCGGGGATGGTCCCCGCCTCCAAGACAGGAGCCGGAACGATGCCGCAAACCCTTTCGATCGCTCACGCCCGTGGCTGGAATCTCGCCATCACGTTGATGGTATGCATCACGGTCTTTCACGCCGGCAACGGCGAATACGGCGTCATGCCGTCGGCAGAATACGACGGCGACCCGGCCACGATCATTCATGAATTCGATCCCTTCCAATCCTGAAGGGGCGCCGGTCACATCAGGCGGTGGCGGAAATCCCCCCAGATTTTCGCTGCCGCCCTTCGTCACGTTCGGCTATACTCGCCAGTGCGCCGTGGTGGTGGTGGAAGGCGCGCCCGCCCGACCTTTGTCACGGAGACCACCACCATGATCGTCATTGGCATCCCTTTCGGCATCGCCGGCATCGGCTTCCTCTGCTGGCTGTTGTTCTCGCTCGCCGTCTATGCGCTTCCCTTCTTCGCGGCGGTCTCCGCCGGCTTGTGGGCCTATCACGGTGACGCCGGGCCGGTCGGGGCCATCTTTGTCGGCATTCTGGCCGGCGGTGTCACCTTGGTCGCCGGTCAGTACGTCTTCGCATTCGCACGATCCACCTGGATCCGGGTTGCCGTCGCACTGTTGTTCGCGGCGCCCGCGGCGCTTGCCGGCTATCACGCCACGCTCGGCCTCGCGAAGCTGACCATGCCGTCCGGGGCTTGGCAGATCGCGTTCTCGATCGTCGGGGCCATTGCAGTCGGCGTCACAGCCTGGACGCGCATGGCATTGCCCCCCGGTCACCCGACACAGGCATCGTCAGGGGCTGAACTCCGCCGGGACCACGCGCTGGTCCGATGCTGGGTGGAGGACGTCAGGGCCGACAGGTCGTCGCCGATTCAGGTCGATGACCGGACATTGGCGGGAACAGCCGAAGAAAGACCGAGATCGCGGTATGGTCGGTGATACGCATGGACGAGGCGGCTTTGCCTGCGCGTTCCCGATAAATCGCAGATGCCTTGGTCGTTGTCTTTCAGTGGCGAAGAGATAGCCCCAGGCCAATGGCGGAACAGGTCTGAACTCGAGTCCGTTTGCCCAGACGTGCCGGAGCGCTCTCGGTGGCCGGTGTCCGCCGGGTTCTTCCTCGATGGGTCGCTGTCAGGTCGCGCCTGCCCCATACGGCCTCTTCAATGGCTGGATCTGACCGAAGGATGGCTTCGCCTCGACCGCCTATGCCGCAATGTCGCCCGGCGACTTTCTTCCCCTGGGGGACCACCCCACGCGAAAGATCGCGCGGGGACCCCGGCCCGCCCATTCCTCGCGAGGCAAGAAACTCTCCGGGCTGACATCCTCCGCTGCGCTGCGGCCCGCAAGCGGGTGCGGCGTCGGTCGCCTCCGGTCTGTCGATCGCCATCGAGGCCGCGATGGTCGCAGGCCCGAGAACAGCGAACAAGGAGAACCACCATGGCGAACATCGGCACCTTCAAGAAGTCCGGCACTGACTATCTGGGCGAAATCGTCACCCTCAGCGTTCAGACCAAGAACGTCCGCATCGTCCCCGAGGCCACCCGCGCCAGCGACAACGCCCCGAGCCACCGCATCTTCGTCGGCCGCGCCGAGATCGGCGCCGCCTGGTCCAAGCGCTCCGCCGAGAACCGCGACTATCTCTCGGTCAAGCTCGACGATCCCAGCTTCAACGCGCCGATCTACGCCAACCTCTTCGACGACGAGGACGGCGACGGCTTCACCCTCATCTGGTCCCGCGGCCGCAAGGCCAACGGCGACTGAGACCATTTGGCGAAGCCCCGCTCGGGAAACCGGGCGGGGCAATTACCGGCCGGGAAATCCACAACCGGGTGGCCCGAAGGCGCGGCTCGACCCGCCGTCGGCAGCTCCGCGATCTGCAGGCCTCCTGCGCCGCAAACGATTTTCTTCTGGCAACGGACCGCTCGTTTCGGGTAGAGATTTGAACAACACGGAAAGTCTATGATCCTGACCTCATCTCGCATTTTTGCTGTGTTCGGACCTTGCAGCCATGACGTTGTCTCCTCATAGAAACGAGTCAACCCTTGCCGACGCGGCCCCGACAGACGCGGAATTGACCGACTATGACCGCGCACATTTCGGGACCTATTTGCGCCTGCTCGACGCTGCCGCGGCAGGAGCGCCGTCGGCAGAGGTAGCCCGGATCGTCCTCGGGATTGATCCCGCCGCCGAGCCCGAGTTGGCACACCGCGTTCATGAGACGCATCTTGCGCGTGCCAGATGGCTGACGAAACACGGTTATCGTGCCCTTCTCAAAGGGCCGACGTGAAGACCGAGTATGCAAATCCGTCGCCGCCATCTGCAGGGTCATTTTCGGTTTTCCGTAATGAATTGCATACTGATATTTGCCGTTCGACAAATCATATCCTCGCCCGCGAGGATTCCCGCATTACAAAAACGCCGACACTTTTGACCAGGAGCGCATCCCTTGCGTATCGCCGATTGGCGGTCACCGGACGCCCATCATCACACTTTGCTTCTGGATCCCGCCGATCTCGCTTGGGAATTCCTGCGCCGCAATCCAGATTATCATGCATCGTTTGCCGCGCATCCAAGAACAGCCGATCGCAAGCCCGATGGCCCTGCCCGACGGTGGGGGCTGCGCTTCCTGGCTGATCCCAACCAAGGGGCGCATGAAGCCACCGTCTTCTGGCATCCCGAGGAACTCGCTTCGGTCATCATCCTCGCCCCAACGCCAGCTCGTGTTGGATTAGACTCGTTCGTCGTGGACGATTGGCTGATGAGCCTCCCGTGCCGCCATGGAGAGGACGGCACGCACGTGCTGCTCAAGGAGGACAAGGCCCGCTACCAGATCCTGCTGACCACGCCGCCGAAGAACGGCGTCGTCCGGCTCGCGCTGATCCCGATGGACATCGGCACGCCCCGACGTGCGCACGCGACGCAGAAGTTCTGGGACTACGCTATGCGCGGCCATCCACGGCCCCGGTTCACGGGCGCCAGCCGTCTGGACCGCCTGGACATCGCACTGCGCGCGCTTGACTTGCGCCAGTCTGGTGCAAGCTACCGCGCCATCGCCGAGACGTTGTTCGGCCCGCAACTGACGGACGGCCCGCCATGGAAGACCTCGGCCGTCCGGGACACGGTCATCCGCTTGGTGCGAACAGGGCTGATCATGATGCACGGCGGCTATCGCAAGCTGTTGGGCCCGAACCAGGCGCAAGACTCATCGCGGACCCGGCCCTCGGAGTAACCCGCAAAGGGGTGGCGAATTCCGCCGCCCCTATCTTCACCATCCCTTCCCACTGATTCGCCTCGCCATTGTGACCCCTGACGGCCGCCGATCCCCGGCGGCCTTCCCGGCATCACAGAGGTCGCCCATGTCCGCTGCCATCCCCCAACTCCCCCCACGCTATTTACGCACGCCTGAGGCAGCCCGGTTCCTCGGCCTCTCCGGGCGGACGCTCGAAAAGCACCGCACCTATGGCACCGGCCCGCGCTATTCGAAGCTCGGCGGTCGCGTCGTCTACAAATTCGAAGACTTGCAGGCGTGGGTCGAGCGTGGCGCCAAGGCGTCGACTTCCGACCCTGGCATCGGCCAGGTACTTCCCGCCAAGCGTCATGTAGCGGTCTCGCCGGCTTATGCCGGCCAGACACGTCGCTGACTTTCTAGCCAGCTCCCATCATGTCGGCCCGACATCGCACAGGATCGGAACGCGAGCAGCTCGAACTGTTCCGCGCGCTCCCCGGCGATCTCGCGCCTCGCGACGCGCAGGATCTCATGGCTTACCCATTCTTCAGTCTCGCCAAATCCCACCGCTCGACACCAATCGACTTCCGTTCGGGCGACGTGGCAATCCGCGTCGAGGCCGTCCCCGAACATGGCATGGCCACGATCTGGGACGCCGACGTTCTGATCTGGGCTGCTTCTCAGATCGTCGAGGCGCGCGACGCCGGCTTGCGCACGTCGCGCCTGATAGCGGCGACGCCCTACGAGATACTGAACTTCACCGGGCGCGGCACATCGCTGCGCGACTATCAGCGCCTCAAGGCGGCGCTGGACCGGCTGCAATCGACGACGGTCGCGACGTCCCTGCGCCAGCCGCCACCGAACCCGCAGGCGCGGGTCCGGCCT
This sequence comes from Pseudomonadota bacterium, assembly GCA_021807675.1. GTDB lineage: Bacteria > Pseudomonadota > Gammaproteobacteria > Steroidobacterales > Steroidobacteraceae > 13-2-20CM-66-19. The sequence continues at coordinate 43,440 of JAKBCR010000012.1, forward strand.
GAAACAAACAGCCCGCCAGAGGCGGGCGGGCGGCGGATGCACCGCTTCTCCTGGATCAACGAATGGACGGAACGCGCCGATAACCACGGCCATCCCGGAGGCATTGAACTCATTGTCCCCGACTGGTTCTACCGCGCCGTTCTTGACGATGCGCTCGTCCTGACCATCGATCGCGCGTATTTCGACCTGACCGGCGGCATGGAGCGCTGGCTCTACCGTATTGTGCGCAAGCACGGCGGCCGCCAACGCGATGGTTGGCGATTCGACTTTCGCCATCTCCATCTAAAATCCGGCAGCATGTCGCCGTTCAAGCGCTTTGCTTTCGAGCTGCGGGACATCATCCGCCGCCAGCCACTGCCGGGATACACGCTGTTCGTTGAGGTCGAAATCGGCGGGCGCACGCTGCTCGCCTTCGAGCCGGCAGCCTGTGGACAATTTGTGGATAACGTCGTGCTATCGGGAACCGGCACTATCGTGCCATCGGGAACCCGACCCTCGTGCTATCGGGAACCCAAACCGGTCGTAAGTCACGGACATAAAAGCGGAATTCACGCCCTTAACTTAGAGTCTAACCAAAATTCTAACCTTCTAGTAGCTGGCGGCGGGAAAACTCGATCCGAACCGCGGCCCGCCGGGAAGGAAAAGGGGCGGTATCGAGACGGGGGAGAGCGACCGCCGGTCGAAGCTGTGGCTCCGACGCGCCCGTTCGTAGCAAAGCCCGGAGGCGCGTCATGATCGTCGCGCTCCTCAATCAGAAGGGCGGCGTCGGCAAGACCACGCTCGCGCTTCATCTCGCCGGCCAGTGGGCTCGCGAAGGCCGCCGCGTTACCCTCATCGACGCCGACCCGCAGGGCTCCGCTCTCGATTGGTCCGAGCAGCGGGCAAAGGAAGGGCTGCCGAGGCTGTTCGGCGTCATCGGCCTGGCGCGCGACACGCTTCATCGGGAAGCGCCCGAACTCGCCCGCGACGCCGATCACATCGTCATCGACGGGCCGCCGCGTGTCGCCGGGCTGATGCGCTCGGCGCTGCTCGCCGCCGATCTCGTCCTCATTCCCGCGCAGCCTTCGC
>JAKBCR010000429.1 GCA_021807675.1 Pseudomonadota bacterium
ATTGCCGCCCGCTCCGGTGACGATCGCCGTGCGGCCGTCGAAACTCAGTGGATTCATTGTCAGCCCCCGTGTGAATTCTACGGATGTAAGACCTGACCGCGCGGGCCCTATCGGGTGCCCGCTGCAGCCGCATCGAACTCGATGGGTAATCCCCGCAGGCCCCAGGCCCCCGGAAAGGGCCGGTAGCCGATCGGACCGCAAGAGCGCGGGTTGAGGATGCGCTGGCAGATCAGATGCAGGCCCTCGTGGATCTGCGCTTTCGCGATGTGCTGTCCCAGGCAGATATGCGCGCCGAGTCCGAAGGCGATGTTGCGGCTCTCGTGCACCCGGTCTGGATCGAACCGATCCGCTTGCGGCGCATACCGGTCATCGCGCGTGGCGACGCTGAGCGGGAACCACACGACAGCGCCCTTCTCGAGCACGGTATCGCGGTAGACGATGTCCTCGGTCAGAACGCGCTCGATGGAGGTCGTGCTGCCATAGCGGAAACTCTCCTCGACGACCTTGCGAGCATAGTCGTGATCGGCGCCGCAACGGCGATACAGGTCCGGCCGCTCGAGCAGCTCCCGCATGGTCAGGGTCAGCATGTTCTTGGAGGTGTCGTAACCTGCCACGAACAGGAATATGAGCACGTCGGCCAATTCGCGATCGCTCATACCGCCTTCGGCATTCGTCCGCAACAGGAGGTCGAGCAGGTCGGGGTCCCGGCCGGGGCGCGTGTCAGCGCGGCGCTCTGCGAGCAGACAGTCGACGAAGCGCTCCATGGTCACGACGCCCTCCTGCATTGCGGAGAGCCAACGGGGATCCATGCTGCTGCTGAGGCCGATCGCTTCCATCGCCGAGCGCAGCCCGGGGATGACATCGGGCGACACGCCGATCAGCCGGCACATGACCGTGATCGGGAAATAGGAAGCGAACTCCTCGAAATCGAAGCTGCCTTTCGGCACCCATGCATCGAGCAACTGTGAGATCACCTCTCGCATCAGTCCCCGGTTGCGGTTCGCTTCGCGCGGGGTGAACCATGGCGCAAGCACGTCGCGGATGCGCTTGTGCTGCGCACCCATCATGCTGAGCATGTGCCGCTCCTGAAAGTCTCCCCAAGGCGTGCCTTTGGCCTGCATGATCTCGACTATGCCGTCGTACATCGTGCGCATCTTCGCTTCCTGCGCGAGGAGCTCGCGCATCGCCTTGTAATCCGTCACGACATAGCCGAGCGTCCAGCGCGCGAGCCACGGATGCTGTGCGCGCGCACGGGCGAAATGGGGGAACGGATCCGCGGCGAAGGCATCCTCCTCCATCGCAAGGCAAGGGAGCTCGAGATCGGCGCCTCTGTGCATGGCATGCTCCCCGGGCCGTCAGCCCGAGACGCTGCGGCCGGTCTTCTCCTCCCACTTGCGAAACGCCGCCGCGGCATCGGCCTGGCGCTGGCTTTCGAGGCGGTCGATCGCATTGGCGAGGTCGGCGTAGGAGGCCTGCCGGTTGCGGTTGGTGCCGGCGAAATGCGGCATGACGAAGCGGGCGTAGAGCTCGTAGCTCTTCTTCGTCTCTTCCCAGTCCGCCCAGTTGTGCGCCTGCAGCAGCATCACTCCGAACTCGCCCTGCTTCGCCTTGAGCTTCTCGATCATCGCGATGGCATCATCCGGCGTGCCGATCACCGCGCGGCCGGCGTTGACCAGAATGTCGACAGGGTCGCCGCCGGACATCCCCCGCATGCCGGCCGGCGCCACCCGGTCGAAATACTCGACCCAACGGGACAATCCGGACTCCACATCGCGCCGGGCCTGCTCGCGCGTCTTGGCAATGTGCATCGGCGCCACCAGACGCAGCTTCCTCGGATTCATGGTGATGCCGTTCTCGGCGGCAACCTGGCAGGCGATCTTCCAGTTCTCGGCGAGCACATCGAAACCGGCCTTCTCGCTCGCCGCCACGCAGAGCATGCCGAAGCCGTACTTGCCCGCCAGCATGCCGCCCGAGGGCGTGATGGCGCTCGCCACGGCGATCTCCGGGTGCGGCCTGGAGTAGGGCAGCAGATGGGTGCGTGCCCTGTTGAGGGTGTACCAGGGGCCCTTGTGGGTGACTTCCTCGCCCTTCAGCAGCGGCACGATGACTTGCGCCACCTCCTCGAGCAGCCGGCGCAGCGACTTGACGTCGGCACCGATCATGTCCGCATCGGTCGGCAGCAGGCCCGGCCCCATGCCGAACATGACCCGGCCCATCGTCATGTGGTCGAGCTGCAGGATGCGGTTCGCCACCATCAGCGGATTGTGATAGGGCATCGAGACGACACCGGTCCCGAGCCGGATCCGCCCGGTTCGCTCGGCCGCCGCCGCGATCATCAGCTCCGGGGAGCCGATGATCTCCCAGCCGGTCGAATGGTGCTCGCCAAACCAGGCCTCGGTGAAGCCGAGCCTCTCGGCCCATTCGACGATCGCAAGATCCCGCCGCAGGCCCACCGTCGGGCTCTCGGTCACGTCGTGATACGGGGCGATGAACAGCCCGTGCTCCAGGAATGGTGCGGTCATTGCCTTTGC
>JAKBCR010000144.1 GCA_021807675.1 Pseudomonadota bacterium
GCCAAGCTTGCCGGCGGCGAATTCGACAGCTCGGTCGCGGTCTTTCGCCACATAGCTGACTTGGAACAGGTCGGCGAACCGGGAAATCAGGTCCATCGGACACCCCCTCAGGCCACCAACAGCGCTTGGGCAGTAGTTCCATATATGGAACGATAAGATCTTACGGTGGAATTATTCGCTCCCGAAGGCGAGATGTCAACGCCCTGCAGCGGGCCACGCAGTCGTTCACTCTTGCGGTAACGCGGCCTCGTCTTGGGGTCGGTACTACACGATTAGGGCCAGCAGCGCCTCGCGGCATGCGCGCGTTCTTGTTGGCTGGCGCCACGGCGGTGACAGTCGCATTGCGACGTCCCGATCGGCTTTTCAAGCCGGCCACTGCCGCTCGGTTTTCCGTGCGCGGTATAGGACCCCGCGTGCGTGCATCAGCAGCGCCAGTCTCGCAAGAAGCTGCGCGACACCATTTTTCCGGCACCTTGCTTTCCCGGCGCAGGCTCGACATGATCCCGCCTCAGATTATGGTACCGAAATGGCGTACGGGCTCGAGCGTTACATCGAGACCGGCAGTGGCGGCGCGAGATCATTCCGATCCGAACCATCGGCCGATCAATGTCGTCACCTTCCTGGCCGCGCACCCCACGGAGGCGTTCACCCTGGCGGAAATCGCCCGGCACCTCGGTCTCAGCAAGGGCTCGGCTCACCGGGTGATGACGGCGCTGACACAGACGGGCTTCGTATCGCGTCACCCCCGCCACAAAACATACTCCTTGGGCGTGGTTCTGGTGGCGATCGGCCAAGCCGCGCTGGAAAGGCATCGAGGCATCGAAAGCGCGCGCCGCGAAATGGTCGGGCTGGCCGCCGAGCTGAACGTCAGCTGCGGCGCTTCCGCCATCGTGAACAACGAATATCTGCTGCTCGCGCGGGAAGGCGTTCCGCGAACCTACGATGGCCTGACCCTCGTGGGAGAGCGACGTTTCATCGTGCCGCCCATCGGCGTCGGCTACATGGCCTGGCGCAGCCAGCCCGAGATCGAGGCCTATCTCGACTCAGGCGCTTCCTACCTGAGCGAGACCAGCAGGCGGCACTTGCTCGCGGCTTTTCCGGAAATTCGCCGCAGAGGATATGCGATGGCCGCGAATGGCGCGGCCGTGCGCAAGCTGATGCAGGCCATGGTCGTGCCCGTTGGCCGGTGGCCCGACCAAATTCCTGCGTTGCCCTCGCTGCAAAGTCAGGCCGAGATCCCTGTCGAACAGTTTCAGCTCCTGACCCTGGATGAGGCCCGCGGCAACGGGGTGAACTATGTCTCGGCGCCGGTCTTTTCACCCGACGGCGATATCACTTTCGAGATCCTGATGAGCGGATTGCCGATCAATCTGAACGAAGCGGAGTTCGACCGGTACACCGCTCGGCTGAAACTGGCGGCTGACACCGTCACGAAAGAAATCAGGGGACGCAAGCCCGAGGCATGGTGAGGCCTGCGAGGGCAGCCTGTCCCACGGCGGCGCCGTCACGCCATCACTCGCCCGCGAAACTCAATTCGAGGGGGACACCGTGCGGATCGACCACAAAAACCTGGGTCATACCGGGAATCGCATTCTCGAAAATGGAGAACTTGATCTTCCGCTCTTCGAGACGACGCAGAATCTCGGTCTTACCCTCGCAGTTGAGCGCCACATGGTCGATCGGTCCGGTCGAGCTCGATTCCACCTCCATCAATCGAAGATGAATGATCGGATTCCCTTTTCGATCGAACAGCCAGTTGCTCTGCCTGCCCATCGCGAGGCGTTCCTGACGAAACTCGAGGTCGAAAACCTCCACATAGAAGGCCGCTGATCGCTCGATATCCATCGTGCGGATATTGACGTGGTTGAGTCCGGTGACAGGCATGTGCCGCTCCCCTAATCGCGCCCGCATCGGCAGAAGTATACACCTCGAGGCCAAGGAAGCTGCACCGTGCGGGCCAGCCGCAGATCACGCGAGGAGGATCCCAAGGTCAAGACACCGAGAACCCGCCATCGACGGCGATGACCTGGTTGGTTATGCAGCGCGCCGCGGGCGAGGCGAAGAAGCAGACTGCGGCAGCGATGTCGCGCGGCTCACAGCGCCCGAGGGGCAGCGGTCGGCGCGCGGGGCCTTCGGCGGCGGGCCCTTTTGCGGCAATGGCGCCTGGGGTCGCCACTCCGCCAGGCAGAACGGTGTTCACGGTGATCTTGTGCCCGGCAAGCTCGAAGGCGCTCGCTCTGCCGAGCCCAAGCAGGGCCCCCTTGGAGCTCGTATACGCCGCGAGACCCCTGATGGTCGAGCCGATCAGAGCCGCGGAGGCGATGTTGACGATGCGGCCGCCCTGTCCTCCCGCGATCATCGCGCGCGCGATCTCCCGAGTCATCAGGAAGGGACCGCGCGCATTGACGGCGCTCATCCGATCCCACTCCGCGGCGGTGGCCTCGAGCAGCAACTGCCGGTCTTGCAGACCCGCGTTGTTCACGAGGACCCACGGCGTGCCGAAACGGGCGAGCGCTTCGGTGCAGCCGCGCACGATGGAGGACTCCTCCGCCAGATCGATGTGGACTGCGCCGGCACGGTAGCCGCGCGAGGTCAATGCGGCCGCCTCGCGCTCGGCGTCGCGTTGATTGATATCGGCAATGACGGCCGTTGCGCCGGATTCAGCGAGTGCGGCGACGATCCCTGCGCCGATGCCGCTCGCGCCGCCGGTGACCAACGCGACCCGACCGCTCAGACTGAATTGCCCGCTCATGCTGCGCTTTCGCCTTTTTTGAGCCGCTGCCGCGCTCCGCCAGGATGCAACTTCCCGCCATGCGAAGGTTGCCGACCTTGACCGACAGCGCCGCGATTGCAGCCTATATCGCAATCAGCCAGGTGGCGCCCGAGTGGCTGACCCGCATGAATGCGGGTCAGCGAGGCTGCATCCGGATGGCTCCATCCAGGCGTATGGTCTCGCCATTCAGGTAGCCGTTGCGGATGACCTCGAGCGCGAGGCTCGCATACTCGTCGGGATGGCCCAGGCGCTTTGGGAACGGCACCATCGCGCCGAGCGATTCGAGCATCTGGGGAGTGGCGCCGGCCATCGCCGGAGTGTCGAAGATGCCGGGCTGGATCGTGACGACACGGATGGCCTCGCGCGACAGATCTCGCGCGATGGGTAACGTCATGCCGACGATGCCTGCCTTTGCCGCAGCATAGGCGGCCTGTCCCATCTGTCCCTCGACAGCCGCAGCGGAGGCGGTGTTGATCAAGACGCCGCGCTCGCCGTCCACCGGCTCGAGCGTCATCATTCCGGCCGCGGAGCGGGTGAGGCAGCGGAAGGTGCCGACAGTGTTCAGGCGCAGGACCCACTCGAACTGCTCCGAGGGGAAGAAGCTGATCGCCCCGGTCTTCTTGTCGCGCTTCGCAGTGAGAATGGCGTTGCCACCGCCCGCGCAGCACACGAGCGCACGCTCCTGACCTTGCGCGGTGCGGGCCTTGGCGAAGGCCTGATCGACGCTCTCATCCGAGAGTACGTCACAACGGCAGAAGGTTGCGCCGGTTTCCTTCGCCGCCGCGGCGCCCTTCTCCTCGTTGAGGTCGAAAATCGCCACCCGCACGCCGGCGGCTCGCAGCGCCTTGACGGTCGCCAGGCCGAGACCCGACGCGCCTCCTGTGACGACCACAGCAAGCGCGGAATCGATCTTCACGAGTAGTGCCCCCTGGTCGATGAAAAACAGGCCGCCCGAGCGTGGCATGTCACTCGATACTAAGCTACATTAGTATTCCCGGCTTGGGAGATCAAGCGCCGCGCCTGCCTCTTCGCTATTTATGCCCTTCAATAGCGGGTTGAACCTCATGTCCCGGCCTCGTCATTGCGTCCGACGCTCGACACGTTTCAGCATTGAGCGGTCGACACCGGCGCCGGAGACTACCGGGAAGCACATGCAGATGAGGGGAATCGGCGAATGACGCAGGGTCTTTTCGACCTGACCGGCAAGGTCGCGGTGATCACCGGCGGTAACAGTGGCTTGGGCCTGGGCTTCGCGCGTGGCATCGCGAAGCAAGGCGGCAGCGTCGTGATCTGGGCCCGCAATGCCGAGAAAAACGCCGCGGCGAGGAGAGAGTTGGAATCCTTGGGCGCGCGCGTCGCAGCGCGGCAGGTGGACGTATCGTCCGAGGAGCAGATCATCGCCGGCTACAAGGCGCTGATCGGCGAGTTCGGGCGGCTCGATTGCGTCATCGCGAACGCCGGGCTTCCGCCCACCTCGAACTCCACTCTCGAGTTGTCGACCCAGGATTACCACGCGTTCCTCGCGGTCAGCATGCACGGCGCCTTCTACACACTGCGGGAAGGAGCGCGCCTGATGGTCCAGCGCGCCCAGGCGGGCGAGCCCGGCGGCTCGCTCATCTTCTGTGGGAGCCTCTCGATGTTCAAGGGTCTGGCGGGCAAGGTCCAATATGCGGGCTCCAAAGCGGCCCTGGGCGCCATCATCCGCTCGATGGCCGTCGAGTTCGGCAAGTATGGCATTCGCGCCAACTCGATCGCCCCCGGCTACATCAAGACCGGCATGACCGGTGAAGGCGGACTCTCGGCCATAGACAAGTACTTCGCCGCCAAGGCCCCCATCGCGAGACCTGGATATCCCGCCGACTTCGAAGGAATCGCCGCATACCTGGCAAGCGATGCCTCCTCCTATCTGACCGGCGAGACGATCACCATCGACGGCGGCTGCATGGTCAACCTCTGAGCACGCCGCGAGGGACATCTTCGTGACCCTATCCGCACAAACCTCAGTCCCCTCGCTCGCCCGGGGTCGGCCCGGGCTGCTCCTCGCCACGCTCATGATGGGCGCCATGTCCATCAGTCTGGGATTCGTAGTCTGCATGGCCTCCCTGCCGCAGATCGCCCAGGACTTCGGCAGCCGCGGCCCCTTCATCGCCCAGATGATGATCTCGACGGTCGCGCTCGGATTGCTCGTGGGAGCGCCGGTCAGCGGCTGGATTCTCGCGCGGGCCGGCACCCGCGGCACCTTGATCGCATCTTGCATCCTCTTCGGGGTGTCCGGCGCGGGTGGAATGGTCCTCGATAATCCCACCCTCCTCCTCGCCTCGCGATTCCTCACGGGTTTCGCGGAAGTCACGCTGACCACCACCTGTTTCTGGGCGATCGGCACCGCGTATGAGCAGGAGCGACGCCCCCGCGTGTTTGGACTCGCCACGACGATGGGCAACGCCACGTCCATTGCCGGCGTGATGATCGGCGGAGTCCTCGCTCAGGTGGGCGGATGGCGACTGTCGTTCGTGCAGCTTCCCGTTTTTGCCGCACTGACTCTGCTCCTCGGGCTCATCAGTCTGCGGCAGGTGAAGCCGGGAAACAGTGGTGGCGGCACGGAGCCGCGCGCGCCCTTCTTCAAGCGGCTGCTGCCGTTCTATCTGCTCGTCGCGCTCCTCTTCCTCATCCTGTTCATGGCCTCGACCCAGTACGTGTTCCTTCTGCAGTCCGACGGCATCGCGAGCCCCACGCTGCGCTCCATATTCCTCAGCGCCTACACCCTGATCGGCGCTCTGACCGGGCTCGGCTACGGGGCCATGCAAAAGCGCCTGTCGATGACCGGGACGTTCGCCCTGGGTCTGACGTGCATGGCGGTGGCGCTGGCGCTCCTCGGCTGGAGCGCAAACCTTGCAGCCGCCGCAGCGGGAACGGTGCTGATCGGCATCTACATCGGGATCATCGGGACCTACGTCAATCACTTCGTGACGGAGCAGACGGACGCGGGTAGCCGCGGCCACGCCCTCGGCATACTCATGACTTTCTCCTACCTGGGCGCTTTCCTGAATCCTCCGGTTCTGACGCCGCTCGGCCAATGGCTTGGACCGCGAAACGTATTCCTGCTCGCGGCGCTCATCATGGCGGTGATTGCCGCCGGTACGCTCACTCGCCTGCGGCTGCACCGCGCGGAACCGCTTCTGGCTGCCTCCCCGGAGAGCCTGCCGGGACAGCAGCGCAACCCGCCCGTACCCAAGTAAAGGAGCCCAACTGATGCGAAGGGTGCTCAACATTCACGGTGTCGGCGATGTCCGACTCGACCCGGTCGACGCTCCGCGTCCCGGAAACTCCGATGTAGTGGTGAAGGTGAAGGCCTGCGGCATCTGCGGCAGCGACCTCACATACATCAAGGTGGGCGGTATCCACCGCAAGCCCGGCGGTGTGACACCGATCGGCCACGAGGCCGCGGGCGAGGTGCTCGCAGTGGGCGCTGATGTCAAGGGCGTCTCCGCGGGACAACGCGTCGTCATCAACCCGATGATGACCCCCAGCTACATTGGCAGCGGCGGTCCCGAAGGCGCCTTCACCGAGGAGTTGCTCGTGCGCGATGCCCGCGTCGGCGCCAGTCTCCTGCCGATTCCGGACGACCTGCCCTTCGAGGTGGCCGCGTTGGCGGAGCCGTTGGCGGTGGGACTGCACGGTGTAAACCGCGCCCAAGTCAAACCCGGCGACAAAGTAGTGGTGTTCGGGTGCGGCCCCATCGGTCTTGCCATGGTGATGTGGCTCGTAGACCGGGGCGTGACGGACGTGGTGGCGCTCGACCTGGCCCCCGAGCGACTCGCACGCGCCAAGGCCCTAGGGGCCCGGGAAGCGATCGACCCAACGAAGGACAACGTACGCGACCGTCTGCTCAAGCTGCATGGTTCGTCGCGCCTCTTCAGCCGCGAGGCCGTAGGGACCGATGCCTACATCGACGCGGCGGGCGCACCGAGCATTCTTTCCGATGTCATCGGCATGGCGAAATTCCAATCGCGGCTGGTGGTGACCGCCGCCTACATGAAGCCGGTGCAGATCGATCTTGGTGCCATGCTCACGACCGAGATGACGATCACCACGGCTGTCGGCTACCCGGACGAGATGCGTGAGGTCGTCGCCGCCCTCCCTCGCCTCAGGGACAAGGCGCGGTCCCTCATCAGCCACCGCTTTCCGTTCGACAGAGTCGTCGAGGCCCTCGGGGTCGCGGGCACGCCTGCCTCCGCGAAGGTCATGATTGGGTTCGAGGAGGCCGGCGCGTGACAAAATCGTCTGGAACGATTTTGGACGGCGGCAGCCGGCCCGAAGGGGTTTCCCGATGACTATCGACTCGGGAAAGCGGGGCTCAGAGGGCGCAGGGACGGAGCCTCGCAACACGCCAGAGAGCGCCAAACCGGCGCTCGCGGGCCTGGTGCTCGCCGGCGATCAGCAAAAGGACGCCGAGGCGGTCACCGGCTTCATCTTCATGGCCAAGGACATCTCCAACGCCTATCTGGTCACGACGGCCGATGGCGATGTGATGGTCAACACAGGCTTCATGGACCACGCTGAGCGCACCAAGGGTCTGCTCGCGCCCAAGCGGACCGGTCCGCTGCGCTACATCGTACTGACGCAGGCGCACGCGGATCACTACGGCGGCGTGCCAGCGATGAAGGAGCCCGGTACGCAGGTGATCGCGGAGCGGCGCTTCGTCGATACCTGGCGCTACTTCCACGATCTCGGGCCCTATCTCGGCCGGCGGTCGGCCAAGCTCTGGCGCAGCACCATCAAACGGGCGGCGAATGCGCCTTCTCCTCCGGAGGTCGTACCCGACATCCCGGTCGATCGCCGCTACGCGTTCGAGCTCGGCGGCCGGCGCTTCGAAGTGATCTCGACCCCTGGTGGTGAGAGTCTCGACTCGGTGACGGTATGGATGCCGAACGAGCGCATCGCGTTCACCGGCAACCTGTTCGGTCCCGTGTTTCTGGCGATTCCCAACCTGGTCACGGTCCGCGGCGACAAGCCGCGGCTGGTGCAGCGCTACCTTTCCTCTCTCGATACCGTGCGCAGGCTCGAGCCGGAGATTTTGATCACGGGCCACGGGGAGCCGATCCGCGGTGCGCAGACGATCCGGGCGGCGCTCGACAAGATGCATGCCGCGGTCTCCTTCCTGAATCAGGCCGTGATCGCGGGCATGAATGCCGGCAAGGACGTTTACACCCTCATGAGCGAGATCAAGCTGCCCGAGGACCTCGCCCTCGGGGAGTTCCATGGCAAGGTGTCATGGGCCGTTCGCTCGATCTGGGAGGAATACTCCGGCTGGTTCCATTACGACTCGACCACCTCGCTCTATGCCGTGCCGAGATCCAGCATCGATGCGGACCTCGCGGCGCTCGCGGGCGGTGCCGGTGCCCTCGCGGCGAGGGCGCGGAAGCGGTTGAGCGAGGGGCGCCCGCTCGAGGCGCTGCACCTCCTCGACATCGCTCTGGGCGCGGAGCACGGCAATGCCGCAGCGCTCGCAGTCAAGAACGACGCCCTGCAAGCGCTGCTGCGAGAGTCGGGCGGCGTCAATCTGAGCGAGACGATGTGGCTCAAGTCCGAGATCGCGGCCGTGGAAGCGGCACTGGCACCGGCGCAAACCGGCTGATCGTCAGCGCCGATGTGTGATGGCCGGCATCACATGACGATCGGCCTCAACCCCGATACCCCTCCCCTGAATCGAAACCAAGGAGCCCGCCGTGCAGTTGCTTTCCGAGACCAGGCTTTACATCGACGGCGCGGTTCGCCGAGCGGCGGGCGAGAGGACCTATGACACCATCGGTCCGTGGACCGGCGAAGTGGTTGGCCGCGCCGCGGATGCCGCTGCGGAGGATGTGAGGCAGGCCATCGCCGCCGCGCGCCGTGCTTTCGATGCGACCGCCTGGTCCACCGACCATTCGACTCGCTTCGCACTGCTGAAGCGGCTGTACGGGCTGCTCGAGACCAACCAGGAGCGATTTTCAACGCTGTGCCGGGTGCAGGGTGGCTCGGCTCTCGGCTATGTGCCGCGCGCGCAGCTCGGGATGGCGCTCGGGTGCTACAAGGCGCTGCTCGAGCTCTTCCCGCAGATCCAGTGGGAGAAGGACTACGGCGAGGCCGGCCCGCCGCAGTATCGCAGCCATCGCAAGGTGGTCTATGAGCCCGTGGGCGTGGTGGGCGCCATCACGCCCTGGAACGTGCCGCTGTATGTCAACATCGGCAAGGTGGTATCGGCCCTGCTCGCCGGCTGCACCGTGATCCTCAAGCCCGCTCCCGACACGCCGGGCGTGGGCGCGCTGATGGGGGAGCTGGCGGCGGAGGCTGGCTTTCCGGCTGGCGTCTTCAACGTCGTCACCGGCGCCGATCCGGCGATGGCGGGCGAGATGCTGGTGACCGACCCGCGCGTCGACCTGATCAGCTTCACCGGCTCGACGGCGGTCGGCAAGCGCATCATGGAGAAGGGTGCGCCGACCCTGAAGCGGCTGTTCCTGGAGCTCGGCGGCAAGTCGGCGAAGATCGTACTCGACGATGCGCCCGATTTCGCCCAGGAAGTCGCCTCGACGATGCTGGTGGGCCACGCCGGGCAGGGTTGCGCGGTGCAATCGCGGCTGTTGGTCTCGCGCAAGCGCTACGCCGAGGCTGTGGAGATCTTGCGCCGGGCCTATGCGGCCTACGAAGGCAAGTGGGGCGACTTCGACGACCCCGCGCAGGTCATGGGCCCCGTCATCTCGAAGAAGCAGATGGAGCGGGTCATGGGGTACATCGAGCTGGGCCAACGCGAGGGCGCGACCCTGCTCGCCGGCGGCAAGAAGCGACCCGACAAGGGCGGCGGCTGGTTCATCGAGCCGACCTGCTTCGTCAACGTGACCAACGACATGCGCATCGCCCGCGAGGAGATCTTCGGCCCGGTGCTGGTGGTCATCGCGTTCGAGGATGAAAACGACGCCGTGCGCATCGCCAACGAAAGCGACTACGGTCTCTCCGGCGGTATCGCGACTGGCGATCTCGCGCAGGGGCTGCGCCTGGCCAACCGGATCCGCACGGGCTCGGTCAGCGTGAACGGTGGCATGTGCATCGCCGGCGACCTGCCGTTCGGCGGTTACAAGATGAGCGGAATCGGCCGCGAGTGGGGCCTCGAGGGCATCGAGGAATACCTCGAGAGCAAGGTCGTCGCCTGGCGAGTTTGAGTAGTATGAAGCGCTGGATCCGGCCCTCCGGCCCGGCCCAGCGCGCCTCGAGCAAAAAGCGCGGTTTTTTGCTCGAGGCTCGCTCGGCGGAGCGAAGCAGTGCTTCGCTGAAAGCACCGCCTCGCCCTGCGGCGGCGGGGCACCTCCCTGTACCTGAATCGCCAGGTCGCGTCGCTTCATGATTTCGGGGTCGATTCCGTCGATGGGGAACCAGGATCAACGGTTATTTCGAGAGGTTCAGATGACAGAGGTAATGCAAGGGGTCCGCGTGCTCGAGGTGGCGCAGTTCACCTTCGTGCCCGCCGCCGGCGCGGTTCTGGCCGAATGGGGCGCCGATGTGATCAAGATCGAGCACCCGGTGCGCGGCGATACCCAGCGTGGGTTCATCAATCTCGGCGGTCAGAAGATCGATCCGCTGCGCCACACCCTCATCGAGCACCCCAACCGCGGCAAGCGCAGCGTCGGCCTCGACCTGTCGAAACCCGAAGGCCAGGAGGTGCTGTACGAGATCGCGCGCACCGCCGACGTGTTCCTGACGAACTACCTGCCCGCGGCCCGCCAGAAAAACAAGTTCGACGTGCAGCATATTCGGGCGGTCAATCCCAGGATCATCTACGCCCGCGGCAGCGCCTATGGCGATAAGGGCCCCGAGCGCGAGGTGGGCGGCTTCGACAACACGGCCTTCTGGACGCGCAGCGGCATTGGACTCTCCATGTCGCCCGCCGAGCTCGAGAACCCGCTGCCGCAGGGGATCCCCGCCTTCGGCGATTCCATCGGCGGGATGAACATCGCCGGCGGCATCTCAGCCGCCCTGTTTCACCGCGAGCGCACCGGCCGCGCGGTCGAGCTCGACGTCTCGCTCTTGAGCACCGGCTGGTGGGCAGCGGGCGCGGCAATCTCCCAAGCTACGGAGACCGGTGTGGCCGGGCGCGTGCGAATGCCAAAGTCCGGTGCTTCTACGGGCAACCCGTTCTTGGGCACGTATCGGACGCAGGACGGCGGGACCATCACGCTCAATACGCTGACGCCCGGTCCGTACATCCGCGACATCTTCGAGCACATGGGCCTCCCGGAAGCGGCGGAGGATCCGCGCTTCTCGACGGCGGAAGCGCTGATGGCGAACTGGGCCGAGGCCAGCGCTTTGCTCGTAGTCGCCTTCAGCAAGAAGCCATTCGCCTATTGGCGCCAGCACCTGAAGACCTCGAGATGCCAGTGGGCACCCTTCCAGAGCCTGTTGGATCTGACG